>SSGT01000034.1 GCA_008017065.1 Crocinitomicaceae bacterium
ATTTACTTGAATTTATCGTGGATGTATTTTCACGACGAAATTGCTTATCCATTTGAACCATCGGAAGATCAAATTCAAGATCTTTTGAAACGCGGCTTTTCCGTTGCCATAGTGACGAATGATCCGCAAAAATGGAAGCAACTTCAACAAAAATATCCAATCCAATTACTTTATTTAACAGAGTAAGTGGTCCTTTCGAATTGGATTTTTTATCTTTACAATGAAAAATTTACAAAACATGGCATACAATAATATTATCGCGGAGCAAAAAGGACAAATCCGATGGATTACAATCAACCGTCCGTCGCAGCTGAATGCATTAAACAAAGAAACCATTCGTGAATTGCGTTTGGCATTGGACGATGCAAATAAAGATCCGCAAACAGGTGTTGTTATCTTGACTGGTTCAGGCGAAAAAGCGTTTGTAGCAGGAGCCGACATTAAAGAATTCGCAGAATTTGATGTGATTTTAGGGAAAGAATTAGCGGCTCGCGGGCAGGAATTACTGTTTGATTTCATTGAAAAAATGTCTAAACCTGTAATCGCAGCAGTCAATGGATTTGCATTGGGTGGTGGATTGGAATTAGCCATGTCGTGTCACATTCGCATCGCTTCAGAAAATGCAAAAATGGGATTGCCGGAAGTTTCCTTGGGTTTAATTCCTGGATATGGTGGCACACAGCGCTTGCCACAATTGGTTGGTCGCGGAAAAGCAAACGAAATGGTGTTCACTGCGGGAATGATCGCAGCTGACGAAGCATTGAGATGGGGATTGGTTAATGACGTTTGTCCACTCGAGGAATTACATGCGCGTGCAGAGAAAATGGCGTCTAAGATTTTGAATAATTCCGCAACCGCAATCGCAGCTGCAATTCAAGCGATTAATGCGAATTTTAAATCGGGGGTAAATGGATTTGAAGTAGAAATATCCGAATTTGGAAATTGCTTCGGAACAGCTGATTTCGTCGAAGGGACCACGGCGTTCGTTGAGAAAAGAAAACCAAATTTTCGAGCTTAATTGAATCCGATAAAAAAATTAATGGGGCAAACTGCCATTTATGGCCTTCCAAGTATTCTTGGAAGGCTTTTAAATTATTTGTTGGTCCCACTTCATACGCAATACATCAATCCAGAAAAGTATGGTGTCGTTTCTGAATTGTACGCATGGGTTGCTTTCTTGATTGTATTGCTAACGTTCGGCATGGAAACTTCCTTTTTTAAGTTTTTACATGAAAAGGACGACCGCGATACCGTTTTTCGAAACAGTTTTCTAACCGTCATCGGTATCAACGTTTTGTTTTTCTTGGTTGTCTTGTTTTTTAACCAAAACATTGCAGACGCGATGCTGTATGGCGACCACAACGAGTACATCATCTTGTTGATCACAATTGTTTGTATTGACGCGGTTTCAAGTTTGCCGCTAGCCAAGTTACGTGCCGATGAAAAAGCGGTCAAATTTGCTGCCATTCAGTTTACATCTATTGCGGTAAATATTTTGTTGAATCTTGTTTTAATCATTTTTCTCTTCGATGCGTCCCGCCCTGAAGAGGGTGTTTTCTTCATTTTGATAGCCAACCTATTGGCTTCGTTGGTAAAGCCAGTTATGTTATACAAAGACTTTCTGCAGCTAAAATGGACGTACAATTGGGAATTGGGAAAAGAAATGTTTAAATATGCTGCACCGCTTGTAATTGCAGGCTTTGCCGGGATTATTAATGAAACAATCGACAGAATTTTACTCAAACACATTACGCATGCTAGCGGAAAATCGGTTGAATATTCGATGATCCAAGTGGGTATTTACAGTGCGTGCTACAAATTGGCGATGTTGGTTTCTATTTTGTTGCAAGCCTATCGGTATGCGGCCGAACCATTCTTTTTTGCACAAGCGAAAAACCAGGACAAGAATAAAGTGTATGTAAAAGTGATGAATTATTTCATCGCGATGGTATGTGTGGTGTTCTTGGTTGTATCGCTAAATATCGATATTTTTCGCCATTTCATCAGTAATGAAAGTTATTGGGAAGGATTGAAGGTCGTACCGATTTTATTGCTTGCAAACGTATTTCTTGGAATCTATTACAATCAAAGTATTTGGTACAAGTTGAGCGGACAGACAAAATTTGGGGCTTATATCGCGATTGGTGGAGCTTCATTGACGGTTTTAATTAACGTCCTTTTTATACCGAGTTACGGGTATATCGCATGTGCTTGGGCGACACTTATTGTGTATGCCTCTCAAATGGTTGCATCCTATTTGCTGGGTCAAAAACATTATCCAATCAAGTACAATTTGCGGAAGTTTACACTGTATTTGGGAAGTAGTTTGTTCCTTTTTTGGATTGCGTCTTGGTTTGATTTTGAAGCGGGTGGAATTGTTAAATTCTTGTTCAATAACTTCTTAATACTTATTTTTATCGGAATCTTTTGGGTAATTGAAAGTCCGTTGAAGAACTTTAGAAAAGCCTAAACATCTTACAATTTCAATTGTTTCACAAGAATAAATCATTTTTTAATTTTAACAAATAACTTAAAAACAACACAATGAAAAAAGTAATTATTGCATTTTTTGCACTTACCTTGAGTTTGGGTTTACAAGCACAAACGATCAAAATGCCTGCTTCAAGTCCAACAGCAACTGTAAAACAAGCTTTCGGTCTTTCAGAAATTTCAGTTGAATACAATCGTCCAAGTGCAAAAGGAAGAGTTGTTTTTGGAGATGTTGTTCCGTTTGATGTATTGTGGAGAACAGGTGCCAACGCAGCAACTAAAATTACATTTGGTGAGGATGTTAAAATCGACGGAAAACTTGTACCAGCTGGTTCGTATTCCTTGTTTTCAATCCCTTCAAAAGGTGAATGGACAATTATCTTAAACAAAAACCCAAAATTGTCTGGAACATCAGGGTATACGGAAGCAGAAGATTTGATGCGTTTCAAAGTAAAACCACAAATCAAAGCAGATAAAGTGGAAACTTTTACGATTGGTTTCAACAATTTGACTGCGAAAACTGCAACGCTTGAATTGTCGTGGGAGAACACCTTGGTAGCAATTGAAATTGCTGTTGAGTTTGACGAAAAAGTAATGAAAAACATCGAGTCAGTAATGGCGAAAGATGGTCGTCCTTTCCACCAAGCGGCATCGTATTACTACGAGAACAAAAAAGATATGAAACAAGCGTTGGAGTGGGCTACAAAGGCGTTTGAATTGAATCCAACGTATTACTGGACTGCTTTGTTGAAAGCGCGTATTCAATTGGAATTGAAAGATTACAAAGGTGCGATCGAAACAGCAAAACAAGCAAATAAATTAGCAGCGGCTGACGAAGACATGGCCTATGTAAAAATGTCTGAAGAGGTAATTGCTACTGCAATGAAAGCAGGTAAATAATTCGGTTTTACGAAATTAAAAAGAGGTTGTCGTGCGAAAGACAACCTCTTTTTTTATGGTGTAATTTGCTATTTATTTTTACCGATGATTAACCGATATTTGCAATTGAATCGTTCGCACTATTTGCTTCAAAACCAACCATTTTGTGGACAGTTGCGATGATGCCAACATGATCAAATCCGCACTCTGCGTACAGTTGAGCCGGAGTTCCGTGGTGAATATACTTGTCAGGAATTCCAAGGCGAATCACGTGGGCAGTGTATTTATTGTCGGCCATAAATTCGAGTACTGCAGATCCCATTCCGCCCATGATCGCACCGTCTTCAATGGTGATGACCTTGTCAAATTTGGCAAAAACTTCGTGCAACAGCATTTCATCCAATGGTTTTACAAAACGCATGTCGTAGTGAGCTACAGAAATTCCATCTGCTTGCAAGGCTTTGATACTCGTTTGCGCTGTATTCCCAACATGTCCAATCGTCAATATCGCCACATCGTCGCCCGCAGAAACTTTTCTTCCAGTTCCCACTTTGATGGCTTTCATAGGCGTTTTCCATTCTGTCATCACACCGTTTCCTCGCGGATAGCGAATTGAAAAAGGTCCCATGTTGTCTTGCTGTGCAGTGTACATTAAATCGCGTAACTCAGCTTCATTCATTGGTGCAGAAACAACCATATTTGGAATGGAGCGCATGTAGGCCAAATCGTATGCTCCGTGGTGTGTTGCTCCATCGGCACCAACCAATCCACCGCGATCTAAACAAAACACAACGTTTAGATTTTGCAAAGCAACATCATGCAACACTTGGTCGTACGCACGTTGCATAAACGAGGAATAGATATTGCAAAATGGAACCATTCCTTGCGTTGCGAGTCCTGCGGAGAAAGTTACCGCATGCTGCTCAGCAATTCCGACGTCAAACGAGCGATCAGGCATCGCTTCCATCATGATGTTTAACGAGCATCCCGACGGCATCGCAGGAGTTACTCCCATGATTTTCGCGTTTTTTTCGGCCAATTCTACAATTGTGTGACCAAAAACGTCTTGATATCTGGGTGGTTCCGGTGATTTTGGAACAACTTTTATAATTTCTCCCGTTTCTTTATTGAAAACACCTGGTGCATGCCATTTGGTCGGATTTCCTTCTTCAGAATATTTGTATCCTTTGCCCTTCATGGTGATGCAATGCAACAATTTAGGTCCAGGGATGTCTTTTAAGTCTTCTAGTATTTTTGCCAATCCAACCACATCGTGTCCGTCAACGGGACCAAAATAGCGGAAATTCAATGCCTCAAAAAGATTGCTTTGTTTCAACAAGGAACTTTTAAGCGCCGTTGAAATTTTTGAAGCAACGGTTTGAGCGTCAGGACCAAATTTGGATATTTTCCCCAACAATTTCCACACTTCGTCTTTCACTTTGTTGTACGTGTGAGAAGTAGTGATGTCGGTCAAATATTCTTTCAAAGCACCCACATTTGGGTCGATTGACATGCAATTGTCGTTCAAAACGACCAACAAATTCGCATCTTTCTCAAATCCTGCGTGATTCATCCCTTCGAAAGCCAATCCAGCGGTCATCGCTCCATCGCCGATTACTGCAATGTGTTGCTTTTGTTTTTCGCCTTTGTATTTACTTGCAACGGCCATTCCCAAAGCTGCTGAAATAGAAGTCGAAGAGTGACCGACACCAAATGTATCGTATTCACTTTCACTGCGTTTCGGAAATCCAGAAATTCCACCTTTGATGCGATTGGTGTGAAATACGTCTCTTCGTCCGGTCAAGATTTTGTGTCCATAAGCTTGATGCCCGACATCCCAAACAAGTTGATCTTCAGGTGTGTTGAAAACATAGTGCAAAGCAACCGTGAGCTCTACAACACCCAAACTTGCGCCGAAATGGCTGTTGCCGATTTCAGAAATTACGTCCACAATGTACTGACGCAATTCATCAGAGACTTGTGGCAAGTCATTGACATCGAATTTCTCACGAAGGTCTTTCGGAAATTCTATTTGCTCTAAAAACGGACCGGCTTTGTATTCTCCCATGTTTGGTAATATATTAAACAAAGTTATTCTTTTCAACTATCCTTAACAAACAAATGATTGCTTTATTTTGTTCACGCAATCAAAATCAATCAATCTGTAAAAATGAAATGATAATTTTTCCCAATTCTGAAAACGTTATTTCTGAAATGACTAATATTGATTCAAACATTTAAAATACATTAAAATGCTCAATTTTGAAATTCAAAATCCTACCAAAATCATCTTCGGTAAAGACCAACTAAGTAAATTATCAACTTACATTACAAGTGCAACTGCTTCTACCAAAATCTTACTTGCTTACGGTGGAGGAAGTGTCGAAAAAATTGGATTGTTGGATAAAATCCGCACGGAATTGGCTTCGTTTGAAGTTATTGAATTTGGTGGAATCGAAGCAAATCCTGAATTTGATACGCTCATGCAAGCGGTAGAAGTATGCAGAAGTCAACACATCGGGTTTATCTTAGCCGTAGGTGGTGGTTCGGTGATTGACGGCGTAAAATTTATTTCGGGTGCGGTCAATTACGATGGTGATCCCTGGGAAGTATTGATGCGCGAGGAAGGAAAAATGTTTACCACGGCTGTTCCTTTTGGGAGTATTTTGACCTTGCCTGCAACCGGATCAGAGGCAAATAGTGGCGCCGTAATCAGTCGTTCGTCCCTGAAAGAAAAAAGAACCATGGGAGGACCGTTGTTTTTTCCAGTGTTTTCATTCTTAGATCCAACGGTTGTCGCTTCAATTCCAACACGTCAGTTGGCAAACGGTATTACGGATGCATTTATGCACACCTTGGAGCAATACATCACGTATCCAACGGGAAATCGATTGCAAGAGCGCGAAGCGGAAGCTGTTTTGGCTACGTTGATTGAGATTGCACCAACTGTTTTGGAAAAACCGTCGGATTACGAAGCGGCAGCCAATTTGATGTGGTGTGCTAATCATGCGTTGAATGGAAATCTACGCTGCGGAGTACCAACGGATTGGTCGACACACATGATTGGTCACGAATTGACGGCGTTGTACGGCATTGATCATGCACAATCGTTGGCGATTATTTGTCCACGCTTGTTTGAAGTAAAATTCGAAAACAAAAAAGAGAAATTAGAACAATACGGAAAACGTGTTTGGAATCTGAAGGGCGACAATATCGCGCGGGAGGCGATTGCAAAAACAGAAGAATTTTTTCAATCCTTGGGGATTCGCACAAAAATTTCCGATTACACGAACGATGCGACGGATGCAGCTGCAATTATCCGTGCTCGATTTGCAGAACGCAATTGGATTGCAATGGGTGAGCGACAAGATTTGACCTTGGATGAGGTTCAAACGATCGTTGAAAACGCATTGTAAATGAAGTTTATTGAATTGGTTTCAGGTGCAGAATTCTTTGCGCTTGAAACCATTTAATTTAATCCAACCATTCACCGCCGGTATACACTTGGTATTCAAACCCCGAATTTTCCGAAACAGCAAACGAAACACGGCATTTTCGGTTCAAGTATTTGCGTTGATTCTTGAACGCATCGACGATAAATTTGTCGTTGAATTCAATACGCATTGCACTTGTGTATCCGTTTTCTCCAGGCTGACCAACGATCAAATAGTTTAAGGCGTCTGTTTCAACAAACCCTTGAAAAGTCAACTCAAATTCTCCTTTTTGGTTCAAGACACGCATCGCCTTATCCATTTTGCACGTGTGTTTTGGTGCCGAAACGTAGTTTACATTGGGTAATTCTTCTTCGTAATTGACTCTTTTTTCTTTGGTTGCCATTACATTTCCTTTGACATCGTAATACGAGATTCGCTCCACAAATTTGGGGTGTTGCGCATCGGTGTAGTCTTCAAATAACTCTTTGGTTGTAAAAGGAATACCATTTTTCAAGTAGTACAAGATTTTCCCCGTGTTTTTTCCTTCTCCGCCCGTAAATTTTTCTTCTAGTTTTAAAATTTCATTGTTGCTTGAAAGGTGTGCGATTACTTGAATCGCTTCTCCATTTTCTTTCGAATAATTCAGTGAATTTGCGATCTGATCCGATTTTGCGATTTCGTCGTCGATGGTTTTTATCTCCGCATCGATGGACTCTTCGTTGGAAAGTTTTTGGTACGATGTAGCTATTTCTGTTTCTTTCGATTTGCTGTTTTCACAAGAAAACAAAGCAACTGAACCGATAAAAAGTAGTGCAACGATGATCCACAGTTGAGTTTTCATACCTAATTTATTTAGTGTCTTGGAGCTATAATGTTCGTGTCTGTAAAAGTAACAGTAAATTTTTGAAAAAACGGCAATGATGCATAAATCCAATAAACCCGACCGGAATTACGACCATCAAATTGTTCTACTCAACGGATAAATTTTGTACGTATTTTTTCCACAAAAAAATGTTGTAAACTTTTGATTCAAAACCCAAAAAAAGGTCGTAATTTCAGGCTTCAAATTTACAATAATACATCATGGAAGAATCACACATTCAGGCGGAAATCACGCGGTTAAAATCACTTTTGACAGGAAACATTTTCGAAGACGGAGAAACACAACAAGCGATTTATGATCTTAAGAAGCAATTGAATCCAGCCATTGAGTTTCAGCCTCAGTTGGACGAGGACGACGATTGCCTGTACTGCGGTAGTTAAGTTGGTATGACCACAAAATTAGTGAAGGACAAGTTGTAAAATTTGTCCTTTTTTTGTGCAGAAAGTGCAACGCGATTACCGAGAAAACCGACTTCTGAAAAACGAAACGATGCGTTTTCTGAAGAGAAATAGAATCAAAAAATAGGGAATCAACATCAAGTACAAAATTCCCATGTTGATGTTTGAACCAAACGAAGATTCATCCAATTCACTGCTTTGTTCGGAAAGCATTCTACATTGAGAACATCCTTGTGCATAGAGTGATTGAAGGGTAGTCATCGAAAATACAATCGCCGTGAAAATCCACTTTTTCATGTCTCTTAGTTTTATGGTTGCAAATTTACAAAATTAACGCCTCACCTTCGGTGTCTTGAGTTGTTAATATTTTGAAAGCTGATCAAAATCATCTTTTTCTAGTAAATGGAATTGACAATCGATGGAAGCAGTTGAATCGAATTGTCGTCTTGCAACGAATTGCCTTTTTTCTTTTGGTTTTCGAGCGTAATATCGATTGGTTCAAACGAAGGTTTTCCGTCAAACATACGCGTTGTTGGTGGTGAAACGACTCGTTCAGCAATGATTTTTAGCGTATCGTAAACTACACGCTCAATTTCCTGCGTGGTAGTGACGTATTTTATAATTGTATCGCGTATAAACACCGAATCGATTTGTTGAACGTTGGTTGGGAGCACCGCTGTTTGGTTTGCTGATTCAGATGGCCAAATAAAAAGAAAGACCAACACGGTAGCAGCAACTGCTAAAATTGCTTGATACAACGGGATGCTTCGTTGTTGCAGCGCCATCTTGGTGGTCGACTGTGGAAGTACCAAGGCGGGTTGTTCGTCTGCAAAAAGTGAAGAAGCTTCCGTGATGACCCGACGTTGTAGCACATATTGATCTGCTGTCATCACACACAGTACTTCGTTTTGTTCGGCGGGTGTCAAATCCGACCAATCGGCGGTCTCTAGCCAGTCGAAGATTTTTTCGTGGATTGCGTCTAAGTGAGATTCCATATCAATTTATTTTGAATAAGTTAATTTCCTGCCGCGGATCGTATTCGTGGAGTAATTTAGTCATTTTTTGGGTGGCGTAAAACAGACGAGATTTTACTGTCCCAACAGAAACTTCAGTAATTTCAGCAATGTCGTTTAAGCTAAAGTTTTCCATGTAACGTAGAATGAACGTTGTTTTGTGATGCATTTCCAATTGATTTAAACTGCGTTTGTATAGGATTTTGAACCGTTCCTTTTCGTGCAGATTTTCACTCAAATGACCGTGCGATTTCTGATCGATTTCTTCGGAACTAAGTGCGACGAATTGCGGACTTCGAAACGCGGTTTTACACATGTTGCTGGCAATTGTAAAAATCCAAGCTTGAAATTTTCGTTCTGGGTCAAACAAGTGCTTTTTTTCCATGATTTTCAAGAAAATATCTTGCACAAAATCACTGGCCTTTTCGCGATCGTTCATCATTTTTAGAAAGTAGCCATAGAGTTTTCCGCTATACCGTTCGTGAAGCAAAGCAAGTGCAGGATGGGAGTGATGGACAATGATTTCAACCATCAGTTCCTCATCGCTGCACAGCATGTATTTGTCCTTGTTTTTCAAGGTTATTCTTCAATTATTTCAAGTACGATGCGGAAACCAACTCCTGGATCAGGATTCTGATAGGTGGTACTTTTCTGAAAATCAGACATTTCAAATGTGTCGTACCACGATCCTCCTTTGGCTACACCTTTGGTTTGAATCATTTCAGCTACATTTCCAGTCATGTTGTAAAAGCCCAATTTGTTGGCAACATACGAACTTACTTGCGCAGTAAAAAATGCGCCATCTTCAAAGAAGGTCTTATCACCCGTTTTTATATTGGCTAAATAACACCCTTTTTCGTTTTTCACTTCCTCCTTTGGAAAGCTGGATTTGGCATTTTCATTTCCCTCGCCTGCAGCGTATTTCCACTCTTTTTCGGTTGGCAAACGAAACAATACCTTCGTGTATTTTCGCTTGCGTTGCAAATTGTATTGTTCGGTGAGCCAGGCGCAGTAGGCGAGGGCAGCTTCGTGCGAAATGTTCACTACGGGATAATTTTTGTAGGCCGGATGCCAATGATAATTTGCTACCATTGGTTCGGTGGTTGATTGTGGAAACTTCTTGCTCCATTGTGTTGAATCGTAAACAATGGTTTTGTAAAAATCGAGTTGCTTTGATCGCAACGCATTGTCTAAAAATTTCTGATATGCCTCATTCGTTGTTTCGTATTTGCTCATTTTTACGTTCGCAGCAATTGGAATCATCGTTTCTTCCAGCGATTTTACGTCCAAAAGTGCCGTCAAGAAGGTGGGAGTTGTTCGGTTTTTACTCAAAAAATCAACGATTTCGGTTTGTTGTCCTGAGTTTTCACTAATAGACAAAATCAGTGGTTCCAACGCTTTCATTTTGAAAAACGATTCACTTTCTTGATAATGTTTGTAGAGTTTCAACATCGAAGGAATGTATGTTTCATCAAAGTACTTCGAATGCGTATTCATGGAATGAAAGGAGAAATTTTGTTTTAAATAGTCCAACAGATACCGACTTTCGTAATTGCGTTGAATGATCGAAATATTGTCAATCTCTTCAGCGCTGTATTTGTAAGCCAATCCAGTTAAATACAAATTCTCGGCAAATTTTTTATCAAAATACGAAATAGCGGTTGTCGAAATGTATACCGGAATGCCTACTTTATTTTTCAGGATGTGCTCAAATACAATTTCTTGGTTTTTGCCTGCGTCTTCTTGCGGACCTTTGTTCACTTTGATATCCAATGGAGGAATATTTAGTTCTTTAAACAAAATCTTTCGATAGTCATCATCCGTTATCAAATAGGTGTTGATGATCGTAACGTCTTCTCGAAATTTTTTCGCTCCCTGCACAATCCAGCCAGCATACGTATCGTTGTCACCCGCTGTAAACACGATTGCATTTTGGTCCAACTCTGCAAGTAAATTGTACCCCCAATTCAGTAAACTCGATGGAAGCTCATTCGCTAAAAATAGCTTATTTGCAAAATGATTGAAGTTGGCTCGTTCGCGTCGCAGTTCGTATTGAATCATAATGTCTTCGTACGCACGGGTATCGTTGGGGTTGATTTCATACGCTTTCATCAAAAAGGGTACTAATGCGGGATTGTTATTTCCGTCCCACCATTTCATGTGATTGGCTTCAAACGAGTTGGGAATCACTTTATAGGCTTCTTCCACAATTTGTGCGCATTGTTGGCTGTATTCTTCTCTTTTTTTTGCAGAACCTTCAGGATCTCGCTCCGAATAGCATGAATTGCGCATCGCACGCGTTGCACTGTAATAGTTGTACCATGCGGTTGCATCCAGTTTGTTTTTTTGCGTTTCAGCTTTCCATAATTGCTGTTGCGTTTGGTACCATTCCATCGATCGTTGTTCACGTGCAACACTGTAAACCGTTTCCAATTGTTGTGCATTTGCCGCAAAAAAATGCAAACAAATGAAAGCACAAATTATTATTTTTTTCATACGTAACTTCTTTTAACGAAAATCAGTGCACTTCATTTCATGTTCCTAAAACTACTACTCAGCGCAATAGCAAAGGTTCATTTGAAATGAAAAAAAATAGGTGAAATCTGCTAAAAAAGTGTGTACACTGTAGCATTGGACGTTGAGTCGACGAGAATTCAGCTCGTTAAAGGTTAGATTTTTAGGTAATTACACAAAAAAGCCGAGAATAATGGATTCTCGGCAAGAACTTATGAATGGATCTTTACAATTTACTTAATATTCCACCAAACTTTTCCCTGTCATTTCCATCGGTGCGGCAATTCCCATGCGATTCAATATCGTGGGTGCAACATCCGCTAAAATTCCATCTTTCAATTTCAAGTGATTGGATGTAACCAATACGACTGGAACTGGATTCAACGAATGCGCTGTATTGGGCGAACCATCAGGATTGATGGCAAAATCGGCATTTCCATGATCTGCAATGACCAAAAATTCGTAGCCCAACGCTTTTCCTTTTTCAATTACTTCTTGCAAACAGGAATCTACCGTTTCGACGGCTTTTACAATGGCATCATACACACCCGTATGACCTACCATGTCTGGATTTGCAAAATTGAGACAAAAGAAATTTGGTTTCTC
>SSGT01000113.1 GCA_008017065.1 Crocinitomicaceae bacterium
CACCTGCACGCGCACTAGTTTTTTGGAAGATGCTGAAACGGTACACTTTCGAGAAATTTTCATTCCCACACACCACAAAACGTCTTCTTCATCGGTCAATACCAACGCGTGTTTACGTTCGCTCGATTTCAGCTTTGACTCCGTCAAGATATCGGAAATTAACTTCGATCCTTTCATTCCTACCGGTGAAATTCGGTCACCGATTTTCCATTTTCGAAGAATAAGCTCCCCTCGTATTTGATCGGCATCCAAATAGAGAATATCTTTTGAAAAGAGGGTCGGCAATTTTTCAACGGAATCAATTTTCAAGCTATATGCAATTGAAGTCTCCGATTTTATGAATCCAAACGCATCTTTTTCTTGCATAATTTGGTAGCCATCACAACTGATTTTTTTTCCTTTTTGCGCGTTGCGAAGTTGCCGAATCGATGCAACTGCCGATTGACGAATTGAAAGGGTACGCAACAATTCTGCCAATTGAAACTCAGAAAGCGAATCATACTGCACATGGGTCAACATCCCCGTCGATTGTAGCAATTCCACATACGGTTTCACGTCGTGTTCCAACTGCCTTTGTGTTTCTTGAAAAGCGTCCACAAGCAGAAGTACCGAAGCTTTTAGTGCAGGGATATGAGATTCTACACCCGGTAAAATCAGATTTCGAAGCTTGTTGCGTGTGTAATCACTTTTCAGATTGGATGCGTCTTCTCGCCAAAAGATTCGGTTGTTTACAGCAAAGCGCAAAATTTCCGACTTCTCTAAGTGCAAAAAAGGTCGAATGATTCTTCCATTTTGTGCCAACATACCTGCCATTCCAATGATTCCAGACTTACGCGCAATGTGTTGAAAAAATGTTTCAACTTGATCGTCGGCATGGTGCGCGAGTAAAACATACGCTGCTTCTGATTCACCCAACACTTCGTGAAACCAATCGTACCGAATTTTACGGGCAACATCTTGCAAGTTTCCGCCCGATTCTCTTAAGATCTGAGGCGTATCTACACGCCGAATCTCGATCGGTACTTGAAGTTTCTCGCACGTTTTACACACAAATTCTTCGTCGGCAGTTGAGTCGGATCCGCGCAATTGATAATTGACATGTAACACGTGAACCTTGTAATTGAGCTGTGCAAAAACATGCAACAAAGTGATCGAATCAACGCCACCACTGCACGCGATGTAGAGCGTTTTGTCTTTCAAAAACTGCCATTTTGATTCGATTTCAGAAACGTTGATCATCGCCAAAAAGTTGGACCATTTTTCGTACTTTCACCATGCACTCATCGTACTCACTTTCAGCAACCGCTTGATTCGTAATCGCACTTCCAACAGCACACGAAATTCGGTTTGTTTTCAGGTTTTGAACAAACGAACGAATGACGACGTTGAAATCAAAATCACCGTTTGGCTTGAAATAACCAATGGATCCAGAATACAAGCCCCGCTTGAACGATTCCATTTTCTCTGTCAATTGCATCGCACTGATTTTTGGCGCGCCAGTCATCGAACCCATGGGAAAGGTTGCTTTCAAAATTGATGAGAACGAAGTGTCCGGTTTTACTTTACAACTAATCGTAGATATGAGGTGATGCACGGTTTCAAAGGTGTGAACCCCAAAAAGTTCATCCACTTTTACTGAATTTTTAGCTGCAATCCGACTCAGATCATTTCGAACCAAATCAACAATCATCACATTCTCAGATCGTTCTTTAGGATCGTTCAACAACCTTGTTTTCAATTCCTGATCTTCCAGCGCATCTTTTCCTCGTCGGATCGTTCCTTTGATTGGCTGCGAGATGAGCTCATCACCTGTTTTTTGGAGAAATCGTTCTGGACTGCCGCAAAAAACACGAAATTCATCCATTTGAAAAAAAGCCGAAAACGGTGCTTTAGTGAGTGTATATTGACGTTTAAACAAATCCCACGGATCAAATGATGGAACATCATCGGCAAAAAAATCTTGGCAAAAATTCATTTCATATACATTTCCTTGCTGAATTTCTTGTTGAATTTGCTGTATGTTTTGAATGTATTCTGTTTTTGAAATCCGTGAACGAAAATTCAACGTCGGCAACATGGCTGGTTCAGACTTCAATTTCGAAATTGTTTCGTGGACTTTATGTTCCGAGTAATGATCTCGTTTCCCTTGCAAAAACGTAAACGAAAAATCCGAATGAATTTCGACCACATACGGTGCGTTCCAACATACCAAATCAGGATATTCTGTAAAATCGATTAATCGACTTTCCAATTGTTCCATTTGATTTTTTAGGTCATACGAGAGCGTTACAAACAAATAGGCGTTTTTGTTATCATTCAAAAAGGTATCCAAGACCCGCAAATCAGTCGCACGATCAACACGTAAGACATTTCCCGCTCCAAAAAAATAGAGCGAGGATCCTTCGCTGCTTGTCAAAAATCCTTCTAGCATACCAAAAGTTACAATTGATTCATGTACGATTGTAAAATCAACGTTGCGCTAATTTCGTCAATTAATGCTTTGTTCTGACGTTGCTTTTTAGAAAGTCCTCCGTCAATCATTGACTGAAACGCCATTTTGGAAGTAAACCGTTCATCGATCAAGACGATTTTCAACGCAGGAAACTTCACCTCTAAATCTTCCTTTAGAAATCGAACATTTTGTGTTACATGCGAATCTTCATTATTCAACCGTTTCGGCTCGCCAAGCACGATCGTATCCACTTTTTTCTCCGGCACAATTTTCTCCAAAAAAGTCATCAATTCTTTGCTATCAACCGTTGTTAATCCAGACGCGATTATGTTCAGTTCATCTGTAATCGCAATTCCAGTCCGTTTGATTCCAAAGTCGAGCGCTAATTTTCTTCCCATAGTACAAAGATAGTTGCATTTGAACACAAATAAATGAAGTATGTTTACCGAATCTCAACTTTTAAGCATTTCAAGGAAGGAAGTTCATGCATGAGAATTCGACAAGCAACTATTGCCAAAAAGAACAACCTTTCTATCTTTACCTCAGAAATTAATGAAGGAGTATCCAATAATCAAAAACAAATCAAGATGAGATCAATTATAGAAGCCGCTTGGGAAAATCGAGAATTACTAAAAGACGCAGCAACAATTCAAGCAATCGAGCACGTTATCGAAGATATTGACAAAGGGATTTTACGTGTAGCCGAACCAACAGACCAAGGAGATTGGACCGTCAATGAATGGGTGAAAAAAGCCGTTGTAATGTATTTCCCGATTCGACAAATGGAGACGATCGAAGTTGGTCCATTTGAATTTCACGATAAAATGGCACTTAAAAGAAACTACAAAGAGTTGGGCGTTCGTGTCGTACCTCACGCAGTTGCCCGCTATGGATCATTTATTGCACCAGGAGTGATATTGATGCCATCGTATGTAAACATCGGAGCGTATGTCGACAGCGGAACTATGGTAGACACGTGGGCAACCGTCGGTTCGTGCGCACAAATCGGTAAAAACGTTCACCTCAGTGGCGGTGTTGGAATTGGAGGCGTTTTAGAACCCTTGCAGGCCGCACCGGTTGTGATTGAAGATGACGCATTTATTGGTTCGCGTTGCATCGTTGTAGAAGGTGTTCGGGTTGGAAAAGAAGCCGTTTTAGGTGCAAATGTCGTCTTGACACAATCGACAAAAATCATCGACGTGACGGGGGATTCTCCAGTTGAAATGAAAGGATATGTTCCGGAGCGAAGTGTGGTAATCCCAGGATCCTACACAAAATCTTTTCCAGCAGGTGACTTCCAAGTTCCTTGTGCGCTCATCATTGGAAAACGCAAAGCATCTACGGATCTTAAAACCTCGCTGAATGACGCGCTGAGAGAGCACAATGTAGCAGTCTAAAAGCAGATTTATCGCAAAGAAAAAAGGTCAACTCTCCGCGGAAAGTTGACCTTTTTTTATTTTTTGAATGAAATCAGATTTTCAATGAAATACCTGCTGACACGAGCGGTCCGCCTAACCCAATCTCCGCATTGAAGCCAAGGTTTGGAATGAAGTAATATCTAACACCCGCTGCGAAACGCATTGAAAAGGGAATCAACGAACCGATCGTTTGTTGTCTTCCAAAATCGTAGCCTGGATCCGAATTCTCTACCGACCAAACCCGTGTGTTTGTTCCCGCACCCAAACCAACGTACGCGTCCAAGTTTTCCGTCGAAACGAAGTGGTAATTAAATCGCAGATGTACACGAATTCGTTGCATTTTTGCGACTCCAACATAGGTTTTATAGAGTGTTTGATCGGGATTTAGTGAATCATACGTT
This sequence comes from Crocinitomicaceae bacterium, assembly GCA_008017065.1. Classification (GTDB taxonomy): domain Bacteria; phylum Bacteroidota; class Bacteroidia; order Flavobacteriales_D; family Crocinitomicaceae; genus JAQVCM01. Next base: position 4,272 of record SSGT01000113.1, read on the forward strand.
AAATCCAACGAAGTAGAATTAAAGATAAAATCGACGCCTAATCCAAACTTATCTGCCAACAAATACTCTGCACGAACTCCCATCGGACCAACTCCTCCTGACCCTGTAGAGGTGATGCTCGAATTATTGAAAGTAACTTGTTGCACTAAATTTTTACCAAAGTTTGGAGCGCCATAATAGGGATCCAAAATAAAGTTTCCTTTTTGAACAGCACTAAATCCATCTTGTGCTAACGCGTTTGATACAATCCATCCACAGAATGTGAAAACTGCGACTGCTACTATTTTTTTCATACGTTTCTAAATAAATGTTAAATTTTTGGCAACAAATAATGTGCCTAAAATTCGAGAACCAGCGGATTTAAGAGTAAATCATCCATTACTTTTTCCAATTTTGGACCAAGTGCATTTGCAAAAATCATGCGTTGGCATTTCGGCAAACTATCTGCTACTCTGCGCAACTGACCGATTGTCGTCTCTTTCAACATGGTTTCGGCATCATCGAGTATAAACAATTTCAATTTACCCATGTTGATTCCATTTTGAATATACAAGTCATAAATTCTCTTTGCCGTTCCGACGACAATATCTGCTCCTTCAAAAATATGATTGCGTTGTTCAATCATGTTTCCCTTGTCGTGTGCCAATTCCACATATATTTCTTTCCGACGCGAAACTTTAACCAACAAAGCAGCCGTCAATTTTGCTTGTTCTGAATCGGCACAAATGATTACAACACGAGGCGAACCTTCACATTGCTCTGGAACTTTTTCCAACGCAGCAATTGCCGTTGCTACTGATTTCCCTGCACTTTTGCCTGCTACAAGAAGTAAATCTCCCCCTTGTTTGCTTCGTTGCAACACTTTTTCTTGCAAATCGTTAGGTGCCGTGATTCCAGCAGAAGGAAATGTTTCTTCGAAATGCTGATTTAATTTTTCAAATAGTGTCATCTGTTAATTTTTTATTTTCGAGATGACGTGTAGCATCTCGTTTTGTTTTTTTGTCCAAATTTCGTTGCAACGCATCTTGTAAATCTATTCCGGTTTGATTCGCCAAACAAATCAGTACAAACAGCACATCGGCCATTTCATCTCCCAAATCTTTGTTTTTATCGCTCTCTTTTTCACTTTGCTCACCGTAACGTCGCGCAATAATTCGAGCAACTTCGCCAACTTCCTCGGTAAGCATTGCCAAGTTTGTCAACTCATTGAAATACCTTACTCCGTATGCTTTAATCCAGTCGTCAACCGTTTTTTGTGCCTCTTGAATTGTCATTATCTTTTGTCTTTAGAATCCAACCAAATTGTTACCGGACCATCATTCACGAGTGCTACTTGCATATTCGCTCCAAAAACACCTGTTTCGACAACCAAACCCTCCTTTTTCAATTGGCGAATGAAGGATTCATACAATGGAATTGCATGCTCGGGTCGAGCCGCTTCAATGAAACTCGGACGATTTCCTTTCTTTGTTGACGCATGTAATGTAAATTGACTAATCACCAACAACGAACCATCAATATCTTGAATGGAGCGATTCATTTTCCCTTCGTCGTCTGCAAAAATACGCATATTCACCACTTTCTGTGTTAA
>SSGT01000172.1 GCA_008017065.1 Crocinitomicaceae bacterium
CATCTAGAAAGTGTTGAGAAAGCCAAGGAATGGGGTTTTAAGGTACCAAGTATACAAGACAAATACATCTATAAAACGGATTCCGTCGATGGAATTATGAAATTCATTCACTACTGGGAAAAAAAGCGAAGCGATCTTCCATTTGAAATTGATGGAATCGTCATCAAAGTCAATAACTACGATGTACAAGCTGAATTGGGATTCACTGCCAAATCACCCCGTTGGGCGATTGCCTATAAATTCAAGGCCGAGCGTGTTGAAACAACCTTAGAAGAAGTTACGTTTCAGGTTGGTCGAACGGGTGCAGTTACTCCAGTTGCGAATTTGAAGCCTGTTCACCTTGGAGGAACTACAGTAAAACGTGCTTCATTGCACAATGCGGATCAAATAGCGAAACTAGACTTACACTTGGGAGACACGGTCTTTGTGGAAAAGGGAGGCGAGATTATTCCGAAAATTGTAGGGGTGAATGAAGCCTTACGGATTTCCACGGCAGCTGCGATTGAATTCATCACACATTGTCCAGAGTGCAACACAACACTCATGCGGCGAGAGGGAGAGGTGCAACATTTTTGCCCCAATGAGAAATCTTGTCCACCGCAAGTAAAAGGTAAAATCGAACATTTTATCGCCAGAAAAGCGATGAACATTGACGGATTGGGAGCTGAAACCGTGGATTTACTTTTTTCTGAAGGGCTGATTCGAAATGTGGCGGATTTGTATACCTTAAAATTCGACCAGCTGATTTCACTTGAACGCATGGCGGAAAAATCTGCCAATAATTTATTGAAAGGAATTCAAGATTCAAAGTCGATTCCGTTCGAACGCGTCTTGTTTGCAATTGGAATTCGATTTGTAGGCGAAACGGTAGCAAAGCAGCTAGCAAATGCGTTTAAGAATATCGGAGCATTGGCGCTTGCGAAATACGATGAATTGGTTGCAGTAGATGAGATCGGTGAAAAAATTGCTATTTCGGTACAAAATTATTTCCTCGATGCTGAAAATGTTGCGCTGATTGAACGACTCCAGCACGCAGGTGTTCAATTTCAACTCGAAGAAAAAGACCGTGCGTCAGATACGTTGGCGGGTAAAAACTTTGTCGTATCTGGTGTTTTTTCGCTGTTTTCCAGAGATCAACTGAAAGAATTAATTGAGCAGAACGGAGGTAAAAACGTTTCTTCTATTTCTTCCAAAACACACTTTGTTGTAGCAGGAGAAAACATGGGACCCGCGAAATTGGAAAAAGCAACACAATTGGGAGTGACGATTATTTCTGAACACGATTTTGCACGTATGATTGATTTTACGTCGTGAAAAACGATACGTATTTAGATTCTTTCTCGAAATAACCGTTCGTCGTGTTTCTTTTTTGAAATTCACAAGTCGCTTAGTAGATTATCCTTATTTTTGCGGTACTTAAATTCAAGGTCATGAACATTTTTAAAGGATCAGGAGTGGCATTAGTAACTCCATTCAACGCTGATTTTTCAATCGATTTCGAAGGATTGAAGAAATTAGTGCGTCTACAAATCGAAGGTGGAAACGATTTTTTGGTCGTTCAGGGTACAACTGGAGAATCGCCAACATTGAGTGCAGACGAGAAAAAGCAGATTTTGGATACCGTTTTGGAAGTTAACAATGGTAAACTTCCTATCGTTTTTGGTGCGGGTGGAAATGACACAGTGAAAGTTGCGGATACTATTCGCCAAATTCCTGCTGGAGTTGACGGAATTCTCTCCGTTTCACCATATTATAACAAACCGACGCAGGAAGGAATCTACCAACATTATAAAGAATTGGCCGAATCAACTGATTTACCGATCATTTTGTACAACGTTCCTGGAAGAACGGGATCCAACGTATCTGCCGAAACAACGTTACGTTTGGCTGAAATTCCAAACATTGTAGCGATGAAGGAAGCGTCTGGCAACTTGGATCAAATTATGGAGATTATTCGGTGTCGTCCGGCTGATTTTGGTGTTTTATCGGGAGATGACGCCATTACAATGCCACTCATTGCCGCGGGTGCCGACGGAGTAATTTCGGTGGTTGCAAATGCTTTCCCAGAAAAGTTTTCAGCGATGGTGGGTGCGTCATTGCGTGGCGATTTGGCGTTCGCGCGTGAGTTACATTACGATTTGTTGCCAATTACGCGAATGCTTTTTGAGGAAGGAAATCCTGGAGGTGTAAAAGTGGCGTTGGAAGTTCGAAAGGTAATGTCGCAAGTGATGCGGAAACCGTTAATTCCAGTTTCTACTGGATTGGCAAAGCGAATTTCGGAAGAAACAATGCGCTTGTTGAAATAAAACGAGAAACAATATGCTCAAAGCTACATCATTTCCGGTGTAGCTTTTTTTTTGCTTTGACGCGTTTGAGCTATTCCAAAAAAAATGCTTGTATTTATTTGAACGGGAATATGGCTAACACATCAAATCCTTCGTAACTTTGCATCACTTTTTCGTTAATAGCGAGTCGATCTGAAACAAATAATTTGAAAATGAACATTTATCAGGAAATTACCAAGTCAATACAGGAAGCAAATTACATCGTGATCACTTCGCACAAGTCGCCAGACGGTGACTCTATCGGAAGTAGCGTGGCGCTGTATGCGTTTTGTAAGCGTCTCGGTAAACAAGCAATTATTTGTCACCCTGATCCTGCTCCCGATTTTTTACGTTGGTTGCCTGCAACGAGCAGTATACACAGTATGGAGCAAGAGGAAGCAATCGTTACTGAACACATGCGAAAAGCAGATTTGATTTTTTGTTTGGATTACAATGAAACAAGTCGGGTCGGACGAGAGATGCAAGTGCTTTTGGAAAGCGCAACTGCAAAAAAAATCATGATCGATCACCATTTGAATCCCGCCGATTTTCCAGACATCGTTCTTTCGGAAACGTCCGTTTGCTCGACATCGCAATTGATTTATGACCTCATTGATTATTCCGGTTGCATCGAGTTACTTGACATTGAAATTGGAACTGCAATTTATTTGGGAATCATGACCGATACGGGTTCGTTTCGTTTTCCATCGGTACAGGTGCGTACACATCACATTTTGGCGAAGTTGATCGAGATCGGTGTCAAGCATCACGAAGTGCATGAAAACGTCTTCGATACCAATACGTTGGATCGTTTGCGTTTGCGTGGATATGCATGTTCAGAGAAATTAGAAATACTGGAAGCAAACCAAGTTGCGATCATTTCGCTTTCGATGGAGGAGCTGAAACGATTCAATCACCAGAAAGGGGACACGGAAGGATTGGTGAACGTTGCCCTTTCGATTCAAGGAATGCGAGCAGCAGTTTTGTTTACGGAAGCAGACGGTTATGTAAAAATTTCATTTCGATCGAAGGGAAAAGAGAATCCAGTCAACGTGATGGCAGCCGACTATTTTCAAGGAGGCGGACATGCGAATGCGTCAGGTGGGAGGTTTGACGGTTCGCTCGAAAATGCGATTAAACTGTTCAAAGAAGTTGTTTCAAATTACTTAAAGCCAATTCAATAGCATGAGAAAATATGGGTTCTTATCTGTTTTGAGTTTGATGTTGTTTGCATGTCAAGAAGAACAAGCTCCAGTACCTGCAATCGATTGGTCGCAAGAAAAGTCTTCCAATTTTTCTAAGAATGTAGCAATAGACGAAGATTTGGACATAAAAATGTACCTCGAGCAACGCAAGTCGTGGCAGATGATAGAAACTGGCTCGGGATTGAGGTATTTTATCTATCAAAAAGGAACCGGTGAGAAAGCAGCTTCGGGTATGATTGCGGAAGTAAAATTTGATATTTCGTTACTCGACGGAACCAAATGTTACAAAACTGAAAATGGCGAAACCGAAACGTTTAAAATCGACCGAAGCGAGATTGAAACGGGCGTTCAGGAAGGAATCAAGTACATGCGGGTAGGAGATAAGGCAAAATTCATTGTACCCAGCCATTTAGGACACGGTTTGTCGGGTGATTTTGAAAAAATACCGCCACTTACTACCTTGGTGATTGATTTAGAATTGGTGGCATTGTCGGTGAAATAACTCAGTCCACGAAAACATTCAAAGGAAATTGAAGATGAAAAAAATAACGAGCATGGTTTTGATCGCATCGTTGACGATGGTTGCGTGCGATACACAAGGAATCAAAAAAGATCCAGTTGCAACGAACGATAAGCAAGCGAAAGGCAAAAGCACGAAAGTGGTGATCGCTAAAGACGCTGTAGAAAGTTTAAAACCGAAGCAAGTAATCGCGGAGTATGAAGACAAGCAAGGACTAAAAATTCACTGGTTTGAGCAAGGAGATGGAGCATTCTTGAAAGCAGGCGAAGTCGTTAAGTTAAATTATGACGTGCGTTTGGAGGACGGTACGTTGGTGGATGGAAATCAATTGTTGAACAGAGATTGGTTGCCATTTTTGATTGGTTACGGACTTCAAACCAAAGGTTGGGATTTGGCTTTTGAAAAGTTAAAGGTGGGCGATTTTGTTGAAATCATTTTACCAAGTACACTGGCACGCGGTGAAAAAGGAGTGAAAGGATTGATTCCACCGAACGCGAAAAACATTTTGCACATTCGGGTCTTGGATCGAATTTCGCCAACACGGATCATCGATGGTACAAAAGTGTGGCTCTTGGAAGAAAATGAAGCAGAGAAGGTGAAAGCATCCGAAACGAGTACGGTCGATTTTCATTACATGGTGAGTACACCGACCAATCCGAAGTACGACATCAGTTACCGCAGAAATCAGCCGTTTTCAATGCGTTTTTCCGATTTTGGAATCGTGAAAGGCCTGAAGAAAGCGATGCTAAATGCCAAGCGAGCAGATAAAATCTGGATCTTGGTTCCTGCATCGGAAGCTTATGGGGAAAAAGGCCTCGTTGATCTGGTAAAACCGGGTGAAAGTCTTTTTTATGATGTTTTTGTGATGGATGTTCGATGAAATATGATAAATATTCATTATATTCGCACGGCTAATAATTTCGGGATGTAGCTTAGTCCGGTTAAAGTGCGCGTCTGGGGGGCGCGAGATCGGAGGTTCGAATCCTCTCATCCCGACTCTCGAAATTTAAAAAAAAGATATGAGATACATTGTTTTCGTTTTCGTTTGCATCACGCAATTCGTGTCATTTGGTCAAAAAGCGATTGATACTGTTGAAACGGTAAATGGCAAGATGGTCATCTATTCAAACAGAACTTGGCAAATGCTTGCAGATACACAATTTGATGGAATTCTCAATAAGGAAGTACATCAAATGGTAAGTAGCGAGTTGAATTTGGTACAATCGTGGGACAATAACGTTTGTTTTACATCGGATCGTAAAAATGATTTGTCAAAATTGAGCGATACACTTTGGTTGTGTGTCTCTGATAGCATGCAAAGCGATTTTTTTATTCCACACCCAGGTTACATCACGTCGCGCTATGGATACCGAAAAGGGAGATACCACAATGGAATTGATATCGGATTAAACACAGGAGATACAGTACGTGCTGCTTGGTCAGGAAAAGTTCGCTACGCGAAATACAACGATGGAGGTTTTGGAAATCTAGTGATTATTCGTCACGACAATGGTTTGGAAACATTTTATGCACACTTAAGTAAAAACATCGTTTTCCCAAATGACGAAGTAAAAGCAGGAGATCCAATTGGTTTGGGTGGAAATACCGGAAGAAGTTTTGGTCCTCACTTGCATTTTGAAGTGCGTTTTTACGATGCGCCGTTGAATCCTGAAGAAATGATAGATTTTGCAGCGAAGGAAGTGAAAGACCCAAATTTATTGGTGCACAGAGGCTTGTTTCGCCCAGGTGCTAAACCTTCGGATTATTACGAAGAACATGGACACAGTCACACCGAAAATGTGGCAGCGGTTGTACGTCCAGTGGCAACCAAAAAATATTACAAAGTGAGGTCAGGCGATACCTTGTCTGAGATCGCTGCGAAAAACAATACGACGATTTCAAAAATTTGTAAATTGAACGGGATTCGTGAAACAACAACCTTGCAAATTGGAAGGTCGTTACGGGTTAAGTAACCGATCAATCATTGAAATGGAGCCCAGTTCGCTGGGCTTTTTTGTTGTTGGAGGAAGTAGATTTTTGGTCTTTTCACAATATTGTGTATTTATTCCGTTTGAAAAGAGGAGAATCTGATTTTCACTTGTTGAGCGAAAGAATACAGGTTTTTCCATTCAAGTTTTTATGTTAACTTTGTCTCAATGAAACACGTATTTTTTATTATTTTATTAGCAATCGCTTTTCTTCAAAGTTGCTCCAATTACAACAGCGTCGTTCGTTCGGATGATTTTGACCGCAAGTTTGAATTAGCAAATGAATTGTATGAACGGAAGCAATACATTCGTTGTATCGCATTGTACGAGCAGGTTTATCAGCGTATGCCAAAAACGGGTCAAGGAGAAATTGCCTATTACCGAATTGGTAAATCATATTTTGCTGAAAAGGATTACTACATGGGAGGGTATTATTTCAGTACGTTTCCTGAAAAATTTCCATCCAGTGTCAAGAATGAAGAAGTGATGTTTTTGAGTGCGTTGTGTGCGGTAAAAAATTCACCAGAATACTCGCTCGATCAAAATGAAACTGAGTTGGCATTGAACGATTTACAGATGTTCATCAATCGGTATCCAGGCTCCGTCTTGATTGATACCTGCAATGTGATCATGGACGGACTGAGATTCAAGTTGGAAAAGAAAGATTTTGAGAGCGTGAAATTGTACGCCAAGATGGAAAACTACAAATCTGCAGCCACAAGCGCGGAAGTATTTATTGCACAATTTCCAAAATCAACTTTCAAGGAAGAAGCCTATTACATCTTGGTTAAAAATTCTTATTTTTTGACCATAAACAGTATAGAATCTAAAAAAATAGAGCGAATCGAGAAAACTATCGAAAGATATCTTAACTTTGTAACAGAATTCCCGCAAACAACGTATCGAAAAGAGATTGATTCTTACCACGAGAAGATGAAAGCGGAATTGATAAATTTAACGAAAACACAAAACTAAAATTCGATGAGCATGAATTTTAAAAACAGCAATTCAGAGCGTTCTACAATTACGCGTGATACGATCAATTTTGAAGCAAAAACAGGTAATATCTACGAATCAATTGTGGCTATGTCAAAACGTTCAAATCAGATTTCGTCTGAATTGAAGGAAGAATTGACTGGAAAATTGCAAGAATTTGCTTCTTCAACAGATAATTTGGAAGAAATTTTTGAGAACCGCGAGCAAATCGAAATTTCGAAATTTTACGAGAAATTGCCGAAGCCAGTTGCTATGGCCATGACGGAAATGTTGGAAGACAAGCTCTACATGAGAAGAGTAGAAGAAGATAAAAAATAAAATGAAAGGAAAACGCATCCTTCTTGGAATTACAGGAGGCATTGCTGCATATAAAATTGCTTTTCTTATTCGATTATTAAAGAAAAAAGAGGCAGAAGTCAGATGTATAATGACTCCTGCCTCTTGTGATTTTATAAGTCCGCTAACAATTGCTACGCTTTCTGAAAATCCCGTAAGTATTGATTTTTGGAATCAAAAAGACGGGACGTGGACCAATCACGTGGATTTGGGAATGTGGCCAGATGTCTTTTTGATTGCGCCGTGTACTGCAAACACACTTGCAAAAATGATTCACGGGCAAAGCGACAACCTGCTTACAGCTACGTTTCTATCCGCAAAATCACCTGTGATTATTGCTCCTGCGATGGATTTGGATATGTATGTTCATCCAAGTACAACACGTAATTTGGCACAAATCCAACAGGATGGTGTACATGTGATTCCCGCAGAGCATGGTGAACTAGCGAGTGGCTTGGTGGGACAAGGTCGATTGGCTGAACCAGAGACAATTGTTGCCTACTTGGATCGCTTTTTCTCGATTCAGTCACAACTCACAGGTAAAAAGATATTGATTACCGCTGGACCAACCTATGAAAAAATAGATCCTGTACGATTTATTGGAAATCATTCATCGGGAAAGATGGGATTCAATCTTGCAAAGAGTTTTCTGAATCGCGGTGCGGAAGTGGTTTTGATCGCAGGTCCCACGAAAGAAGAGTTGAGGCATCCACGGTTGAAAGTCGTGGCAGTCGAATCCGCGTTGGAAATGTTACAGGCTGTTCAGGCGCATTGGACGGAAGCAGATTGGGGCGTTTTTGCGGCGGCAGTTGCCGATTACCGACCTGCTGATCAGGCACAGCAAAAAATCAAGAAGTTGAGCGACGAAATGCAACTTACGCTCATCAAAAATCCAGATATATTAGCATGGGCCGGCCAAAACAAAAAGGATTCCCAGCTACTCATCGGTTTTGCACTAGAAACCAACGACGCGGTGAAATTTGGATTTGAGAAGTTGCAACGCAAAAACTTGGATTTTATCGTTGTGAATACATTGGAAGATGCTGGCGCAGGATTTGGTGGTGATACAAATCGTATCAAAATACTCGATAAAAGCAATAAAATTACTAGTTTTGAGTTAAAACCAAAACTTCAAGTGGCGGAAGATATTGTGGATTATTTGAAAGAAAACAGCTAACATGAAAAAATTATTTGTTGTATTTGTTTTACTTATTGCGAGTAAATCGTTTGGGCAAGAATTGAACTGTAAAGTTTCGATCTTGACAGACGCAAAATTGGAGGTGACCACGGTCGATAAAGAAGTACTGGAACAATTGGAACAAGTGATTTATGATTTCATGAACAATACCCAGTGGACGAAAGATAATTTTAAAATTGAAGAGCGTATAAATTGCAATATTCAACTTCAAATTTCTAAAATTCCAGCTTCCGGAGTGTACGAAGGGAGTATGCAAGTACAGTCTTCGCGAACTGCATTCAATAGCGCATACAATACGACCGTATTTAATTTTCAAGATGAAAACATCAGTTTTGCATATTCTCGAAACTCGATTATTTCGTACGCACCGAATCAGTACCGTGATAATTTGACTTCCGTGTTGGCGTTTTATGCGTACTTCATTTTAGGTATGGATTACGATTCATACGGACTGAAAGGCGGAACTTCCTATTTTAATGAAGCGCAGCAAATTGTTTCGTTAGCCCAATCTTCCGGTGCTTCGGGTTGGAAATCCAACGAAGCAGGTAAGAAGAATCGATACTGGTTGGTAGATAATGTGTTGCACCAATTGTTTGAACCCTTGAGAGAATGCAATTATGAATATCACCGCAAAGGATTGGATAAGTTGTACGAGAACAAAGATGCTGGAAGGAAAGCCATGTATGACGCGTTGAATCGATTGACGAAAGTCATTTCAACCCGCCCGAATTCGATCAATGTTTTGAATTTTGTACAAGCGAAGTTAATCGAGATTAAAAACTTGTATGCAGATGCGGAGGTGAAAGATAAAAATGAAATTGTCAATCTCCTCAAAAAAATAGATCCAGCCAATTCTTCCAGATACCAAGAAATTTTAGAGTAAATGTTGATTTCGCTCCACATTCAAAATTTTGCCTTAATTGAAAAGGCACAGTTGGTTTTTCAACCTGGATTTACAGTAATTACTGGTGAAACAGGTTCGGGTAAATCGATTTTACTCGGCGCTTTAAATTTGATCTTGGGTGAACGAGCAGATTATGGTGTGATTCGCGATAAATCAGCAAAAACCTTTGTAGAAGCTCATTTCAGCATCGGAGGATTTGGTCTAGAAGCTTTTTTTGCCGTAAACGATTTGGATTTTGCGGAAGAAACGATCATCCGACGTGAAATTTCAGCACAAGGAAAATCACGTGCTTTTGTCAATGATTCGCCGGTTCAATTGAATATTCTCAAAGAGTTGGCTGAAAAGTTGATTCATATCCATTCGCAACACCATACAATCGAATTGAAGAATCCTGAATTTCAGCTGGATTTGCTCGATGTTTTAGCCAATAACGCGTTGCAAAAAGATACGTTTAAACTGCTTTTCCAACAGTGGAAGAAAAAGGAAACGGAACTTAAAAATAAAAAGGCTGCCTTGGCCAAATTACGTGCTGATTCGGATTACAACAATTTTCAATTGGAAGAATTAACGGCCTTGAAATTGGATGTGTTGAATTATGAAGCGATGGAACAACAATTGATTGCAATCGAGCGGTTAGATGATGTGAAGTCGGGTTTTGCGACGATCGCAAATGTCATCGAAGACGAACGAGGAATAAATGATTTACTTGCCGTTTTGAAATCTTCGACCGAGAAAATTCAACACTTGCACCCCCAATTAACAGCGCTGTTGGAACGAATTTCCGCGGCTCGTATTGAATTGATGGACATTGCCGAAGAAGCGACGCAGCAATTGGAATCGCTGGATTCAGACCCGATGTTGTTGAACGATTTAACCGAAAAGTTAGATTTATACAATCGCGCGTTGCGAAAGCATCAAGTGACTACGCAGTCTGAGCTCAATGCACTTGCAGAAACATTGCATAATTCGCAAGAAAGCACCGATCAGTTACAATTCGAAATCGAAGCCTTGGAAAAAGAAGTAGTTGATCTTCAAAATCAAGTGGATACACAAGCAAATCAGTTACACAAGAAACGGATTACTGCCGCGCCTATTGTTGCAAATCAATTAGTAACTGTATTGAATGAATTGAAATTGAATAACTCAATCGTTCGTTTTGAAATGGAGCAAACCGGTAAGATGGATTTTTCCGGAAACACGAAGCTGGCATTGCTATTTTCTCCCAACGCAGGGATGACAGAAAAACCAATTGAAAAAACGGCAAGTGGAGGTGAGCTTTCCCGTTTTATGCTTGCGCTTCAGTTGTTGCTCTCAGCCAAAAAGAAATTGCCAGCAGTTATTTTTGACGAGATCGATACCGGAGTATCTGGCGAAGTAGCGCAAAAAATTGGGCTCGTTTTGAAGAAAATGGGACATCAAATGCAGGTATTGGCAATCACCCATTTGCCACAAGTCGCTGGGCAAGGAATGCATCATTGGAAAGTTGAAAAAAACAATCAAAATGGGAATACACTTACGCGTGTAGCGGTTTTGGATGATTCACAGCGCGTTGAAGAAATAGCACGGTTGATGAGCGGTGAAAACATCAACGAGGCGGCATTGGAAAATGCACGTGCATTGATGAATTGATTTTGGCATATTTTTCGCTTTACGTTCAGTTAGATTATTGTACTTTTGAACAAGTCAGTAGTACTTTTATCATTTTTTGAATCAAATAAAAACAAAACGATGAAACATTTTTTTACTTTACTTCTACTTGTTGCTTCGCTTGGAGCCTTTGGTCAAACTTCGAATTTGATTGTTTTCAATAATTCGGGACAACAGTTTTTTGTTATTTTGAATGGGATCAAGCAAAATTCATTGCCCAAAACAAATGTTAAAATTGAAGGATTGGCACCTGCATCGTACAAAGTTAAAATCATCTTTGCTGATGGAAAAACAGGAGACATTGATAGAAGTGTTTTCTTGGAATCAGCGATGGAGTATTCCGCGCAAATCGTTTTGAAAAAAGGTAAAAAAGGCAAATTGAGATTGTTTGATATGGTTGCATTGAACACATCTCCATA
>SSGT01000112.1 GCA_008017065.1 Crocinitomicaceae bacterium
AATTGAAAATCATCTCAATCGTAAGGATGAGTTATTGAATTGGTTCAATGCGAACAACATGGAAGATGATTTTTTTATCATCGATGATGACAAAAGTTTGAACGAATTGCCGGAACATCTCAAAAAAAGATTAATTCAAACCAGTCCTTCCATTGGGCTCACTGAAAATCTTGTGGATGAAGCATTGCTCTTACGAAAAGAAAGATGATTAAAATTGTGTTGTTGTATCACAGAAGCAATCGCATAGCATTGACATTGTGGTAGGAATAGGCCAAAAATAATCCAATAAAAAATCCCTCTTCGAGAATACGAGAGGGATTTTTAGTTTAGGAGTTGACTTTACTTTACTTGTTGTTTTCCAACACGTAATTCAATATTTTTTCAATCAAATGGACACGGTCTTTTCCAGATACGTTGTGTTTGTGCATTGGATACGGGAAGTAATCCACTTGCACGCCAGCTTCCACAAATTTTTTCACCATCGACAAATTGTGTTGTTCCACAACAACATCGTCGCTTGTGCCGTGAATCAATAGTAGTTTTCCTTTCAAGTTTGCAGCGTAATTCAACAAACTGTTGTCTTTGTATCCAGCTGGATTTTCTTCCGGTTGATCCATGTAACGCTCGCCATACATGATTTCGTAGAATTTCCAATCAATCACTGGTCCGCCTGCCACGCCAACATTAAATGTTCCTGCTTGACGCAACATCAACGAGGTAGTCATGAATCCACCAAACGACCAACCGTGCACCGCCAAGCGATTCCCGTCTACGTAAGGCAACGATTTCAAGTAGGCAACACCAGCAAGTTGGTCTTCCATTTCCAACGTTCCCAATTGGCGGTGAATTCCACTTTCGAATGCAAATCCACGCTCCGCCGAACCGCGGTTGTCGACCGTAAACACCAAATATCCTTGCTCAGCCATCCAATTCATCCACAAGTTTGCACCGTCGTACCATGAATTGGTAATCATTTGTGCGTGCGGACCTCCGTAAACATAGACCAAAACAGGGTATTTTTTATTCGGGTCGAAATTGCTTGGCTTGATCAATCGGGTGTAAAGTACGGTTCCGTCTTTTGCTTCAATCGTTCCGATTTCGGTTGTTCCAAGGGCGTATTCTTCCAATTTGTTTTTTGATTCGAGAAGCACTCTTTTGAACATCCCATTTCCGTCGAGTAACATCGAACGCGAAGGAATCACATGGTTGGAATATTCGTCAAAAATATACTTTCCATCGGAAGAAATTTGGATGTTGTGCGTACCTTCGTCTGCGGTCAGGATGCGTTGTTTTCCATCCAAATTTACGGTGTAAAACAAACTGTTGAGCGGACTTGGTCCCGTTGCTTCAAACACGATTTCTGTTCCGTTGTTGGTCGACTGTAGGATGTTTTTAGTCACAAATTGATTGGAAGTCAGCTGACGAATCAATTTCCCGTCAAAATCGTAGTAGTACAAATTGTTGAAACCATCGCGCTCGCTGATCCACACAAAATTGTTGGAGGTTTCAGACGGGAAAAATGCTGGATGTTCTGGCTCGATCCATTTGTCGTTTTGTTCTTCAAACAAGGTCTGAATGAATTTTCCCGACACCGCATCGTACTTGTTGAGCCACATGTGATTTTGACCGCGGTTGACTTCAGCGATCAACAAGAATTTCTCGTCAGGAGTCCAGCAAACATTCGTCAAATACGCATCTGCAGAACTTCTTGGAGCGATGAAAACCGTCTTTTTCTTCGCAAAGTGGTAAATTCCGATTTTAGGTTTTTCGGATTTTTGTCCCGCCATCGGGTATTTGATGGATTTCAACACACCGGGCGTTTGGGTAATGTCGAGCAACGGGTAATCGTGTACCTCGGATTCGTCTTTCTGCGCAAACGCCAAGAAATTTCCTTTCGGCGACCAGAAAATTCCGTTTGTAATTCCAAACTCGCTGCGGGCGTACGTTTGACCAGAAACGATGTTTTTATTGCTGTTTGCAGTGATTGCAATTTTTTTCCCAGCGGCATTCACGACATGTAAATTGTTTTCAACCGTGTATGCAAGTTGAACTTGATTGGGCTCAAATGTTACGTTTTCTGCGTTTTCAGCTTCGATTTTCAATACCAATTTTCCCGTTTTGGATTCGGTGTCGAAGGTGTAATAATTGACTCCGTCGTTCAACCAAAACGTTTTCGAATCGATCCATTCCAAGCCGGAAAACCAGTTGAGTTGACTTCCTAAAATCTTGTTGACTTCTTGGATGTCGAACCATTCGGTTGCTTTGTCTCCGGTTGCCGAACCTTTCATCAATTTCACAAAACCGTTCAAATACACGTAGTTGTCGGTGTTTGGAATCCATTGAAAAAGCGGCATGTTGTCGGGAGCGAAACTGCGGTATTGTTGCGTTACTGCTTCTTTCAACGTCAGTTGTTTTTTCTGAGCAAAATTTACGGTGGCAAGCAAACAAGCGCCAATAAATAAAAGTGGTTTGAACATGTTTATCTTTTTATTAGTTCGTTAAAAAATTGTTCCACAGGTCGTCCTGCTTCGTAACAGTTTAAAATCAGTTGATCGAGTTGGTCAGAAAGGATCATTTCTGGTTCAAATTCGGTGAAAAAATACCATTGTTTATTGTAAATCAAAGGCTCCATTTCACTTGCTTCCTTCAATTCTTTTGGAAGGATTTTATTTTTTTCTCCACGAATTTCGCCAAAAGTTTCAATAAAAAGTGGATCTCGGTATGCTTTTTTGAATTTCTCGGGATGAGCGGCGATTCCCTCGCGGGCTATCAGCAGGTCTTCCTTGTCGATTTCGTAAACGCCTCCATACACACGAATTTTTTCAGGACCAAGTTCAAAATAAACGCCGTTTACCGCTTTGCTCTTTTTTCCTTCGGGAGTGATAATCGCTGAAACTTGCAGTTTGTAAGGTTGTTTGTCTTTCGAAAAGCGAATGTCGCGGTTGATCCTAAAAATACAATCCTTCGCTTCCAATTCCTTGAATGCTGGATCTTTCTCCGCCATTTTTGCGATGAGGTGACTCACAAAGTCTTTAAACGGCTCTTTCACAAATTGTTCGTAGCGTTTGCGGTTCAAGTCAAACCAGTCTTTGTGGTTGTTGGGCGCCAATTCGATGAAGAAATCTAAAAATTCTTGTTGGAAAAACATGCGTTTTACAGTTTTATATGATTCGGTAAATTTAGGAAAATTGTAGCATTCTTTGGACTTACCAACCCCGTCTTTCCCAAATTCGTACCAAAGGAGCTGCGGTCTAGCAAGCGGACTGAAATTACGTTGAGCTAAAAACCACCAACATGCGTATTTTCTGCATTCATAACCGCTTCCTGCCACTTGTCCAAAAAATAGATTTCTTAAACCATTTCCCCGTACTTTTGACCTTGAAATAAAACATGAAAAATGTCAGAAGTTAGAGAAAAGAAAGTCACATTTGGAAGGATTTTTTGGCCGTCCCTCGTGGCGGTATTAATCGTTTCAGTAATCAGCTTGATTCTGTTTTTCGTCTTTTTAGGCGGATTAATTGGAAGTTTTGCAGAGCCAACTCCGTATGCAATTTCAGACAAAACGGTGTTGCACATGACGTTGGAAGGGGAATTGGCTGAAAACGGAAGTACGAAGTTTAATCCGTCAACCGTTGGGATTGACAACAAAGTGGGTTTGAGTGATCTTCTTTTTGGACTTGAAAAAGCAAAAACAGACGAAAATGTCAAAGGTGTTTTCATTGAAATTAAGGATTTGAGTTGTGGTTTTGCGACAGCAAGAGAAATTCGTGAAGCAATCAATGATTTTGAAAAATCGGGAAAATTTGCCGTTGCATACAATGCGGGCGAAGTAATCACACAAAAAGAATATTATGTGGCAAGTGCTGCCAATCAAAACTTTGGTTTTCCAACTTCGACCATGGAATTTGTTGGATTGGGAACTGAATTGATGTTTTTCAAAAACACCCTAGACATGCTCGAGGTTGAAATGCAAGTCATTCGCGGTAAAAACAACGATTTCAAAAGTGCGGTTGAACCGTATTTCAGAACCGAAATGAGCGATTCAAGTCGCCTTCAAATCAACCGCTACTTGAAAAGTATTTGGACAGATATCCGAACAGATATTGGGAAAGACCGCAAAATTGCGATTGAAGACTTGGACGCAATGGCCGAAAATATGGTTATTCACCGCGCAGCTGATGCCGTAAAACACAAGTTGCTCGACGCCGTAAAATACCGCGACGAAGTAATGGATTTGATTGCGAAAAAAGCAGGTGTAAAATCGGTTGATGACCTGAATTTGAGTTCGTTCGAAAAGTATGCGAAAAAGAAGTTTTACGTAAGTCAATCGGGCATGGGATTCGGAAATGCGAATGTTGCCGTGATTTTGGCAGAAGGCGATGTTTCGGTGGATGGTGACGGGTTGACGTCTAAAAAAATCTGTAAATACTTGCACGAAGCCCGCATGGACAAAGACATTAAAACAATTGTTTTGCGCATCAATAGTCCGGGAGGAAGTGCGTTGGCGAGCGACGAAATCTGGAGAGAAGTTAGTTTGGCAAATAAGAAGAAGAAAGTCATCGTTTCCATGGGCGACGTGGCGGCATCTGGAGGTTATTACATTGCTGCGCCAGCGGATGTCATTTTTGCACAACCAACGACGATTACGGGTTCAATCGGTGTTTTTGGCGTGATTCCGTTCACAGGAAACATGTTGCAAAACAAATTGGGATTGACGTTTGATCGCGCTTCGACCAACAAACATGCAGTGATTTCGACCAACCGTAAGTTGACGGAAGAAGAATTCACGACGATTCAAAACGAAGTGGATGTGATTTATGCGCAATTTCTAAACCGTGTTTCTGAAGGACGTGGCATGACGGTTGAAGCGGTGAATCAAGTCGCACGAGGACGTGTTTGGACGGGTGCCGATGCGTTGAAAGTTGGTCTCGTTGACAAACTGGGCGGAATCAACGATGCGATTCGATACGCGGCAAAGAAAGCAGGTGTGAAAGACGTGAAGATCAAATACTGGCCCAAGAAAAAAGAAGATGCGTTGAGTGAAATTTTTGAGCAATTCGCTGAAAGTGAGCAGAACGAAGAAATGCTCGTTTCGCAAAAAGGAATGCCTGAATCACTGCGTTTCTATTACGAACAATTGAAGAAATTAGAACAATTGAAAGGTATTCAAATGCGTATGCCGTATGAGATTGTTTTGAATTAAAATTCACTATTGATAGTTGGATGATTTATTAATTTGTTGGAAATAATGTAAATCGAAGGCAAAGGATTGTCCTTGTGATTGGACGGTTTTTAAGATGCACTGAAAAGTGAAAACGACTGAAATAGCGATAGCTCATTGATAGGAGTCACTTTTTAGAAGTATTAAACCGCGTAGCAGCCACGCAGTGAAATGCTGGAGTTCACGGAAGCAAGTTCAATCACGAAGACTTGATTACCTTCTGTGCTACTTGCGTGGTTTTTTTGCTTACTTTTTTTGATCAAGCATAAATAAGTAAGAATCCAAGTCATTAAGATAGTTTTGATTTTTCAACGAAAAATCAAAACTATTAAATCAACATCCAGAACCAAATTATCAAGCGGAAGTTGAATTCATGACCAAATGCATTTTTGTTTTTAACACAATCAACCGGCATTTGTTCATGACTTTCAGCTTCCGTTTTTTGTGTTTCATCGAAACCCGCGTATCTTTGTTCCATGATTTTAGAAAACGCAAGTCTCAAACCGTTCAATACGTTTGGTATTGATGTCAATGCACGTTATTTCACCCGATTTGATTCGGTACAAGCGTTGAAACAAATTCTCAAAGATTTTCAAAACATTCCTTTGTTGGTGTTGGGTGGCGGAAGCAATGTGCTTTTTTCAAAGCATTTTGATGGACTTGTAGTTAAAAATGAAATTAAAGGGATTGCCTGTGTTGAAGAGAACGACGAAAGCGTTGTACTTAAATCAGGTGCTGGCGAAGTGTGGCATGATTTCGTGTTGCATTGCATCGATCATGGATATGCGGGTGTTGAAAATTTATCCTTGATTCCGGGAAGCGTTGGCGCAAGTCCGATGCAAAATATCGGTGCGTATGGCGTTGAAATCAAAAATGTGTTTGAAAAGTTGGAGGCATTCGAAATCGCAACGGGTGAGATACATACCTTTGACAATGCAGCCTGTGAATTTGGCTACCGAGAAAGCGTTTTCAAGCGCAAGCTTAAAGGGAAATACATCATCACACACGTTTATTTCCGTCTTTCCAAAAAAATCAACCTAAACACAACCTACGGAGCGATTGAGACGGAATTGAAATCGAAAGGAATTCTAAATCCGAACATCAAGGATGTCAGCGATGCTGTGATTGCGATTCGCAAAAGCAAACTGCCAGATCCTGCCGTTATTGGAAATGCGGGAAGTTTTTTCAAGAATCCAGTAGTCGAAACAGCTGTTTTCGAAAAGATTAAGTCCGAATATCCAACCGTACCAAGTTATCCTGTAAGCGCAGGTTTTGTAAAAATGCCCGCAGGTTGGTTGATCGAAACCGCAGGTTGGAAAGGAAAAACAATCGATAATTATGGCGTTCATAAGCTTCAAGCACTCGTACTCGTCAACTACGGAGGTGCCACCGGCGTTCAATTGTTTGACTTGTCGACAGCTATTTTAAAAGACGTTTTCGACAAATTTGGGATTTTGTTAGACCGAGAAGTGAATATCATCTAAAGCGTTTGTGCATCGACGTTCTTTTTTTCAAAATACCATTTTTGTTGACCCAAAACCTTGTTTTGTTTAGCAAACTGCCACTTTTATAGTTTTTGCACTTATTTTTTATGGAGTTTTATCCGCCATAATGGACATCTTAACGGCAAAGAATTTCAACTTGTCGAAATGTGTGTTCATTGCAGGTATTGAGCGCTTTAAAACAGTTTTTCAGATTAATTAAATATTAATTTTACGCTATCAGTTTGGTTGCAAATCGAATCTGTACAAAACAAAAACAAAAAAATAGTGTTACTCATTTAAAACAGTCGGTTATGAAAGTGTTCGTTAGCATCAGCAGATCAATCAATCGCTCTTTTCGTATTTTAAAGGTGATGAAATGGAAAAGAAACAAGGCCAGACTGGCTTACGAGGCTTGGGTTAATAATGAAGAGTTCGTGTCTGTTGGTTCACGCGCATTCTAGTATTAATTCATTCATTTTTAGTACATAAACAAATGGCTACGTCGTAAAGGCGTGGCCATTTTTGGTTTGTAATCAAGTCGTCTTTTTGCATTTTTCCCGGTTACGCAAACCATCCAAGTCAGGTAAGCTACACGCACCCGAAGTATCGTTTTACAGTAGGTAATTTTGTCACTGCTCACTACTTCTAGTGAGTAAAAGATGGCTAATTGTAGTGAGTTAAAAATGGCTATTTCTGGTGATGTTTTTTAATTATTTTTTTCTAAATCTTGCAGAAATAAATTTATCTATGAAAAAACTAATTTTAACTGGCTGCATTGCGATGATGATATTGATCATTTCTCTGGATGTATGAGAGACAATGATTACTTTTTTTAGATTGGACAGTGCAGGTGTTGCTCCAATCGTTGTGAAAGAAGCTGATTTGTTCAATAACAAGGGCGAATTTGTTGGATCGTCGATTCAGATTCAACGAGGATTGTATAGTGTAGGAATTCAGTATGCAGATGCTTCCTATTCCGTTGATTTTTTTGAAGCACGTCGCGATTCGAGAGATCAGTTGACGGACGCCGATTTTTTGGGAATCACGGCATTTCCAGTACCTGTGATCAACAATCAGTTTAGTCTTCAATTGAATCCAACTGCGCGTGTTAATTGCACCTATCAATTATACGACAAAAATGCAAATTTGATTTTTACAAAAAATTATGTGTTGGAGAAAGATGCGAATAGTACGGATCTAATTACAGTACCAGGGGGTATTCCATCAGGAATTTTATTCAACAAGTTCATTTTTGACGATGGTTCACAAATTAATTTTCAAACTGTAAAATAAATATTTTAAATTTGAAGCTAGTGAGAAAGTTATTCTTACTAGCTCATTTTATTCAAAAACCAATGAAACAATTCTTTCAAATTCTCTTCGCGTTATTCTTTGTGTTGAATGTAAGCGCACAAA
>SSGT01000074.1 GCA_008017065.1 Crocinitomicaceae bacterium
GCAACTGGTCCGATCAATACTCCTGAAGCCATCAATGCATACATCGAGCACCACTTACAGGATGCACATGATTTTATTTTCTTTACAGACGGGGAAACGGGGAAACATTACGGTTTTTCACTTCCTGTGATTTTGTGGGACAATGGGTTGCATCTTTTTTCTTCGTCTAAATTTCACCACGGTGAAAGCGTTGTAGAAAGTAAAGGTAATTTCTACAAATTGTACCACGGCAAAATCTACAAAACAGACGCTGCTGGAACGATTACGTACAACAAAGAGCACACGCATCCAGTAAATGCAAAGCCATTGGATTTGTCGATTACCAAAAGTGTTTTGGGGATTCTGGTGACTGGTTTGTTGATGATTTTATTGTTTGGTTCGTTGGCGAAAAGCTACAAAAAAGGGCCGATCCCAACAGGCGTTGGACGTGTATTGGAGCCTTTGGTAATCTATGTGCGTGACGAGATTGCTCGACCAAATATCGGTGAGAAAAAATACCGTCGTTTCATGGGATTCTTGTTGACCGTTTTCTTTTTCATTTGGATTGTAAACTTATTGGGCTTGACACCACTTGGATTCAACGTTACAGGAAACATTGCAGTGACGATGAGTTTGGCCTTGTTTACGTTCTTGATTGTACAATTTAGTGCAAACAAAGAATATTGGGGACACATTTTTTGGATGCCAGGTGTTCCAGTTCCAATGAAAATCATTTTGGCTCCAATCGAAGTATTGGGGATGTTTACAAAGCCGTTTTCGTTGATGATTCGTTTGTTCGCAAACATCACTGCGGGTCACTTTGTATTGATGAGTTTGATTGCGTTGATGATTACATTGAAAGTAGCATTTACTCCAGTTGGTTCAATTGGAATGTCGATGGTTTTGTCGTTGTTTATCTTCGTTATTGAGTTGTTGGTTGCGTTCTTGCAAGCGTTTATTTTTACGATGTTGTCTTCCTTGTTTATCGGAATGGCAGTGCAAGATCACGATCACCACTAGAATAAGTTTTTTTGTTTAATTTATAATCTATAATTATGTACAATTTAATTGGAGCAGGATTAATCGTTATCGGAGGTGGTATCGGTTTAGGTCAAATCGGTGGAAAAGCAATGGAAGGTATTGCTCGTCAGCCAGAAGCTGCTGGTAAGATCCAAACAGCGATGATCATCATCGGTGCACTTTTGGAAGGTCTTGCTTTCGGTGCTTTGATCTTAGGAAAATAGTCCCAAGACACTAAAATGGTTTCTGCAACGGTTGGTTGTAGAAATCATTTTTTATCAGGTTATTAAACAAAAGGAATAAAATAAAGTAAATAAAGTAGAAATGGATAAGTTAATTAACGATTTTTCGCCAGGTTTATTTATAATGCAATCAGTTATTTTGCTGATTATTATTTTGTTAATGCGTAAGTTTGCATGGAAACCGATTTTGGATAGCTTAAAGTCACGTGAGGAAGGCATCGAGAATGCGATTCAAATGGCAGAACAAGCACGTAAAGAAATGGCTTCATTGCAAGCGAATAGCGAGCATTTGATCAAAGAGGCAAGAGCTGAACGCGATAGTATGATCAAAGATGCTCGTGCAACAGCAGACAGAATGATCGAAGAGGCAAAGACAAGTTCGAAAGTGGAGGCTGAGAAAATTTTGGTTGCAGCGCGTCAAGCAATTCAAGCAGAACAAGCAGCTGCAATGTCAGAAATGAAAGCACACATCGCGACATTCTCTATCGAAATCGCAGAGAAATTGATCATGACTGAGTTGAGTTCTGATGAAAAACAAAAAGCATTGGCTTCGAAGTTGGCACAAGATATTAAATTGAATTAAGCGAGAAGATGAAAGGAACTAAAGCAGCAACAAGATACGCTAAAGCGTTGTTGGAACTAGCAGTCGAGAATAAAAAGACCGAGGCTATTTCGAACGATATGCGTGCGTTCAGTTCGGCTTACAACGACACGAAAGATTTTCAAGTCTTCTTGGATAGTCCTGTAATCAACGCTGAAAAGAAAAACGAAATTTTCAACAAGTTGTTTGGAAATTTTGATTCCTTGACCATTTCATTCATTCAATTGATTACAAAAAATGGAAGAGAGGGCTTTTTGCCTGCTATCGCAGCTTCGTTTGATCTGCAATTGAAAGCACATTTAGGAATCGTTCCCGTTACGTTGATTTCAGCTGGGACCTTGGATGCCGCTACTAAAACAGCAATTGTAGACAAAGTACAAGCAACGGTCAATGGGAAATTGGAAATAGATGAAAAAATCGATACGTCGCTGATTGGTGGTTTTGTAATCCGTATGGGTGACAACCGCATCGATGCGTCTATTTCGAATCAATTAAATAATTTAAAACAACGTTTAACACGATAGTCCGGATTTTCGGAACACGTAAAGCAATAGAACATGGCAGATGTAAAACCAGCAGAAGTTTCTGCAATTTTAAGAGAGCAGCTTTCAGGTTTCAGATCAGAAGCTGAACTTCAGGAAGTGGGTACTGTACTCCAAATTGGTGACGGTATTGCACGTATCTACGGACTCAATGGAGTTCAATACGGAGAGTTGATTGAATTTGACGGAGGATTACAAGGAATTGCATTGAACTTGGAAGAGGACAATGTAGGAGCTGTACTTTTGGGTCGTTCATCACAAGTAAAAGAAGGTGATACTGCAAAACGTTTGGGTAGAATCGCATCAGTGAAAGTTGGTGACGGTTTGGTTGGACGTGTTATCGATACATTGGGAAATCCAATTGATGGCAAAGGTGAAATCACAGGTGATTTATACGAAATGCCGATTGAGCGTAAAGCGCCAGGGGTTATTTTCCGTCAGCCGGTAACGGAGCCGTTGCAAACTGGTATCAAAGCGGTGGATGCGATGATTCCGATCGGACGTGGACAACGTGAGTTGATTATTGGTGACCGTCAAACAGGAAAAACAACTGTTGCAATCGACGCGATCATCAACCAAAAAGAATTTTACGATAGAGGAGAACCTGTTTTTTGTATTTATGTTGCGATCGGACAAAAAGGTTCGACAGTTGCGGGAATTGTGCAAAAATTGGAAGATGCAGGTGCAATGGCGTACACGGTTATCGTGGCAGCAAATGCTTCTGATCCAGCTCCAACTCAGTTTTATGCACCAATGACGGGTGCTGCGGTAGGTGAATTCTTCCGCGACTCTGGTCGTCCTGCATTGATCGTTTTTGATGATTTATCGAAACAAGCGGTTGCTTACCGTGAGGTTTCATTGTTGCTACGTCGTCCTCCAGGTCGTGAGGCGTATCCAGGTGACGTTTTCTACTTGCACTCCCGTTTATTAGAGCGTGCTGCGAAAATTATTGCGGATGATGCAATTGCGGCGCAAATGAATGACTTACCAGAATCAATCAAGCATTTGGTAAAAGGAGGTGGATCATTGACGGCTTTGCCAATCATTGAAACACAAGCGGGTGACGTTTCTGCGTACATTCCAACCAACGTAATTTCGATTACAGATGGTCAGATTTTCTTGGAAAAAGATTTGTTTAACTCAGGGATTCGTCCAGCGATCAACGTAGGTATCTCCGTTTCTCGTGTAGGAGGAAATGCGCAAATCAAATCGATGAAGAAAGTGGCAGGTACGTTGAAATTAGACCAAGCACAATACCGCGAATTGGAAGCGTTTGCGAAATTTGGTTCTGATTTAGATGCTGCAACCAAAGCAGTATTGGACAAAGGTGCTCGTAACTTGGAAATTTTGAAACAACAAGACGGTGATCCATATTCTGTTGAAAGACAAATTGCAATCATCTTTGTAGGTACAAAAGGGTTGATGCAAAATGTTCCCGTAAACAAAATCAAAGAATTCGAAAAAGAATATTTGAACTACATGGAAGCAAAACACGCAGACGTGATGTTGGCTTTGAAAGCTGGTAAATATACGGATGAAGCTACAGACGTGATGACGAAAGTAGCGAAGCAAATTGCTGACAAATACTAATTAATTGAAAATTGGAAAACAGTAGTCTCGTTGAATTAGAGACTACTGTTTTCAATTCATAGTTAAACACAATGGCGAATTTAAAAGAAATTAGAAGTCGTATTACCTCCGTTGGATCTACCATGCAGATTACTTCTGCCATGAAGATGGTTTCTGCAGCGAAGTTAAAACGTGCTCAGGATGCGATCACGCAAATGCGTCCTTATTCTGAAAAATTGCAGGAGATCTTACGCAACTTAAGTGCAACCTTGGATTTGTCTGAAAACGCTTTTTCTGATCAAAGAGAAGTTAAAAATGTGTTGATTTTGGCCGTTGCTTCCAACCGTGGTTTGTGTGGTGGTTTTAATAACAACATTATCAAGCGTGTAAACGTGCTTTTGAATGAAGAGTATGCGAACAAAAACACGAAAATTATTTGCTTTGGTAAAAAAGTAACAGACGCATTTCGCCGCAGTGAATTGAGAATCAAAAATGATGTAGTTGGTGTTGAAGATATCTTTGGTGCGTTGACATTCGAGAACGCTGCTGAAATCGCGCAAAACGTGATGGATATGTTCCTTGCAAAACAAGTAGACGAAGTAGTAATCGTTTACAATTCATTCGTGAATGCTGGTTTCCAATTGGTTAAAACAGAGCAATTGCTTCCAATTATTCCAACTGTTTCAGAAATAGGCGATGGCGTTGCAGACTACAGTTTCGAGCCTTCCAAAGAAGAAATCGTTGCTGAATTGATCCCAAAATCATTGAAAATTCAGTTTTTCAAATCGCTGCTGGATTCTGCGGCTTCGGAGCATGGCGCACGTATGACGGCAATGCACAAAGCAACCGACAATGCAAGTGAGTTGAAACGAAGCTTGACGTTGAGCTACAACAAAGCACGACAAGCAGCAATTACAAACGAAATCTTAGAGATCGTTGGTGGTGCTGAAGCGTTGAATAACTAAGCATTTTAAACAGATACTCAAAGAGGCTGTCTCAAAATAATGAGCGGCCTCTTTTTTTTGTTTCCAAGTATTTTGATTTTTGAAATTGAGTTTTAAATTTCAGATTCGGGTATTTTTTGATAATTGACATTTTCCGTGTTCCAATTGATCTTTTTTAACTTATTTACTCCGATTTTCAGCTTTTTACGCGACTTTTTTTCTGATATTTTGCGCTATTGCTAATAATCCCCATTCTATTTCAACTTTTTCTTTACCTCGAAGCATAAATCGCTTAAAGTTGTGATTATTTTTAATGTTCCCAAATACAGGTTCTACATCGTAACAGCGTTTTTTCCTTTTTTCTATGCCTTCTTCACTGTTCAGTAATTGATGAACTTTCTTTTTATGTTCTTTCAATGAATGGTTTATTTCGATGGTGCGATTTCCTTTAGATTTATGACAGACTCCATTTAAAGGGCAAGTTGAACAGTTTTTGGCTTGATACTTTTTAAGTGTTTGTTCGTATCCAGTGCTTGATTTTC
Organism: Crocinitomicaceae bacterium; assembly: GCA_008017065.1. Classification (GTDB taxonomy): domain Bacteria; phylum Bacteroidota; class Bacteroidia; order Flavobacteriales_D; family Crocinitomicaceae; genus JAQVCM01. The sequence goes on from SSGT01000074.1 coordinate 5,440, forward strand.
TTTTGCTGTATCCAATGAAATTCATTTCTTGCCCTATAGGACAATAGAAAACATCTTTCTCTTTATTGTAATGTAATTGTTCTGAGCTAAAGGATGTCTTTTTGTTGTAGTTTTCATTTTGTTGTTTGTCAAACATGTTGTACTTAACAAAAGGTTTGATGCTTTTAGTTTCTAATAAATCATAGTTTTCTGCTGACCCATATCCAGCATCAGCTGTCACACTTTCAAGTACTTTCCCAAAGCTTTTTTCGTGTTGTTCGATATGCTCTTTTAGTGTTCTTGTGTCTGTTGGATTGGGGTGCAAAGTGTAATTTACGATATATTGATTTGAAGTTGAGATTTGAACATTGTAAGCCGGTTTTAATTGACCATTAAGCATGTGGTCTTCTTTCATACGCATAAAAGTAGCGTCTTGATCCGTTTTACTATAACTATTTCGATCGCCTAATATTGCTTCTTGCTGTTCATATTTTTCAATATTTGAAGGAAAGTTTTTTGTGATGTAGTTCATTTTTGCTCGCTGCTTTTTATCTACATTCTTAGCTTTAGACAAAGTAGCATTTAATTTCTCAACAGCACTTTTTACCTTGTCTGAATCAATGTTTGTAAAGTCAGGTGGATCGGGTAAACTATCCTCTTTGTCAGATACGCTTTGCGCATACTCCCATATTGATTCCAACTGCTTCTTCATTTTTTCCTTATTTGTCTGGATTGCCTTTTTCCAAACAAACGTGTATTTGTTAGCATTAGCCTCTATCTTCGTGCCATCAGTAAAAACCTCCTTAATACTTAATAAACCTTCCTGAGCCAACAACATAACTACTTCATCAAATACACTTCTGAGTGTGTTTTTCAATTTCACACCTCTAAATCGATTGATGGTATTGTGATCGGGATAGTTCATTGCACTCAACCACATAAAATGTACATTTTCCTTACAAGCCGCTTCTAATTTTCGTGAGGAATATATATTGTTGATGTAGCCATAAACTATAACTTTTAAAAGCATACATGGATGATAGCTAGCGCGCCCCTTTGTTTCATATTCATCAATAAGGATATCTAAATTGATCTGGTTGATTATATCATTCACAACTCGAACCGTGTGATTTTTTGGAACTAGCTCCTCCAAACTAGGTGGAAATGCCATTAATTGGTCTTGATGGTAAGATTTAAAAGTCGGACTACCCATTGAAAATCAATAAAAATTACAATGTAAATATACTGATTACCAAATTTATAAGCAAGTTTTAGGCTGTGAAAACTGGAGGTTTTACGCAAAAAAAAGAGGCTGCCTTTTTGAGACAGCCTCTTTTTTTTGTGCTCTACATCTATTTTTCTGGCTTTTTATTTACAGTTATACTACGATATGATTGTATTTTTGATCGAAATGGGGAAACAAATAAAAATAAAGGGTGTATTTTCAATGATACACCCTTCGAGTTTGATTAAAATTCAGAATTATTTGACTACCAATTTCCCCATAAAAGTTTTTCCATTAGCAATTGTGTATTTGTATAAGTATATGCTAGGGTTCCATGAAGACACATTGATTGTTTTCAATGCGTTTTCAGTTTCATTGTACGTAGTAGCTAAAACAATCTTCCCATCAGTTGACTGAAATACAAGTTTTGAAGTTGTTCCATTTGACATGCTTTGATTCAAAATGATATTTACCAATTCGTCTGCTGGATTTGGAAATATTGCAAATTCTGGCTTATTGAATTCCTTTAACATTTTATCAGGTGTGTAATATTCACAGTTTGGGTAAGCGATATCAAACAAGCCGTTGATCTGTGCTCCAAAATAGTATTGGTTAAAAACCAATGGAATCGGAAGATTGTAATTAGCGGTATCGATAATGATGTTTGAATCCAGTGCGTTAACTCCGATTTCATCAAAAATCAAATCTTTAGTATATTCTGTTTTCCAATAATTCAAATACTGTTGTTCAGAGGAATCAAGTCCACAATTTTCAATACCATCCATGATGTTCAATCCGATTTGTGAATGTCCAATCAATCTGAATAGATGTGCTTTGTTCATTTCGTGATAGAATTGTGAGATATAGTTGCTTTCATCGATAATTGTATCTGTCATATACATCAATGCATTTGAATACATTGTTACATGTTCTTCGAATTTAGTAGTATTATTTTCTCGGGAAATTTTTCCATTTGAGAATGCATTTTCCAACGCTGACTTCATGTGATGAAGTGAAAATCTAAGCCAATATCCTGCAATTGAGTCAGTTTTAGAAAGTCCGCTTGTAAATACATCGTTAAAAATTTCTACTGCTTCCAAGTCATTTGCAAGACTGTCAAACAACTCCATTTTCCTCATTGCATTAATTATAGCAGAGTCCAACCGGATTGAGTCATAGTTTGAAGTCCAAATCATAGGTATTCTATCGGTAGAAACAAGTGATTTTCCATTTGGATTTCCTGGGTCTAGTGGGTCGTAAAAACCGCACATAGGTTTGATTGTTGGATTTGCAGTTGTTACGACATAAGACATAGGAATAGGTATATTTGACGAAAGTAAGTTAAACTTACTCGCCAGCGGAGCTATATTTCCTGAATTCCATTGATTTTTACTGGCAGTAATTCTACACGTCATGGAGCAAGTCGATGCAAGTGTTCCATCCAATATATACAGGCTATTGTCATCAAAGAAATTATATCCATTATTGATATTTGGAATTCCTGCAGAACTTAATAGAATGTTTTTGTTGTCAGTTGTTTTGTTTAGAACATTGTAACCTGCAAAATCATCTGAACTCATATTTAATATACATCCATTATATAAACTTAGGTTAAGCATCTTAATACTCTGAAAGTTATTGCATCTCAAAGTTAATTTTCCAGAATATTTTTCTATACCATACTTCATGTTGTTGAAGTTACATCCTCTCACAATCAGTTCTGCAGTTGAATTTTCTTTGATTCCCCTACCATTATCTGTGTTCTGTGTGAAAGTACATGTTGAGATTGTTGATGGAAAAGTAAGGTTAAATGATCGGATTCCGTTCATTCTTGGATTGTTAAAAGTGCAGTTGTAAATCGTGTACCCCATTCCATTTACCATAACGTATTCACTTGATGAGCTATTCAACGCTGTATTTACTCTACTGAAATTACAAGTACTTAGATTTAGTTTACCGGTATTTTTTGTATTTAAAAAAGCCTCGATGTACACATCAATAAAGTCGCAATTGGTGAAGGAACTGTTGTCTGCTAGTGCTATTCCGAGATTATTGGAAGTTGATGTAAAAACTACATTTTTACTGGTAAATGGTTGTTCCATTTCAATTTTACCCATTGATGGAATATCAAGCCTACATTTTTCAATACTAAAGAGAGAAATGTCTGAGTCAGTAATCCACAACTTTCGGGTGGGTTTAATGACAATGAATTCGTCTGTATTCGACTTACCTTTCAAATCAATAATGGTATTTGGTTGTTCTGCAATAAACATTCCGCCATCAAAAATTAGTCTTCCACTATGTACACTTGAAGAATGATCAATTTTAAATGTCCCAGTATTCATTATTTTTATGGATGAACGCATGATAATTTCACTATTTTCACCTTCAGTAATAATTTGTGCACCATTGTAATATTCTAAGATACCACCATAGTCTATAATTAATTTCGCTCCATCTTCGATAACAATTTTTGAACCAGTATTTAATGTTAGTTTACCTAAATTTTTGATTGTAATGTTTGTTCCTGATTTTATTCGGATTTCGCCAGAGTTGTTAACTCTAGAGCTTCCATTAATTATCATTTCACGTTTTTCGACATTTAATTTTGCATTGGGTTGTACATCCAGTGTTTTAGAATTACAAAGTATAAATTGATTTCGTACATTTACCACGCCACCTGAAATAATTACTGCATTAGCAATATTATAGTCTACTGTAAAGATTTTTAAATTAATATAATCTGGAAATTTTGGTTCAATGTTAAAAATTCCATTTATAGATTGATTTACAGGAGTAAAAACATCTGTTGGACATGTTTCTAGATGTGCAAGTTTGAGGTTTAGTGATGTTGTTGCATCAATTTGACCTTGACTTCCTTCAACAGGTTTTGAAATAGGGTTTCCACAATAACAATCAGAAGTTGGTGCGTATGCCAAGTTTGGCTGAAACACTAACCTATATAAATTGTGAAACAACATATAATCAATAGCATTATATATTCCATGTTCTCCACCTACTCCCATTGAAGCATCAGGATTTGTCCACCGATATTCTCCACCCCATCCATTGGTTTGAAATTTTGAGTCAGTATGGGTCTGCGGCCAATTACCACCTTTTAAATTGTATGAACCCTCGATTGGCATTACGTCTAAAAGTGTTCTGAAATCAAAAAATCCGTTAACAGGTGTGGTATTTGTCAAGATTGCATTAATTAATTCTAGTTGTTTATTTCCCGTGAATAAAGACCAAGATTTTGCTTGGTTTTTATCCCATTGCCCAGAAACTACACCTAAATTAAATATAATTGTTCGATGATATTCTTTCATATATTTATCTCTATTGAAGAGCGTGAAGAATTCAGGGTCAGAAATTGAAACAATTAGTGAATTCCAAACAGATGATGAGGCACTGATTGGGATATTTAAAGAACCACCTAATTGCCAACTTTGAAATACAGAATTGTATTGATTGTTTTGAGTACCTGGAATTCCTGCATTCAAATTTTGAAGATAACTCTTCTTGTTGCTTTGTAATAAGTTCAAGTTATCGCAAGCTTCTATTTGTGTGATTTGATCATCGCTCCCAAACCCTGTGATACAATGTTGAATTCCTCCATAATTAATGTCTTCTCGTTTGAAATGAGAGTGATAGGAAGTACTTCCCAAGATTCTGTTGGCAGCTTGTGTTAATGGGTATGCAGCAAAACACAAATCGCCACCACCGTTTGCGACAGGCCATCCGTTGATATCAATGATGAACCAGTTACGTGTTGATGCGTAAGTCATCATTCGGTCGACTATCAGTTTAGTTTCAGTAACAACATTGAATCCTGCATCTGAGGAGGTTGGTTTTACGTATATATCGTCCACCAATTTATGAATTAATGAAAACCCAACCATCAAGCTGGTCATTTGATCAAGGCTGGGTACGTTTTGGTAACCATTGCCCCGATTGATATAACCATCGGTATTTAGTTTTTCTGAATTGTCATTCCTGTAGTACACAGAGTTTGTACATCTTGCTTCCAATAGATCTGTTCCCCAATGGTTGGTTGCAAAGTCTTCTGGTATATCTTCACGGAGATAGAAGCCATTTAGGTTTGGAGAGTAAGGATTTGAAACATAAAATTTAGATTGCTCATACTCCGCTTTTAAATCCAATCTGTTGACAACATTTAAAGCATAATACAATTCATTTAATACCCCAGTCACATCTTGTCCATTATTTTTGAGCAACCTATACTCAGTAGCTAATAGCCCCAGATAATGTCCATGCCGGATCGTACCATCTCCCCAGCGCATTTCCCCAAATCCAGATCCGTCAAAATTTGTGTTGTCCTGACATTCATACGGGAGTATAGCCCCCGCTGGGAGACTTTCGCCTGGCTCAGCACCAATTTTCACAAATTTCTCTCGAAAAGCATTCCTGAATTTCCAGTATTTTTCTAGATTGGCTTGATCGGTTTGGGCAAAAAAGATCCCATGCACCATCAGCCCGACAGTGATCAGTAAGTGTTTCATATAGTTATTAATTGATTAAATTTCTATGTGGTAATCCACCAAGTTCCAGATTTGGTTGCTGTCCAACAGCTCTTTTCGAATTAACCCTACATTTTTAGACCAATAATGATTGGTTGGTTGAATACCTTCTATTCTTGTGCTTAACTCATGAATTTTTACTGTTTCACCAAAATTTAAGTCACCTACAGAAAAATTTAGAAGTATATCTTCTACAATAATTTTGTTGTTCGTATAATATATATTGTTGGGCGCGTATGTAAAATCATTTTTGTTGTATTTCACAAAAAAACAATTGTCTTCACCAACAAAATCTCCCGATTTACCTTTCGACCTCTCGACATACAAGCATTTCATGTTAACAGGTATGTTTTGGCTACAACTTTGATTTCCTCCAGCGTAATAAGGCCAATAATGATAATTATAACCTTCCAATGTGCTGTGAGTACGGATGTCAAAATCATAATTTCCAGCATTGTAGTATTCCGTCACATAAACGGAATCTCGTAAATGTGATGTTTCTTCTTCGTATACCCACCAAGATCCCACCTTAAATACAAAAAACTTTTTTGCTTCCAGTACACTTTGGCAACTTCCTGGGTTTTCCTCACAATACGATTTGGTAATGGTTTTGTCTTTTTCCTTGCAGCCCAGCAGCAAGAGAAAAATAGAAAATAAAATAGTAGGAAATTTCATGTGTAAATATATTTCGGTATTGGCTAATTAATCTAATCATAATAAAGGTATGCTAAATAATTTAATGCACAAACTTTTACGCTTATTTTTCAGCAGAAGAAATTCGTGTACTTGGTGCATTGATGGAAAAGAACGACGCCAGAAACTTATCTATTGACATTGAATATACTCATCACGGCGAACAATCAAAAAACTTCGTGCAATCCGGTGGCGCATTACTACGATGAAACGGTAGTTACAATCTTATATGTACTTAAACGAAAACAGTCATTGGTTCACAATTCGTCGAAGCGGAAACCTTAAAAGCACAAATGCAACGTTTGATGAGCGAATTGGGAATTTAGGTTGATCTAAATAGGTTGGGCGTTCCCTTCGGTCGGGCTATTCGTTGCAATCTGTTGTCGTCCCTCCAACAGGATTTCCACTGCTATCCCTAACGCGGTTTGATATTAAATTTCAAGATATCATTTATCAGCAATACAATCTGATCCTAATTTAGTTTTTATTGCGGTAATTTTGAGGAATGAATTATCAATGGTTGCTAGAATCCTTTTTCCTTTTTAAGGATTTCTTTAATTTGAGTATCAAGCATTGGGATGATATTTTCCACAACTCCCCAAACTGACCAAAGGTCAACCCCAATGTAATCATGGATTAACTTATCTCTCATTCCAGCGATTTTCTTCCATTCAATTAAAGAATATTTTGCACGGAAATCGGGGTCTAATTTTTTTATAGCCTCACCAATGATTTAAAAATTTCTGATAACAGCATCTTGAATCATATTATTCTTTAAAAACTCAACTTCATCAATTCCCTCAGAATATTCTTTTATTCTTGAAATACACGAATGGTTGTGTTCGATATAGATGATAGGGTCTTTTTTCATACCAATCGGATTAGATCCGTTTCAATATATGGTTTGAGAGAGGCATTTACCGAGCGCAACGTAATTAAATCAACTTTGATTCCAAGTAATTCTGAGAGTTCTTGCTCTATGGCGATTAATTCAAGAAGATCAACCTTCATGTCAAAGTCGATAAGAATATCAAGATCATTTTTTTCATTTTCTTCTCCACGTGCATAAGATCCAAACACACCTACAAGTGTCGGTTTAACTCGTTGAGTCACATTTTTAATTATATTTTTCTGTTGTGGAGTTAACATGGTATAAAGATTTACTTTTTCTAAGAATTTCACGAGTCATTGTTAATCAACATATTTCGAAGGATTGCAATCAAAATAACTCCAGCGAAACACCTATTTTCCCAACCACTATTTCACCTTTTGAATCTGAATGGATTCATTCCCCGATTTTTTCCAAATTTGAATGCGGTAGTTTCCAACCGCGAGATCACTTAAATCAATCGGAATGTGATGCATTTGTGGATGCAAAACACCGTCAAAGCACGTTTTGATTTGTCTTCCTTGGAGGTCATACAACGTAATTTTAGTCCATTCGTCGTTGGTTTGAACCCGAAGCGTTGCGTTATTTCCTGCTGGATTTGGATATACGAGCGAAGTGTTTTTGTCTTTTTCCGTTTCAGCAACCGAAAGGTTACATGCGCCCAACACGTTGTGATACGTGATCGAATGTTCAAACATGGTTTGAATCTCCGTTGGATCCACCAAAAACCAATCTTTCAAAACAGACGCGTAGATATCTCGAAAATCAATTGCCATCGGAATGCCTGCCTGCGATTCGATTTCGTTCGTAATCGTCGGATTTGCGCCGTAAATGCTCGTGTTTGAACAACCTCCGAATAAAAACAAAGGCGCAGCATCACCGTGATCTGTTCCCAAACTGGCATTCGAGGCAATTTGTCGTCCGAATTCCGAGAACGTCATTCCTGCCACGCGACTTTCCAATCCGAGCAACATCAAGTCGTTTTGAAATGCAGCGATGGCATCCGACAAGGTTTTCAATAGATCTGCGTGTTTTCCAGTGATTGTGCTGGTGGAAGCCACTTGCGAATCGTGCGTGTCAAATCCATTGATATTTAGGATATACACCTTTGTTTTCAGACCACCAGAAATCATTTGTGCGATGTAGCGCAATTGCACTGCCAACGGATTGTTGTTGTCGTACAGTGATGAAAGTGTACTTCCTGCATTGGCAGCATCGTTCACCTGCGCACCGTACGCATTTGTTTGGGCAATGATGGTCGACAAGTATTCCATGTGCGAACCGTAATAGGTTCCATCGTTCAAGCCGCTTGCGGTGCCGAGATTGACACTATCAAACGGATTGGTAACCGTGTGCGAAAAGTTGGCCATCAACCCCTGGCAAGTTGCCGACACTTCGTAGCCCATGCTGATCGCAAACGGATCAGGATAATCGGTATTCGGATAATCATCGGGGAAGTTAGGATACGCATTGTCCATGCTTCGTCCAAGCCAGCCGCGTGTTGCAGAAATATCCATCATTCCGCTGGTCCAAATGTCCATCGATCTAAAGTGTGAACGATTTTGCTCGGGATAACCCACGTTTTGAATGATCGATAGTTTTCCGTCTTCAAACATGTTTTTCATTCCCGTCATCACTGGATGCAGGCCAACAGCTGGATTTAAGGTTAAAATCGATGATTCTGGCGCAATGATGTTGGGACGTTGAATGAGTAAGTTTTCATATTGATCTAAGGGAATTACCGTATTTAAACCATCATTTCCACCATTCAAACGGATCAAGATGAGCACGCGGTCTTCGGCCATTTTGGGTACAAAAAACAAATCGTTTGCAATGGCTTCGTACTTGAAATTATTGAATACAAAAGGAATTGTCAACGAAGACAACGACATGTTTTTTACAAAATCTCTTCTTTTCATGTCTAAATAGTTTGAAATTCTGGTAATTTAAAAAGGCGATCTAGTACCAACGCTACCCGCGTTTTTACGGGTTCCGAAACGGTGGTGTTGTTTGGGTCAACGGCATAATCGTTGTATTGAATAGTCCATTCAAAATCGGGCAAACCGTTGGTAAGAATGTATTTGAGCGTCAATATATTCGTTGCACTCAATCCTTTTGGACAAAAAACGGTGACGATATCATTAATCACATCTGGCGCTGAACTTGGGTTGGAGAGTCCATTCAAAAACGCCAAGTGATTGACGCCCCATTTGGAAGTACCCACCGAGATCCCGCCTGCCAAGGTGACCCAACTTGCAAAATCAAACCTCAATTTGATGTAGCTTGAGTTTGCCCAAAGTCGTGTGAACGATGGCGCTTGGTAATAAGCTGTCCAGCCACCAACGCTCGGCGGTTGGAAATAACTCATGCCAATCGTAGTGCACAGTGCATAGGCATTGAAGTATAATTGATAATTGATTCCGAGTGAATAATTGGGCACTGAATGCGTTGCATTGAAAATCGAAAACATGTATTCGATCGGATTTTTGATGATTGTTCCGCGCAAAGCAATGTCGTAGAAGTGATCACTTTTCAGCAATTGTTCCACCACGGGAAGAATTTCGTAATTGGAATTGATGAATGTTTCGGCTAAAACGGCAACGATTGTATCTTCAACTGTTGGGGTCAAATCGTAGTTGACAAAGTAGCGGTAAATTTTTCGACAAATGAATGTTGCCACAGCGGGTTGCTGAAAAATGATGTCGATAAAATTGGCGTATTCATTTTCATCCGCATTAGCAACTGTCGCGTTTCCAAAGTGCTCCGACAAGTTTTTGGTCGTTGTGTCGTGAATTTGCGCGTGAAAAAAGGAGGACGTATTGTTGACTGTTGTACTGTTGAAATCTTGAATTCGCCAGCCGGTCATGATTTTTGCACCTGCTAGCACATCTTCTTCTTTGAACGTGGTGTAGTCTCCAGGAGCAATTTGTGGTCCTTTTCCTACGGTGTAAAGTTCCAGCAATTCGCGGGCAAAATTTTCATTCGGACTGAACACATTGTTCGTCGCGCCGTTCAAAAACACCAACATACATGGATCAATCGCAATATCCTTGACAAACTGCTTGAAATTTCCCAAGGCATGGGTATTGATGAGTTTGTGGTAATTGTACGTCGCACGCGAATCAAACGTAAACTCTGCAGCAAAATGATTTTGCCAAAAGAGACACATTTTTTCGCGGATACTGAGCGACTGTTGATTGATACGTATCATCGCCCAAGCAGCTAGTGATTCGCGTCTGCTGTTTTCTGAAGCGCCCGGGTTACTTGCGGGATAAACACTGTTGACCCACGTGGATCCAATGGGAGCAATTCCGTCATTCGCGCTCACGGTCAACGGGGGATCCAATACGGGAATGGTTAGGATTTGCGCTACAGTAGCGTTCATTCCAGCAGAGACTGCTGAAGTAATTTGTTGGAATGTTGGACCAAAAATAGTCCGGCGTAGTAAATGTGCTGCTTGTTCTTTATTCCACGGACCAGCATACGGATCCATGCTCAAAGAAACCGGTACAACAACTTCTTCTCCTGGTTTCATGCGATTGATTTCGTTTACCGAAGATAGAAAAAAAATCAATTAACGCATTTTTTTACAAAAACTTAGCGCAAGCAAAACGTCAACACCAAATTCATAAATTCTTTCGGAGCTTCGGCGTGAACCCAGTGTCCGGCATTTTCGATTGTTTCAAGCGTGCTATCGGGAAAAAGTTGTTCGATATCTTCCCAATCTTCATCCAAGATGTAGTTGGAAAGCGCTCCACGTATGAATAGCGTTGGAGTCATCACTTCGGTGGTTGGAAGTTGATTCAAAATCAAGGGCATTTCTGCACTCAACGCAGCGATGTTCATTCTCCAAGCCAAAACGCCTTTTTCTTTCCAATATAAATTTTTGAGTAGAAACTGACGCACGCCGGGCGAACTTACAAAAGGCAACATGGCTTCTTCGGCTTCGCCTCGTGTCTGAATTTGGTTCAAATCTATCGCTTCCAAGCCATTCAAGATTTCGTTGTGGTGCATTGGATACGTTTTGATACCGATATCAACAACGATGAGCTTGTCCAACAATTCAGGGTGTAATTGTGCAAACCGCATGGCTGTTTTTCCTCCCATGGAATGACCGAGCAAAATGATTTTTTCCAGTTTTAATTCGTGGATGATTTCCAACAAATCACCCGCCATGTCGTCGTAGGAATGCGAATCTGCCCAATCCGAATGCCCGTGATTGCGTTGATCGACCAAAATTACCCGGTAATAATCCGCTAATTTTTTTGCATGTGTTTGCCAATTATCCGAATAACCAAACAAGCCGTGAAGAATCACGAAAGGTTGTCCTGCTCCAATTTCTCTATAATGTAATTTCATCGAAAATACGTTGTGTCCTGAATTTAATGCAAAGATAGTTCACAATTTGATTGGAAAGTAGTATTTCACAATTCGCCTGCCATGCATCAGGCAACAAATATTTTACTATTTGTTTGATTTGTTGAATAAAATGTCGTAACCTTACTCTAACCAATTAAATTACACAGCGTTCAGTTTTCAAACAAAACCCCAACTCCTCAGTGCATCGTTTAGAATTATGCATCGGAGGGCCTACTTTTAGCCAAATAGAAGTTGATTTATTTTTAATGACTAGTAGAATCGGGGAGTTTCTCTTTATTCAACTTCAAAATGGAACATTCAAAACCACAAAAATTGAGATTCAATAAGTATATCTTACTAGTATTACTCGGAGTACAGTTCTGTGCTCCGAGTATAATGCATTCTCAAAGTAATTTGGTCGTCAATCCAGATGTGGAATTGTATGATACGTGTCCAGATAACACGGGACAAATCTACCGGGCTAATGGTTGGTGGCA
>SSGT01000087.1 GCA_008017065.1 Crocinitomicaceae bacterium
CCTTCGATGGCGTATAATTTCAGTACCAACGCTGCTTTTTGAGGAAGTAAGTTGATTTGACTCAAGACTTGTTCGAATGAAAATTGTTCCTCTTCTTCGTGAGGTTCCTCTACGGAGAGTAGGTTTTCGTTGAATTCGGCAAATGGATTTTTTTTCTTCTTTCGTAGCGTTTGCAAGCAATGATTGACCGTCACTCTGCGCAACCATCCTTCCAATGATCCTTTTTGTTGGTAGGATTGGATATTTTTGAAAATGTGCATAAACGCATCATGCAAAAAATCGGATGCTTCGTCTTTGTCTGTGGCGTATAACATACAAACTTTCCACAAATCCCTTGAAAACAAACGGTATAATTCTTCTTGACCTGAGCGATCCCAAGCTTTACAACGTTCAATCAGTTGGTCGTATGTTTGGATTTCACTCATAAAATCTCCAAGGAAGAAGCAGCTTCAAAATTATTGAAAATTTGTTGGTAGATCAGCGAATTATCCGTGTTACTGATTTTAATTTGATTGATTCCAGAACTAGAATCAACGGTTGCATTATCAATTTGAACGCTCGTGATTCCTGCGAAAAGTTGATTCAAATCGACTTTCCACGAACAGGTATATGTTTTGTCTTTTTGTAAGTCGGGCTGATTGGCATGATTGACTTCCAAATCAAAATCCGATGGAAATTGAATTTCAATGGGTAAAACGGAACCATTTTGATTGATGAATCCCCTCCAAACCAACGCCGATCCACTATTTTTTCTAAATCGAAATTCGATTTGGTAATTGGTGTATTTCCCGTTTGGGATATCCATTTCTACGTTCCACGAAAAATTGTTGGACAATGAAATGAAGTAATTTTCAAATTCTTTTTCAATTTCAACTTCACTTCCCGCAGTGCGATCGCCTTCGAAATCAATTTTTTTGAGTGATACTTCACCACCGCTAATTGAAAGTCCAAGCGAAGCATTGGAAACAAATTGATTTTGAAACTTCAACGTGCAAGGTTGCGTCAATTGACTGTCTTTTTTACAACCAACAAGTAGCACCAACAAGAGAAAAAACATGTACTTCATACAACCGAATATATTGGTAAGATACAATCCTTGACAAAAGGTTGGAAAGCGATTATGATTTTTTGACAAAGTTACTCCATCTTCCTCACAAGTTGCAAAAAAAAGCTTCACGGATTTGTTCGCGTGAAGCTTTTTCTGATTAATGTTTCATTCCGTTGGGTTGACAGCAAGCCGGCAATGCTTTTTGTGCCGTTGGATTGGCTTTCACCTCGTCGGCATCGTAACCTAATTCAGAAACAATGGTTTTGATTTCCAATAAACTGGTGACGTCTGGTTTGAATTTTACGGTCAATTCTTGGGTTTCGTAATTTAAGTCTGCAAACGAAATCCCTTTGGTGTAATTGAGTTTCGCTTCAATGCGTTCTTTGCATTCGCCACATTCGGCAGATGTTTTGATGACTACCGTTTCTGTTTTTGGTTTAAAACCAAGACTCATAGACATGAGCGCAATCGAAATTAAAAGAATGTATTTCATACGTTTAAATTTTAGTGATGATTTTTAGCTTGTTTTATTTTATAGCGAACGCCGACGTAAATGTTGGTTCCTTGAATCGGTGCCCAAACACGTGTAGCATCAAAAGTTGTTCCAAATGGATTTTGCGGATCTATTAATGCATCTTTTTGAATGTAATTCGTCAAGTTTTCTCCGCCGATGTAGAAATCCCAATTTCGGTAAACGTGCGTAATTTGTGCATTCAACAAAGGGTAAACCTTGGACTGATTGTCGGTTGAATGCGTATTGTCCGCATAATGTACCATGTGCAATCGACTTTTGCCGAAGACGGAAATCGTCGCATCGTATTCCCAACGTTTGTTGCGGGTTTTGTATGCCAAATTCATGAATCCACGGTGATTGGGAACCATGACTTGTTGCTGCATTTTTCCGCCGTACATCGCTTTTACGTCCAAGAATTTGTAAGCAATACGCACGTCGAAATTGGATAAAATGGGCAACGAAACTTCCACCTGAAAACTGTTGGAATACGATCTTCCAGTCAAATTTTTGAAATATATCGATTGCATATCTGCATCGCGATCGACCAACAATTGATTTTCAAATAGGGTGTGATAGAAATCTGCGCTTAGGTTTCCTTTTCGTTTCAAAAATTTGAAATCATAAACGATCGATCCGCCAACATTCCATGAAATTTCGGGTTGAATGTTGGGCTCAATGATCCATTTTCGAGAGGTAGCCAACAAACTGATGTTGTCGATCATCACGTTAGGAACGCGAAATCCTCTTCCGGCAGTGAAGCGAAGATCGAGGTTTTCGGTCAAAATGAATTTTCCATGAAATCGGGGAGAAGCTTGAAATCCATACAAATTGTGGTAATCTCCACGGATTCCTAACACACCGGTGAAACGAAGGCCTTTATAGGTATATTCTGAAAAAGCACCTGGAACATATTCGATGCGTGGCAAGTGAATTGAATCCAACCGTTGATTCAAATCGACGTACACAAAACTCAATCCGGCTTTGATTCCATGATTCGTATTTCCGATGATTCCATCAAAAATCGCATTGATGTAGCCGCGTTTTTCATCGCCTTTGAATTGACGAATTCCGTACAATGCATCTGTTTCTTGGTATTTCAAATTGTAAACAATACCGACGGATTGATACGGTTTTTTAGGGAACAAAAATCCAGTTTTAGCAAACAAATCAACATGTTGAGAGGAAATATGTACACCATACAAGTTGCTGTTTTTACGCGCAGAGTACCCCAATTGTCCGCCTTCTTTTTCTTCCAGGTATGCATTGACACCAAACTGCGCTTCCATGCGTTTTCCATCGTATCTCCATCGGTTTAAAAACGAAGCATTTTTTCCGTGCGGAACATCTCGAAAACCATCTTTGTTGTTGTCAATTTCTCCAAACAATCCAGAGGCATGGGCGAAATATCCAGTTTTCCATTTGTTGGAAATGCGTTTCCCTCCGTGGAAATTCAATTCGCCGCGTCCGAAAATACTTCCGTAAGCGTTGAAGTAAAATTTCTCCATCGTCTCTGGTTTTTTGAGTTCGAGATTGACCAATCCGGCCATGGATTCGTAGCCGTTGACCACGTTTCCGGTGCCTTTTGTGATCTGAATCGATTCGACCCACGTTCCAGGCATCGATCCCAAGCCAAAAGCGCTCTCCAATCCACGCATGTAGGGAATGTTTTCCATCTGGATTTGGGTATAGACGCCGTCCAATCCCATCATTTGAATTTTCTTTGCTCCTGAAATTGCATCCGTCATGTTTACATCCACTGAAGCATTCGTTTCAAAGGATTCTGACAAGTTGCAACACGCGGCTTTGCGCAATTCACCTTCGCCAATTTCCTCGACGTGCAAGGTTTTGAGTTTTGAAAAACTATGCGTTTGCTTTTTGTACTCGATGACAAATTCATCGAGAATTTGGTCTGAATATAATACCACTTCAATCAGCGCAAACCGATCTTGTTGTCCGACAATCAACGTGTCGTTTCGGTAGCCGAATGCTGAAAAAACCAAGGTGTCGGGCAATGTTCTACTTAGAATCAGTTCAAACATACCGTCTTCAGAAGTGAAAACAACTTCCTTGGTTTGCAGCGATTTAATCTTGGCTTTTGGTATGATTTCTTTTGTTTCGTCTAAGGTTTTGCCTTTAACGACTCCTTTTAGTTGACCAAAACTAAGGAGTTGTATCAAAAGAAATCCAATTAAAATTGAAAATTTCATGGGTTAAAAATTGAATGAATACCTAGTTAATGACGACAAATGCGTCAACGTGTCCATTCAATTCTAAATTCGAAATACTTGGTGATCGATTAAAATCTCTCGACCCGATTTTGGTGGTGGTCGAGAAATAAATCCAGTTCGGATTTTGTTGGTTTTTGTTGGAGTAATATATGCCCAAAATGTGGGTCTTGTTGCCGGAACGATCAATGTCCAATCCAACGAACTAGGCGCTTTTTGAGTAAAATCAGAAGCAATTTTAAAGGAGCGAACGTCTTCTTTGCAACAGTGATTATCCGCAGTTTCGTCGTGGTGATCGTCTGCATCGGTTGATTCGCTGTGGCAGCAGGATTTTTCGATTTCTACTGGTTTACAAACGTGTTCTTGTGGAATGACATAACTGTAATCCACGCCGTCGACGAGGCAAAAATGCACAAATTTGTTGATTCCGATTGTCCCTGTGAAGATGACAAGCGCGAAAGTATAAATCAATATGTTGTGAATTCTTGACACGTTGCAAATGTACGTTATTTTGAAAGGAAAAACGTTACATAAATGTTAATCTTGCTTGGAATCTTGAAGTTGATTTTCTAGAAAATCCTTTGCGCCTGTACCAAAGCGGTTGTTGGGCCAAAGCAACTTGATTTCTCCGTTTTTCACCAGTAAAAAGGTTGGAAACTTACCAGCAATCAACGCGGTGATTTCATTTGGATCGGAAGCTCTAGAAATGCGGATTGAATTTCCAGCAATTTTGCGGTATTGGTTCAAATCCTTGCGATTCGGACGACACAAAACAACTTGAATTCGCATCGAAGGATTTCTGCGCTTCAATTGTTTGAGGTCATCCAAGGAAGCCAAGCAGTAGTTGCAACCAGGAATTCCAACCATGACTAAATCCGTATTTCTAAAACGGAGTTGATCGGAAATCGCAGGCGTAATATTGTCGTTAAATTCTCCTTCGTAAATGGGTTGAATAGCAAATCCAAGCGACATTAAACCCGCTAAAACGCCAATTTTTAAGATGCGTTTTGCACGTGGAGTTGGCAAAAGAATGAGGTGAGAAATTCGCCAAGCAATCAACACCGCGAAAATGAGCATCAACAGATACGGAATGATTTTCGAAAGTGACCATGAAAAATTCATTTCCACGAAATAAGATTCAATCAACGGAAACTGGAAAAGCACGAATAAATAGGAAACTGAAGCGATGAAAAAAAGGATAAAACGCATGGTTAAAGCTTTGTGAAATGTATTTACAACCTTGAAACGAGTTACTAAAATAGGTACTTTTTTTGATCAAGCAAAGAAAAGCTACAATATACGTTGGTAAGTTTGGATGAATTTATAACGTTTAATCACAGCTTGTGACTGAAAAACATAAAATCCTTTGATAATAAATGTCAAATTGTGATGAATCTTTTTTTCCAACTAAACATTTCCTTAATTTTGTGTAACAAATTAATTTTCTAAAAAGATGCAAGTTCCAGTTAACGTTTACGTAGAAATGACTCCAAACCCGACAACGATGAAGTTTGTCGCAAATAAATATTTATTGATGACTGGTGAATCCGCTGAATTTACAAGTGCAGCAGAAACAAAAGGATTTTCGCCCTTGGCAGAGCAATTGTTCCAATTCCCGTTTGTGAAAGGGGTTTTTATCGCCAGCAATTTTGTCACCGTGACAAAAAACGAATCGCTCTCGTGGGATTTTATTACGATGGAATTGCGTGAGTTTATCAAAAATTGGATCGCTGACGGAAA
>SSGT01000143.1 GCA_008017065.1 Crocinitomicaceae bacterium
AATCTGCTCGTCTGCCCAAAATTGCCTTCGCAGGTGATTACAAGTACAATGCAATAATTCCAGGTCAGGTCGTACCGGCCGACTTTTTTGGTGGTGCACCCGGAACATTTGCAACCGTTAAATTTGGTGTTCCTTACAACTTAGGAAATACCGTTCAATTGACGCAGGTTTTATACAATCCGCAAGTAAATTATGGATTAAAAGCGTTAGATCTCAATCAAAAAGTAGTTGAAATTCAAGAAAAAATGACCGAGCAAGAGGTCAAACAACAAGTGGCGAGTACTTATTTCAACTTTCAAGCCATTACCAAACAACTTTCATTCATTTCCACCAACTTAAAAAACATCGAAAAATTGATTTCCAACATGGAAATGATGGAAAAACAAGGATTGGTGATCGCAACTGAAGTGGACAAATTACGCATCAGCAAATTGAATTTGGTAAACTCACAACAATCGTTGAATGCAACCAAAGATCAATTGGAGTCGCTTCTAAAAATACTGATCGGACTTGATGTGGATACCAAAATCACGCTCGCCTCCGACCAATTGGTACAAAAGTCTATCCTTGGTGAAAACTTGAATGTAAATCGTCCAGAAATTGAATTGATGGATGCACAATTGGATTTGAATCGCGAAGAGCGCAAAGGTACAAACATGGCTTATTTGCCTAGTTTAGCATTCTACGCAGCCTATAATTACACCTACAACATGAACCCTGAAAGCGATTTCAGAACGGGAATCGAGGCGGCTTTTGTTGGATTGAAGTTGGATTGGACGCTGTTTGATGGTTTTGAAAAAATGAACAAACAGAAGGTGAATGCAATCAACAACATGAAATTGGAAAACCAAAAAGAACAGTTGGCAAAACAATTGGATTTGCAATCAAGCAATGCATTGAAACAGATTGAAATTCAAGCAACTGCACTCCGAATTTCTGAAGAACAATTGGAACTTTCACAAAAAGTGTACAACCAAACACAATTGCAATTCAAGCAAGGAACCGTGAGTTCAAACGATTTGATTACCGCAGATAACAATTTACAACAAGCGCAAACCAATGTTGTTTCAGCCTACGTTCAATTGCGCCAAGCAGAATTAACCTACTTGAAATCAATCGGTAACATCAAGTAAATACGAATAGATAAGAAATCAAAAATAGTTAACAAATAGAAAAATGAACAAACGTGTAATCATCATCAGCATCGGTGCCATTGTGTTAATTGGCTTGACGGTCATGAAATTAAAGTCAAATAAAACCGAAGTAGACCAAAAAATCTACATCCACGATGTAACGGCTGCTATTTTAGTCGAAGCAACGAAACCCTCTGTACATACTTTTGAAAGTTCGTTTTCTTTCTTGGGAACTTTCGAACCTATTCGTCAAAATACAATTGGTTCGGACGCGAATGGGAAAATCATCAAATTGAACATCGAAGAGGGAGACAAAGTATCTCAAGGACAAATACTTGCGAAAGTCGACGACGAAATGTTGCAACTTCAATTGCAAAATGTAGAAGTATCGATCGAAGGACAGAAAAACGACGATTCTCGCTACTCCAATTTGATCAAAGAAAATGCAATTGCAGAAGTTCAAGTTGAAAAAACAAAGTTGGGACTTAAATCAGCTGAAATTCAGAAAAAACAAATTCAAAAACAACTGAAGAGCACAAACATTACCGCGCCTTTTTCTGGAGTAATTACAAAAAAGATGGTGGATTTAGGTTCTGTTATTGGAGCTGGTTCTCCAATTGCTGAAATTACAGACATTTCAAACCTGAAGTTGACGGTAAACGTACCGGAACGCGACATTTTGAAATTCAAACTAAATCAAACGGTACAAGTGAGCGCCGACATTTACGGAAAACGTCAGTTTACAGGAAAAGTAACGAACGTTAGTGTGCAAGCGGACAAATCGCACAACTTCAAAGTTCAGATCACAGTCAAAAACACAAATCAAGAGTTGATGGCTGGAATGTATGGCTCGGTTTCGTTGGAAAACAGCAAAAGTGTAACCGCACTTTCGATTCCTCGCAAAGCACTTGTTGGTTCATCTAAAAATCCACAAGTTTATGTCATCAAAAACGGAAAATCCATCCTTACATCGTTCAATGCAGGAACATCTGACGGAGAATACATTGAGGTAGTTGATGGGATTTCAAAAAATGATCAAATTATCATCAAAGGACAAGTGAATTTGCAAAACAATTCCAACGTTAAAATAGCAAAATAAACGACCATGACATTAACAGAATTATCCATAAAACGCCCATCCATGATTATCGTGATTTTCACGATACTGATCGGAGGTGGGTTGTTGAGCTATAATCAATTGAGTTATGAATTACTCCCTGATTTTGCTCCGCCAATTTTAACCGTTACGACCACCTACCCTGGTGCATCTCCTGCAACCGTCGAAAGTCAGGTATCAAAACCAATGGAGGATGCTTTGAGTGGACTCGAAAACATTTCGGAAGTGACTGCATTCTCGCTCGACAATGCTTCCGTTATGCTTCTGGAATTCAAAGCTTCTGCTGACATCGATAAGTCGCTGGAAGACGCGCAACGGAAAGTGAACAACATGTTGAACAGTTTACCAGACGGTGCTCAAACTCCGGTAATCGCCAAAATTGAGCCAAATGCTTCTCCGGTCCTTCAAGTAAGTGCAATTGCTAAAAACATGCCTGAACGAGATTTCATGGAGCTCATGGACGATCAAATTCTTCCACAAATCAAACAAACCAAAGGGGTAGCTGAAGTGATTGTCATTGGTGGTGAAAAGCGCGAATTCCGCGTCAACGTCGACAAAGACAAAATGAAGCTTTACGGCTTGTCGTTAGCTCAAATCAATCAAGCGGTTGCAAGTTCTAACGTTGAATTCCCAACGGGAAAGTTGAAGGACAATTCAGAGCAAATGACCGTGCGTTTGGCCGGAAAATTCAAATCGGTTGACGACCTTCGAAACTTAATCATCTCGTCGACGGGTACATCAACCGTAAAACTGAGTGATGTTGCAGATGTGGAAGATGGTTCGCAAGATCAAGTAACCGTTTCACGATTCAACGGTGTCAATGGTATTGGACTACGTATCAAAAAGCAAAGCGATGCGAATGCGGTCGATATGGCGAAAGCCACGAAAGAAAAGTTCAAAGACATCGAACAGAAATACAAAAAAGAGGGAGTTCACTTCACAGTCGCAACCGACACATCGATCCCGACAATTGATTCGGTGGATGCGGTGCTTCACGACTTAGAATTGGCGGTGTTGCTCGTTGCTGCCGTAATGATGCTTTTCCTCCACAGTTTACGAAATGCATTTATCGTATTGATCGCAATCCCTGCATCGTTGATCTCGACTTTTATCGCGATGTACATGCTGGGGTATACACTCAACTTGATGACGCTTTTAGCAATGTCATTGGTAATCGGAATCTTGGTGGATGACTCGATTGTGGTATTGGAAAATATTTACCGCCACTTGCAAATGGGGAAAAATAGACGACAAGCTGCATTGGATGGACGAAATGAAATTGGTTTTACCGCGCTTGCAATTACCTTAGTAGACGTTGTGGTATTCTCCCCTGTTGTGTTCATCGAAGGAACAATTTCTGATATCCTACGTCAATTCTCAGTCGTAGTGGTTGTATCGACCTTGATGTCACTTTTTGTTTGTTTTACGTTGACTCCATGGTTGGCCTCGCGCTTCGCAAAAGAAGTAAAACTGAATCCAAAAAATCCGTTTCAAGCATTTTTAATTTGGTTTGAACGACGCGTAAATATTTTCACCGATCAATATGTGAAATTGATTGCTTGGAGTTTGAGACACAAAATCATCGCAGGTCTTGCAGTACTTGTCATTTTCTTTGCAAGTATGGCTACAATGGGACTTGGAATTGTCGGTCAAGAATTCGTTGCGCAAGGCGATCAAGGGAAATTCATGATCAAATTGAAATACGATAAGAGTACGACTTTCGAGGAAAACAACGCTACAACACTGGAAATTGAACAAATGATTTTGGCTCAAAAGGATGTTGTTGATATTGTATTTGCTAACGTTGGAGGACCAAGTTCAGGTATGGGAGCAGCTTCGTTTGGAGCAGAAAACCGATCGGAGTTGACTGTCAAAATGAAACCCGACATGCAGAAAAAATATCCAACGATAAAATACATGAATGAAATTCGAAATAAAATCGAAGCTAAATATTCAGGTGTGGAAGTGAAAGCGTTGAATATCGGAATGGTTGAATCGGAAGAAGCACCAATCGAAATTTTCTTGTCGTCTGATGATACGGAATTGCTGATGAAAGAAGCACGTCGATTGAAAACGGCGATCCTACAAATCAAAGGAGCAAAAGATCCTACCATTTCTACAGACGACATCACACCGGAAGTACGTGTAGAATTAGACCGTGAAAAAATGGGACAATTGGGACTACCGATCGCGGTCGTTGGTATGCAATTACAGAATGGATTGACAGGTAACGACGATTCACAGTTTGATGACAAAGGACAGGAATACGACATTCGGATCATGATGGATAAATTCGACCGTAAGAACGTGGACGACATCAAAAACGTAACGTTTACAGCTAACGACGGAAAACAAGTACGCTTGAGCGAATTTGCAGACGTAACTGTTGAAAACGGAAATGGATCGTTGGAGCGTAAAAACCGTATTTCAAACACTACAATCCGTTCGTACGTCTTGGGTACAGCTTCAGGAACTGTTTCTGCTGAAATCGATAAGTACCTGGAAGAAAACCCACTTGATCCAAACATTCGTATGTTATGGGGTGGTGAAGTAAAACGACAAAAAGAATCGTTTGGTGCACTCGGAACAGCGATGGGTATCGGACTAATCTTAGTGTACTTAATCATGGTCGCGTTGTATGATAACTTCGTTTATCCATTCGTTGTATTGTTTTCCATCTTTGTTTCGCTTGTCGGTGCAATACTTGCGTTGAACTTAACGTCATCGAGCATGGGTATTTTCACGATGTTGGGAATGCTGATGTTGCTCGGATTGGTAGCTAAAAATGCTATCTTGATTGTCGATTTCACCAACCACTTGAAAGAACAAGGATATACAACATACACGGCATTATTGGAAGCTGTACGCGAACGTATGCGTCCGATCCTGATGACAACAATCGCCATGGTTGTAGGGATGATTCCAATTGCAACTGCAACCGGTTCTGGTGCAGAATGGAAAAACGGATTGGCGTGGGTACTGATTGGTGGATTAACCAGTTCGATGTTCCTCACGATTGTCGTGGTTCCGATTATGTATTACTCTGTCGACCGTGTGAAAGACAAAATAGGCTTTCGCAAGGCGAGAAAAAATGGTAAAAATTTAGAAACCGACACGTTGATTTCTTAATCCGTTTCACTTTCCTATTCAAGAGGCTGTCTCAAAATATTGAGCGGCCTCTTTTTTTTGTTTCCAAGTATTTTGATTTTTGAAATTGAGTTTTAAATTCCAGATTTCAGATTCGTTTTTTTTTGATCATTGACATTTTTCGTGTTCAAATTGATCTTTTTCACTTATTTACTCCGATTTTCATTTTTTTACACGACTTTTTTTTCTGATATTTCGCGCTATTGCTAATAATTCCCATTCTATTTCAACTTTTTCTTTACCTCGAAGCATAAATCGCTTAAAGTTATGATTGTTTTTAATGTTACCAAATACAGGTTCTACATCATAACAGCGTTTTTTCCTTTTTTCTATGCCTTCTTCACTGTTCAGTAATTGACGTACTTTCTTTTTATGTTCTTTCAATGAATGGTTTATTTCGATGGTGCGATTTCCTTTAGATTTATGACAGACTCCATTTAATGGGCAAATTGAATAGTTTTTGGCTTGATACTTCTTATGTGTTTGTTCGTATCCAGTGCTTGTTTTTGTTTTTCTTTTGCTGTATCGGTAAACTTCCACAATCATGAATCCGCAACGAACCAAATACGACAGTGTCATTCCATGGCTCAATCATCACGTAAAGGAACACCTGATTCCTCACGACTTCAGAAAAACAATCCCATACTCGACAATTTCATCGTGGCGGAATCAAAATCTCAAACCGTACTACGGAACTGAGTTTCGGAACATTCAGAAGGAATCTTTGGACTGGTATGAACTTTTTCAAGAGCGGAATCACCTCAAAAAAACTGTCCGC
>SSGT01000020.1 GCA_008017065.1 Crocinitomicaceae bacterium
CGAAAAAGTAGCGACTGAGTCATTTTCGGAGTATTTGAAAAAGCATTTATTTCAGCCCGCGGGAATGTTGACTTCCGACGTGATTTTGAGAATGTATGATCCGCGTGAAATCCGAAACAACACGATTGGATACACGAACAGCAAGCATGTAAAAAGAGCAACTGAAAAACGTAGACTTTATTTTTCATTCAAAGACAGAAGTTTTTTATACAGCAAGATTTATAAACATTTTAATGGCGTGTATGGCGATGGTGGAATCAGTAGCTCTCTTCTAGAGATGGAATTGTGGAAACAAGCTTTTCGATACAACAAAGTAATCTCCGCAGAGAGCAAAATGCGTTTCACCGATATTTTGATTGAATCCGGGAAATTGGGATACGGATTTTGGGTGTTGAAATCTGGCGAAGAAATTTGCTACTATCACCCCGGACAATGGGCTGGATATACGTCGGAAACGTTCTATTACTCCGACTTGAATTTGTATATCGTCATACTTTCAAACAACAATTACCAAAAAACGGATGCAATACTATCTGAATTTATTTCAATTCTCGAAAAAAAATAAAGAACGTACGATTTCGTTTGTATTTCGAACATTGCATTTAATCATGGGGTGTTCCAAAATTTAAAGTGTTGCAAATCAGAAACGTGAAAATATACACACTCTTTTTCGTCGATGCGTTGGGCGCATTCATTTCCATTCTCTGCTTACTCGCAAGCTATCAGTTTCACGCGCGCATCGGAATGCCCCGCGATGTATTGATTGTATTCATCGCGATAGCAAGTACATTATTCACCTATTCTTCGATTTGTTATTTGTTGAAACCCCAACGATGGCAATTGCATTTAACTCAAATTGCGGTATTAAATCTCAGCTACTGTGGATTTACAATTTTTAAACTCGTTGAAAATTCAGACCGCATGACGAATTTCGGATACTTCTACTTTTGTAGCGAAATTGCAGCGATTGTTTTCATTGCGTGCTACGAACTTATGCGTGCAAGTAAAAAACAGCGATAGTATATACGATAACCATTGTGCTCAGAATTACGATCGTCACAAGGTAAACAATCCATTCTTTGTTAATTAAAAAAAAGAATTATTTTTAGGAACAGAATTAGTAATTTACCCCGTAAACATTGATGAACTGGAGAAAAGGAAATCAATTTTCGTATTCTTTTTAATGAGTTGGATTCAACGAGTGTGAATTAAATAACAATCGAAAAAAATAGAAAAATGGTCCAAAAAACACTATCAATCATTTTCATTCTTGTATCCTTAGTTGGATTTTCTCAAATCAAGGTAAAAGATACAGGATACACACATTTTCAGTTGAAATCCAAAAAGGACACGATTGATTTTGTGGTTGCTGACACGAACTTTTCAGTCAAAAAACCGATGTTCCTGTATTGTCAAGGATCACTCCCCGTTCCGCTATTTCTTGATTTTCAAAGCGAAGGAATTTTTCCAGTCCCACTAAGCAATTTTGAGTTGAGTGAACTCAAAAAGTACTACCACGTCGTCGTCGTTTCCATGCCCAAAACACCGCTCCTCGTTGGAAACGATCACCTCAATAGATCCTACAATTACGTATTGGATACTGCCAATGAATACAGTTATTCCCCTGCATTTCTGGAAGCTGATTATCTCGATAATTATGTAGAAAGAGCAAACCAGGTAGTGCGATTTTTGAGTAACCAACAGTGGGTAAAATCGGATCAACTCGTTGTTGCAGGCCATTCGCAAGGTGCGCACGTTGCTCTAGAAATAGCAGCAACAAATAAAAAAGTCACTCAGCTTGGACTTTTTGCATTCAATCCGCTTGGGAGGATCGACCAGTACATTCGTGCGTTGCGAAAACAAGCCGAAGCGGGTGAAATTTCATGGGAACAAGCAGATTCAATTCAACAAACGGTTTTCGAAGACTACAAAAGTTATTACGACCCGGTAGCTTCTAAGCACACGTCGCTTGCCAAGTCATGGGTTTCCTTTTCGAAAAGTCAACTAACGCGATTGATTTCCCTAAAACTTCCGATTTACATCGCGTATGGATCCGACGATATCAATGGAGATTTTTGTGACTTATTGCCCTTGTACTTTATTGAAAAAGGAAAAACCAACTACAACATCATTCGCTATCCAAATCTGGAGCACAATTTTTTTCCGGTCAACGAAAACGGACAGCCGGATTATCAACAAGGTAAATGGCCCGAAGTTATGAATGCATTTGTGCAGTGGACACTTCAAGCAACAGCTGCTAAGTAGTGTTGCTAAATTCGTGCATTCGGAAAACAAGTTGCAATCGTTTCACGTTAATACCTGAAAATCAATTTTATTGAATTACTTCAAATGCACATACATGTTGAAAACTACGAACAATTCAATTTTAAAAAATCGCATCGCACCTATTTGCTTCGTTGGCGTATTGCTATTTACATCGTGTAAGAAGGACAAAGCAGCGGACGGAATCGACAAAGAACTGTTTGATCTTGCGAAAGCAACAACGGGCTTTGTGTGGTATAAAAACTCGGATACCCTGCTCGAGAAAAGTGCTGGAAGTTCACATGCGGAACCGTTTCTCAAAACACGGTATAATACACTAGCCGCGACACAACTTGATTCCATGGGGAAAGTGAAATCGGATGCTGTTTTTCCCGAGGGATCCTTGGTGGTGAAAGAGTTATTTGATAATGCAACCACAATTGGACGGTACGCCGTTTTGTATAAAAAAGCAGCAAGCGAATCTGCGGATGCAAATGGATGGGTTTGGGGATACATCAATTCGGATGGAACTGTGGCAGAATCCGCGACAAAAAAGGGAAGCTCGTGCATCAACTGTCATTCACAGTCCAACAACATCGAGTACACATTAATGAATAAATATTTTCCGTGAGACAACTATTCGGTTGATTACGAAAATAGAAGAAAAAAATGTATCTTCGGTTCAGTCATTTTTGAGTGACGTGTGAAATAAATTTACTAAAATCAACCGAATGAAAAAAACAATATTTTTTGCTTTAGCAACACTTGCCGTGGCTTGCAACAGTACTCCGAGCGGAAAACAACCGGTGCAATCTGAAAATCTGGATTGGCTACTTGGAAAATGGAAACGTTTAAACGATGAAAAAGGAAATCAAACCTTTGAGAATTGGACGAAAGTGAGCCCCAGAGAATACGCTGGAATTGGATTCACACTTCAAAACGGCGACACAATCAGTCAAGAACAGATGACCTTTCGTGAATCGGATGGAACTTGGAAATTGTTGGTGAAAACTCCCGAAGAAAAAACACCAGTTGAATTTAAAATGAGCGAATTAAGCAAAAATAAATTTGTTTGTACGAATGATTCAATAGACTTTCCAACCAAAATTCGTTATTGGAAAGAAGGTGAAAGACTAAAAGCCAGTATTTCAAATAAATCAATGGAAATTCCTTTTGATTTCGAAAAATCAAACTAAAATCGTTGTGGCCAACGTAAAAAGCTTATTGGTTCTATTTCGAACATACGTATTTAAATTACTTATAATATATTTGTCAATCAATTGATTACATCTGTCGTTGGTGGAAAATGAACGAAAATCACGAATGCAATGAAAAAGGAAAAAATTATTTTTTGGAGTTCGACTATTTTAATCGCACTCTTTGAAGGCGTAATGCCTGCATTAACTTCCCAAACGGAAATGGCGAAAGAGGGAATTCGACATTTGGGATACCCTGAATATTTTGGAAATGCATTGGTCATTTTCAAAGTGCTTGGCGTTGTCGTTTTACTTATTCCGAATTTACCAAAGCGTTTAAAAGAATGGGCGTATGCTGGTTTCACTTTTGATTTCATTTTTGCGGCGATCAGTCACGGCGCAGTTGATGGACTAAATTTTCAGACATTTTTCCCATTTATTGTCCTTGCGGTGTTGATGGTTTCTTATGTATATTACCATAAGTTAAACCGCGCACGACGTTAATAAATCAATTGCTTTTATATGCGTTTACTAAAAAATGAATTGAACCCAGAAGTCACCGATTTTTTGGATTCACAAACTCTTCCATTGCGAAATGAAATCGAAAAAATCAGAAGGTGTATCTTGCTTGCACACAACCAAGTTACGGAAAATATCAAATGGAATGGACCTAATTATTCTGTTAACCAGCAAGATCGGATCACGTTAAGAATCCATCCACCGAGTAAACTGCAAATCATTTTTCATCGAGGTGCGAAGAAACAGGAGCAACCAGCACAAAAGTTAATTTCTGTTGAATACCCTTTTCTCAGTTGGAAGGAAAACGATCGCGCTGTAATGATATTCCAAACGGTTGAACAAATAGACGAAAATTCCAGTTTTTTATCCGAGTTTGCGCACCAATGGATTGAAGCTACACAGGAGGTTAAGTAGATTAATCCATTGATTTTAAATTACAAATGATGATCCAACCTACTTCCTTGATTTCGAGATTGGAATCAATCGATCAACAAATTTATCGTCCAAACGGACTTGTATTATCGAAACTCAAGATTCATGCGGAAAGTGGCGATTATGGTGCTTGTTCGTTTGCACTCAACACGTGCGTGATTGAACATCGAGTCGCCAAAATTACACCAACCAAAGTAGGCCAATTTGTTACACTTTGGAAGCGCGACGATCGTGGAAATACGACACCGTTGGAAGCATCTGATTTGATTCATTTCGTTTGTATTACGACGATTTCAAACACCCAGATCGGACAATTTTTCTTCCCGATTTCCGTCTTGATCGACCGTGGAATAATAAGAAATGCAAAAACACCAGGAAAACGCGGTTTCCGAGTTTATCCACGTTGGGATACTCCAACAAGCAAGCAAGCCAAGGAAACGCAACGGTGGCAAGACGACTTTTTTCTCGATTATACTTCTCCAGCCGCTGATTTTCGGCAAAAACTGCACGCACTTTCGCACTAACGAAACTCAAAAATTCGTCATATTGTAGTTTCTTCAGCTCACTCGTTCACTCAACACAACACACGGTTTTGTTGCACGGAAATGAAATAGAATCAAGTAGTTGGCTTTAAAAGCGTATTGAAATATCTTCAAAAGCATTTTTCTTACTAGTTTTTTTAATGGAAAAGTAAAATAAATATATAGCTCATTTTTAGTGTTTTAACTCTGCAGCTTTCGGTGTTTATCCAACTGTAAAATGGTACTGCGCTTCATTTTTTTCCAACCATTGTTTTTGTTGCTTCGTTCAGGGAGACATACCAATATGAAAAACATGAAAAATCTATTTTTAATCGCTGTAAGCAGTTTGATGTATCTCGCTTCTTACGCACAAGGAGTTCAAATCGACGTGTATGCTATCGACTCGGTCGGATGCGAAAAACAAATGTATTTCGGAATCATGAACTCAACCACAACTACCGACGCGGGAGTTTTTACAATCAATTGGGGTGACGGTACGTCCGATGATCAAGTGTACACTGTTCCCGCAAATTCATATACGAGCTACACACTCAATCATTTGTATCAAGATGCGGGCAACTATTCAATTTCGGTAACAGCAAACAGTCAAACCCTCGGAAACAACATCACAATTCCACAAGCAAATCAAGTGCTTTCAGCGGTAGGGCAGGGTAATTGTGGGTACGCATACATTGGCTACGAAGTAAGCGGTTCGTGCTTTTCATACTTCATAAATGGAATGCAACTCGATTTTACGGGTGCAAACGGAAACACGACGACAATCAGCACGAGTGGATACTGGGATTACATCTACAATGGATTAAATCCAGCCAATGCGCCGTATCTTGTAAGTGTAAACGAAAATTGGTTGACAAGCAACAATTTAGTTCAAACTTCTTCGGACGTCACCATTTCCGGTTTCGAAACCAATGGAGAAGCAATCTTGACCAACGCATCGTTCAACTTGGATTGGGCAACAACTCAAACAGCGGCCGATCTATCTTTTTATTATGGCTCTGCATGGAATTTCGTAGCGCCATTGGAAAGTGGGAATTTATTTCTCCAATTTTCAAACTTAAATTGTGCTACCATGAATTCAAACATGACAGTAGCTGTTGAAATGCCTGCGCTTTTTGTCCCTAATCTTGCCAACTTGACAAATGCATCGGTCGCTGGAAATGTTTTAACGTTCCAAATGAGTCCATTTTCAGGATACAATGATGTATACATTCCATTTTCATTTCCGGGCACAACGCCAAGTGGAACTGAATTCTGCTTCAACGTCTCATTAAGTTACCCCAACGACTTGAATCCATCCAATAATACAAGTCAAGTGTGCGGAATTGTGTTGAACTCGTATGATCCAAACGACAAACAAGTCAATGCGCCAGAGCGCTTGAATCCAGATGTAAAAGAGAAGTTGACATACCGCATTCAATTTCAAAACGATGGAAACTACTACGCAGTCAATGTAAAAATCACAGACATGATCGATGAGCAGTTGAACTTGTCAACACTTCGCGTAGTTGAATCATCGCACGGAGTTCAAACAGCGATCAACAACCAAACCCGTCAAGTTGATTTCAATTTCAACAACATTTTCTTAGGAGCAAGTACTGATAATTTAGAATTGTCGCGTGGCTACGTTGTGTACGAAATCGAAGAAAATTCAAACTTGTCGGTGGGATCAGAAATCGAAAACACAGCCAATATTTATTTTGATTTTAATCCAGCAATTGTAACCAATACAACGTACAATATCAATGCATATCCGCTAAACATCAAACAGAATGAGATGGAAGATTACGCCGTTTTCCCAAATCCAGCGCGTGAAACAATTTCAGTGCAAGGGGAAGGAATTGTAGGTATTCAAATTTTTGATTTGTCAGGAAAATTGGTGATAGAGAAAACATCAAATGCGGCAAATTCAATTTCAGTACGCAATCTTACTACAGGCTTGTATACGGTAAAAATCGAAACAATCCATGGTACAACGTCAACAAAACTAAGTATCACGCATTAAGATATCTTATTTAAGAACAAAAAGCGATGTTTGTTGATCCAAGCATCGCTTTTTTTTGATCGTTTTTTTGGTCACTGCAAATAATTGTGCTAGTCAATTGGTGATTGATTGGGAGCGGTAAGTTGTTGATTCGATCCATTGTTTCAAGAAAAAAATCGTAACATTGTAGGAATAATTGAAACAGCAAATACGTCAGCATCACTACCTATGAAAAAAATCCTTTTTATACTCGCATTGTTTTTTGTCAGCTTTGCCTCATTTTGTCAGAGCAGGTATATTTCAGAAACCACCAAAAAAATTGTCTTTACGCGAGATGGTGGCGTTTGTCAATGCTGTGGCAGTTCATCCAATCTTGAATATGATCACATAACGCCGTTCTCGTGTGGAGGAACGAGCATCGTTTCAAACATACAATTGCTTTGTTTTACATGCAATCGGAGTAAATCGAATAGTTGTACCTGCAAAGTTCACAACAAGCGAGTAGGAACCAATTGTTGTGACAAATCAACGACCAAAAAACCGTCCACAACTTCCACACAATGCACTGGAACTACTCAAAAAGGAGCGCGTTGTAAAAATAAAACCACTAGCTCAAGTGGTCGATGTCATTTACATTAATAATTTTAACTTTAACTAACTTTTATAGTTATGAACAAAAATTTCCTATTTGCGATTGATGCAAAAACTGAAGAAGTAATCGTATCAGAATCTCCAAAAGGAAGTAATTCCATTCAGTTTATTGAACGCATTGCACGAAAAGAAAACGAAATTCTTTTCCAAGCGGTAACCACATTGACACATATTTCAACGGCCGCTACGTTGGATGTTCCGATCTTCAAAGCGATGGATAAAGTGTGTCAATTGATTTATGAAAAACACAAATGATCACTTAAACTAAACGGTCTTAAAGCGCTTATTTACAAAAAAATGAACTTACAACAAATTCTCCAACTGCTTCAGTACGGGAACCATCGACTTTCCTTTGGGTGTCATGTGATACTCGATGTGTAAGGGTTTTGCCGTTATGACGATTTTTTCTAGCAATTCAACTTCTTCCAATTCGCGCAGTGCAACAGATAGCGATTGCTTGTTTGATCCTTCGATTTGACGCAACAAACTACTAAATCGCACTGGAGCATCGAACGCCAAACGGAAAATCTCCAATTTCCATTTTCCAGATAGCAATTTCAGAAGTCCTTGAGCAGGACATGTTTCGTTTTCAACAAGTTCTTTTTTTGTAGTCATATTTTTCTGACTTATTGCATACGTAATTGGAAGTAATCACTTTTGTACAAAAGTACATCAATGAAATTCAAAGAGACTAAAAAATGAAAATAACTTTTTTATCAGCAATACTCGTTTTTGGTACGTTGAATTCGAGTTGTCATTCACAAAATCAGATAAACATGAAAGAACAAAATAATCCTTTGTTGTGCGATCCAGCGATTGGAATGTGCGAAATTCCGAACAATATTCCTGCTACAGCAGACAGCATTTCTGCGCAATCAAACGTCAAGCCAATTAAAATCATCTATTTTACGGATCCAATTTGTTCTTCGTGTTGGGGAATCGAACCACAACTTCGAAAATTGAAATTGGAATATGGAAATGCGATTGAAATCGAATACCGAATGGGCGGTTTACTTCCCGATTGGAGTTACAACAGTGGAGGAATTAGCAAAC
>SSGT01000163.1 GCA_008017065.1 Crocinitomicaceae bacterium
CAAGATGCCTTCAATGGTAACTGGATCAATTGAATTTGTTATTTTCTTGCAGGCGCTTGCAAGTATGAGAATTGAAAACAAAAGAAGAATTTTGTCATAAAAGTTTAGCTTTTTCATAAGCGTTAAATTAGATATTCAACTCTAAGATAATGCTTTCCGTGATACAAAATCAATTTTAAACTAAAAAATTCAGATTTTAACATTTACCTTCTACCCTGTTTCATGTGTCATCAACCGAAAAATCGATCCGTTTCATCGATGACAAGCGCGCGGCAAAGACACGTGTTCGATTCATCCTTCCCCCAACAAAAAAGGTCGAATTCAAACTGAACTCGACCTTTGTAAACTCATGCTGGTATATTATCTCAACACATTCACGTGTCCGTTGATTTTCTTGCGTTGCCCCGATTGGGTTGCTTTAAACTCAATCACCCAAACATACGTTCCGTCTTGTACGATTTCATTTCCTACACCGTAAGTTCCACTCCAACCTACGGAAGCATCATGCGATTCGAAAATCATTTCACCCCAACGATCAAAGATGTACAATCCATACGCATACGGATCAAATCCTGTCGTGAAAACGGGTTTAAACGTTTGGTTGTAATCATCTCCATCAGGTGTAAAACTGTTAGGAACGAAGTACAATACGTCTTCAGTCATTTGAATAATCACACGTGCCGTATCCGTACAACCTGTTTGCCCATAAGCAACCAAAGTAATCGTGTAGTTGCTCAAGATATCCGAAGGATATAAGTGCGAAGGTGAAAACTCCGTTGTGGTTGGCGTGCCATCTCCAAAACTCCAGTTATACGATATCGCGTTTTCAGAAGTATTGATCATCTGTGTGAACGGATTCGAAATATCAACAACCGAAGGAGATGCAACAAATGATGCAATTGGGGTTGGCTCTGCACAAATCAAACTAGTGTATGTGGATGTAACTGAACATCCTCCTGCCGTTGTTGCAGTTAATGAAACGTCAAAACATCCATCACCTGAATAGGTGTACGTTGGATTCGTCTGCGAAGAAACGCCTCCATCTCCAAACGTCCAATTATACGTTGTTCCTCCTGTTGTATTATTTTGGAAGTTGACAGTCAATGGTGAACATCCAGTTGTAACCGAAGGAACTACTGCGATTTCTGGCGCAGGACTAACTGTCACTGTCACTTGATCCGATGAAGAACAGGTATTCGCTGCGATTCCATATACGGTGTATGTCGTTGTAGTTGTTGGGGTAAACGGTACACCATTTTGCACACCGCCATCCCAACTGTAATTTACAGCTCCAGATGCAGTCAACGTAACGGATTCTCCTTCACAAATAGAAATATCTGGTCCTGCATTCACCACTGGAACTGGAATGACCGCCACCGTTACAGTTGCTGTACTAGTACAGTTCAAACTTGTTCCTTCTACAGTGTATGTTGTCGTAGTCGCTGGATTTGCAACAACCGATGCGCCTGTAGTTGAACTCAATCCCGTTGCAGGCGTCCATTCATAACTTCCAGCTCCCGAAGCTTGCAATGTTGTTGGTGTTCCCGCACAAATTGTCACATCTGGCGTGACAGTGACAACCGGAATTGGATTCACGGTTACAATCACGTTCGTTGTTGATACACAACCATTCACATCCGTTCCAGTAATTGCATACGGTTGTGTCGCTGGAGGTGTTGCTGTTACAGAACTTCCAGTTGTAGCACTTAAGCCCGTCGCTGGACTCCAAACATACGTAGATGCTCCAGACACCGAAAGAACTACTGACGAGCCGACACAAATACTTGGTAATGTTGGATCTGCAATCAATGTTGGATTTGGATTGACAGTGATTACTACATCTGAAGTCGGACCAACGCATCCATTCAAGGAAGGTGTAATCGTGTAGGTTACAGTTCCTCCTGAAGTTGAAGTCAATGTTTGTGCAAGTGAGCTTCCCGATCCGTTGGTTGCTCCGTTTACACCCACCGCATTTGCAGTCCACGTAAACGTTGCTCCAGAAGGATTAGATGTCAATGAGATTCCTGTCGTGGCTCCCGTACAAATTGCTTGTGCTGCTGGAGTTGCAATTACTACTGGTGCTGGATTAATCGTCACTACAAAATCTACTGGCAATCCTGGACAACCTGCCAACGTTGGTGTTACGGTATACGTCGTCGTTCCAACTGCTGCGCCTGTTGTACTCAATGTTTGGTTGATGGATGAACCACTTCCTGCGGATGCACCACTTGATCCAGATTCTGCCACTGTCCATGCAAATGTTGCGCCTGCTGGTGTTGAACTCAATGCAATTCCGGTCGATGTTCCTGAACAAATTGTTTCGTTGCTCGGCGTTGCAAGTACGACTGGCGTTGGATTGACCGTAATCACCACGTTAATTGGTGTTCCGACGCAAGTTCCCAACGTTGGAGTTACCGTGTAGGTTGCCGTTCCTGTTGCTGCGCCCGTTGTTGAAAGCGTTTGATTGATTGCTGCGCCCGTTCCTGCGGAAGCACCCGATGTTCCTGATTCAACAACTGTCCAAGCAAACGTTGCACCGGTTGGTGTTGAACTCAATGCAATTCCGGTCGATGTACCCGAACAAATTGTTTCTGCCGTTGGCGTTGTTGCAACCGTTGGCGTTGGATTAACCGTAATCACAACGTCAATCGGTGATCCAACACAAACGCCAATCGTTGGTGTTACCGTGTAAGTGGTTGTTCCCGAAACAAGTCCAGTGACAGACAACGTCTGATTGATGTTTGCTCCCGCTCCTGCGGATGCTCCAGATGTTCCAGATTCTACTACCGTCCATGCAAACGTTGCGCCTGCTGGTGTAGATGTCAATGCAATTCCAGTCGAAGTGCCCGAACAAATCGCTTGACTTGCTGGTGTCGCAATTGCGGTTGGCAATGGGTTCACGGTAATTACAACATCAATCGGAAGTCCAACACACGTTCCAATGTTGGGTGTGATGGTATATGTAACGGTTCCTGGAGTCGTTGCTGCGTTGCTCAATGTTTGATTGATATTCGCTCCTGTTCCTGCACTTGATCCCGTTGCTCCTGCTTCAACCGTTGTCCAGTTGAAAGTTGCTCCTGCTGGGGTTGAACTCAATGTGATTCCAGTTGTTTCTCCAGAACAAATCGTTTGTGCCGTTGGCGTTGCGATTGCTGTTGGGTTTGAACTTACGTTAATCACAACATCAATTGGTGTTCCTACACAACTGCTTAACGTTGGAGTTACGGTATAAGTTGCTGAACCGCCTGCAGCTGAAAGTGATGTCAACGTTTGGTTGATCGCTGCTCCCGTTCCTGCTGTTGCGCCACTTACATTTGATTGCGTAACGGTCCAAGCAAACGTTGCTCCTGCTGGAGTTGAACTCAATGTAATTCCAGTTACATCTTCTGAACAAATTGTTTCAGTTGTTGGAGTTGCGCTAACCGTTGGAATTGGATTCACTGTGATTACAACATCGATTGGCAATCCTGGACAACCTGCCAACGTTGGTGTTACGGTATACGTCGTCGTTCCAACTGCTGCGCCTGTTGCACTCAATGTTTGGTTGATTGATGAACCACTTCCTGCGGATGCACCACTTGATCCAGATTCTGTCACTGTCCATGCAAATGTTGCGCCTGCTGGTGTTGAACTCAATGCGATTCCAGTCGATGTACCTGAACAAATTGTTTCGTTGCTCGGCGTTGCAAGTACGACTGGCGTTGGATTGACCGTAATCACCACGTTAATTGGTGTTCCTACACATGTTCCTAACGTTGGAGTTACCGTGTAGGTTGCCGTTCCTGTTGCTGCGCCCGTTGTTGAAAGCGTTTGATTGATTGCTGCTCCCGTTCCTGCGGAAGCACCCGATGTTCCTGATTCAACAACTGTCCATGCAAACGTTGCACCGGTTGGTGTTGAACTCAATGCAATTCCGGTCGATGTACCCGAACAAATTGTTTCTGCCGTTGGCGTTGCTGCAACCGTTGGCGTTGGATTAACTGTAATCACAACGTCAATCGGTGACCCTACACAAACGCCAATCGTTGGTGTAACGGTGTATGTAGTTGTTCCTGAAACAAGTCCAGTTACAGACAACGTCTGATTGATGTTTGCTCCCGCTCCTGCGGATGCTCCCGATGTTCCCGATTCTACTACCGTCCATGCAAACGTTGCGCCTGCTGGTGTAGATGTCAATGCGATTCCAGTCGAAGTGCCCGAACAAATCGTTTCAGATGTGGGTGTTGCGGTTACCGTTGGCAACGGACTCACCGTTATAACGACATCCACTGGAGTAGCCACACAAGTTCCATTTGCCGCAGTTACCGTATACGTTGCAGTTCCTGCTGATGCACCCGTTGCTGACAACGTTTGTGCAATCGAAGTTCCGGATCCTGCGCTCGCACCTGAAACACTGGATTGAACAACTGTCCAACTCATCGGTGTGCCTACTGGTGTGATCGACAACGCGATCGATGTGGTACCGCCTGAGCAAAATGATTGCGCAGTTGGTGTTGCTGTTATCACCGGAACGGGATTCACGGTGATTGGGATATTAATCGGTGTGCCTGGACAACTTCCGATCGTTGGTGTAACGGTGTAGGTTGCTGTTCCTGCCGTTGCACCTGTTGCAGTTAATGTTTGAGAAATGCTCGCTCCTGAACCAGCACTTGCTCCAGATGTTCCAGATTCTGCTACCGTCCATGCAAACGTTGCGCCTGCTGGTGTAGATGTCAATGAGATTCCAGTAGACGAACCAGAACAAATTGTTTCAGATGTGGGTGTTGCGGTTACCGTTGGAACAGTATTTACGGTGATACTCGTTGTTGTCGATTGCGACGGACAGCCATTTACAGGTGGCGCAGTATAGGTGATGACATGCGTTCCAACACCAGCCGACGCAGGCGTAAATACCCCGCCAGAGACGCCTGGACCGGAAAAAGTACCTCCCGCAGGCGCACCGACCAGTGTAACAGCTCCAGCCGTCAAACATTGATCGGCGACAGGATTTATCGTAGGTGGTGAGGGGGAATTAACAGTAATTGACGTTGTAGTTGAAGTAGCTGGACAACCACCAGCAGCAGGGACCGAGTATGTTATTGTATGTGTGCCAGCTCCCGCTGAACTCGGCGTAAAAGTCGTTCCACTAACACCCGGTCCTGAGAATGTTCCTCCTCCCGGTGAACCCGATAAATTGACCGCACCAGCAGAAATACATTGGTTGGCGACGGGAGTAATTGTAGGACTTATCGGACTTGTAATTGTAACTGAAGTGGATGCGGTGTAGGCTGCACAACCGCCAGCAGCGGGAATGTTATAATTTACGGTATAGGTCCCTGGTGTACTTGCCGATGGATTGATCAAACCCGATGACGAGTTGATATTGAGCCCAGCGGGAGAAGCCGAATACGTTCCAGCACTCGACGAAACGAGGGAAGGTGAAGCAGAAGTAACCGTGGAACAAAATGGTGAACCAGGGTACGAAATTGTTGCTGTATTAGAATTAGAAACCGTCAAAATTGCTGATGAACTTGAAAAACAAGGCCAAGAACCAATTGAATAAGTAATCAAATGACTACCAACACCTGCAGCGGCCGGATTAAAAATCCCAGTTGGAGATATTCCAGGTCCAGACCACGTCCCACCTAGATCTAAGGCAGATAATTGAACACTTGAACCTCCCACACAAATATTGCTTGGAACAGTGAAAGTAGAAACAGGAGGACCTGTTTGCGCACCGGGTGGTGGTCCTAACTGCAAATTAAACGTCGCACTTGCATTACTCCAGTCTTGCGCGACAATCATCAGAGTCGATCCAGCAGTCACCGTTGGTGTTGCAACCGAAGAGTTACAACTAAATTCATTCCCAAACTGAACACATCCTCCTGCACTTGCTGCGTAATTGCAGGCAATCATGTTTGCAGAACTTTGAATCGCGGTACACGGTGCGACGCCATTCGGTATATTGAAAATTTCAACATCGATGTATCCTGAATTTGAACTTCCGTCGATCAACAAGTTTAGCGGACCGGTTTGTGTAATCTGAAGTAAAATGAATCCAAACTCCGTATTTCCTGCTACTTGATTCAAACAACCTTGGGAAAACGAAGAAAGACTCGTATTACTAAACGTAAATGGACCTGCAACACCGGGTGTACAGATCGACGTGTTTGTGTTACATTGACTATTTGCGAATTGAGATGAAATGGCAAATAATAAGAGTACGGAAAAAATTCCTTTCTGAATGTAGTAGCGTAGTCCCATATTCATTCAATATAAAGTTCATAAGAATTGTACCCAAGCATCCGAAACAAGGTGTTCAGATGGTGAACATCAGCGTTAGCATCAAAAGTCGCTTTCACTTTATTGCCCGTTATTTCGATATGCAGAATACTTGGTGTTCCTTGCGCAATTTTTACTTTAAAACTGTTCCGATCCTCGTCGGTAACGATTTTGTATGCATAAAATTCGAGCACTTGATAATTTGCTTCCAAGGTTCGTGTGACCAACGCCGGAATTCGCAAACCTGCGTTGACTGCTTGCAATTCCAAGGACATGTAATCATTCTGACTTTTAGCTAAGTCGTTGCGCTGCGTCAAAAAAACTTCCAAGTTGGAATTAGTTGGTTGCGCTTTTACTTCTGACAAGAACGTAGAAATGAGAAGTATGAAAAATAAAAATCTTATTTTCATAGAGTGAAGTTAAAATCAGCACGATGTGCTAATATTTGTTAATAGCTATCTTATGACGACTAATATAACCATTCGTTGTGTGACATATTCAAATGAAAACAAGTAAATTGGCACAAACGAACAAACAACCACTTTGAGCGAGTAAATATGTAGATTTAGTTAATATTCGTAAAAAAAAGCGGGTAAATTATTGAATCAAAAAAATAGTTGAAAAATTATAAGAATATGTGAATTTTTCAAACATTTTAACGCATTAAGAATCAGAATAAAACTAAAAAAAAGTTCGCTTAAACCCGATGAATTCCATTTTCAATCGCAAATTTTAACAATCCCACTGAATTTTTTGCGCCTGTTTTTGAGAGGATATTTTTTCGATGTGTATCAACAGTGTGCGTACTTAGATCCATTTCGTGGGCAATTTGATGCGTTGTATATTCTAAGCAAATCATCTTCAAAATATTTAATTCGCGTTTAGAAAGCTTCACCTCTGAAAATCTACTCTCGGAGCGTAATCCGGTGATCAATAATTCTTTCACTTGATCCACAAAATAGGTACCTCCATCTAATACGGTATTTATACCTTCAACTAGTTCATTTTTGGACGAATCTTTTAACAAATATCCTTGCGCTCCAATTTTAACCACTCGTTGAATATTTTTCAGGTCATTAAACATCGAAAGGATGACAATTTTGACCCGAGGAAAACGCTTACGAATAATCTCAGCGGCTTCTAAACCCGTCATCACGGGCATGTTGATATCCAGTAAAATCAAATCATACTGTTCTTTTTCGAGTGCATCAATTGCTTCTATTCCATTCGAAACTGTGTTCGTAATTTCCCATGGTCCTGCGTTGTGCAGCAACGAACTCAATCCATCGCGAAACATTTCGTGATCATCGGCGATAATAATTTTCTTTTTCATTCAAACGGAATATTTGCAATTAACGTTGTTCCTCGCTTTGAGCTACTGTCGATGATAAAAGTACCATCTAATTTTTCGACTCTCTTTTCAATGTTTTTCAATCCAATACCCAGATTCGTTGTCAACACATTGAATCCATCACCATCATCTTCAAAAATAAGGTTAATCTTATCATCTAATAGCGATAACTGAACTGTAATATTCTTAGCCCGCGCGTGCTTCAATGTATTTGTCGTCAATTCTTGAACGATCGAAAACAACTCTGATCCGAGGCGATTATTCAGATTCAAATTTCCCAATTCGTAGTAAAGATGCATCTCGATTTTTTGAGACGAAGAAATACCCTCTTGCAACTGCTTTAATGAATACTCCAACCCATTTGCCTCTCCCACTCCATCTAAATTATGGGAAATTTGTCTTACTTCTTGAATGGTCGTTTTGATCAGCTTTTTTAATTTCTTCACTTCGTTTTGTTCGTGAAGTTTCTCCGACAATACTTCAACCTGCAAATTTAAGGTTGCAAGCAATCCGCCAACTCGGTCGTGTAATTCAGACGCTACTCGCTGACGTTCAATTACTTCTCCGTTCAACTGGGATTCGACAATTTTGACGCGCTGTTCGTTGATCATTTTTTCAATCTCATCGTTTTTCTGACTCAATTTCAAGGCAATCAATTGTTGCTTTTGCTTTTGGTAAAGCCAGATCGACAAGAAAACAACGATTAAAAACAAAATAAAAATAACAAGAATTGTAATCGTTTTTCCATTTGAATTTGCAATAGCTTCCAATCTTGCTCTTTTTTCCTTTTCTAAAATTAACTGTTGCTCTTTTTTCTCCGTCTGAAACTTAATTTCAATTTCATGTATGTTGGCTTCTGATCTCTTTTTTTGTGTCTCTTCATCGAGCTTCATCAATTCCAGGTAGTAATGAAAAACACTATCCTGATTCCCCATGTGATTATGAATCAGCATGATTGACTCCAAAGGTCCGCGTAAATTTCCGTCCAAATGATTGGCTTTGGCAATTTCATAGCTTGATCGGTAATACAAAAGTGCTTCTTTGGGTTTGTTATTTTCAGCGCTAAACAATCCTAAATGATAATAGGTTGCCGTTAATCCACTCTGGAAATTTTCTCTTTCATAAATTTTAAGGATTCTATTCAAGCAAGAAACTCCCTTCTCAAATTCGTTTTCTTCGAAATAGATTATCGCTAGATTCGAGAAAAAATTCGCATAATTGATAGGCTCATTCACTGAATCTGTGTATTTCAATCCATGTTCAATTTGTCGCTTGGCTTCATCCAATTTATTTGCTTGAATCAAATCAATGGCGATATTGTTGCACGTTTCCGTGTATTTGTTGTATTTCTTATTTTTCACATGATATTTAAGTGCAAGTTTGTAATATTGAACTGATTTATCAAAATCACCAACCCTTGAAAATCCGTTCGCAATGTTGTTATAACAAGGTCCAATCTCATCTTCATTGCCGATCGACTCATAAATTCGAAGCGCTTTGAAATAATAGTGTTGGGAAAATTCTAAATTTCCATCCTTTGAATAGTAAACACCATAATTTTTATATGCTTTTGCAAGACCTTTTAAGTAATTATTTTTCTTCGAAAGATAAATCGATTTGTTCAACAGCAACTTGGAAGAATCGTCTTGATTTTTAATTTTTTCGACTACACGTTTGTTCAGTAAATCGATTTGATTCCTAATCTGTTTCTGCGCACTAGGCTGTGAAAAAACAAACCCCACAGACATCAAAATCTGCAAGGTTAATCCGATTCTAAATACTTGTTTTGACAATAAAATTTGCACCTTTCTTATTGCTCGATTTTAATTGGTGAATTACTCCGCTTAACTCCTTTACGCTTCTTTTTATCAGCTATAGCCAAAATTACGAATGGATTCCCGTTGGTTATGTCGATATACGCGGGAGCTGAGATACGAACCGTCTTGCATGGAGCTTCCATGTAATTCAAATTCATTTCAAAATGAACCGCAAAAACATAATCTCCTTCCGTATAATCACCGTCTAAATCAGCCATTGTGATCCCTATCGCTTCAAAATCGCGCGAATTATTGGCGTATTGAAGCGTATATTTTACAATGTCATCCGGGACAACGATGTCGATAAACAAAAATTCTCTTGTATTCGGTGGAAACGGTTCAAAACCGTAAGTAATTTCCCAAGCATGTAAGACAGACATATTGAATAGTT
Source organism: Crocinitomicaceae bacterium (assembly GCA_008017065.1). Lineage (GTDB taxonomy): Bacteria > Bacteroidota > Bacteroidia > Flavobacteriales_D > Crocinitomicaceae > JAQVCM01. The sequence goes on from SSGT01000163.1 coordinate 9,821, forward strand.
TTTAATTGGTGTAAAACTACTCTTTCGGAATGGATAAAAAAACACCATAACTAGCCATTTTTTTCTCACTACTTCTAGTGAGTTTCTTTCCGCATCTGAACCTTAATTATTGAAAAAATTCAAGGTCCCCGCTTTCATTTGATGGTATGATCGACTCAAATAAGCGGCCAAGATACGCATGGAATCAAACGATTCCTCGGTTTCAGCACTGATTTCTTTCTTTTGCAGACGAAGTAGTAATTTCATATAGAGTGCATGGAAGACAATCTCGATGTGATTCTTGTCTTTCAAATTAGAACGCTCCTTAAACGCCTCTATGTGCACGATTGCTGCCTCGTAAAGTTCTTTGTACCGAATGTCATTTGCCATGTTCAACAAAGTGTTGTGCAAATACGACAACTCGATCAACACCTCTTGTATCAGAAAAAGATGGCCTGACTTTTCAATCTTCTGCGACTGCATTTGAGAGATTAACGATTCATACCATGCACGGTATTGCGCATGAAACGATTCGTCTGGCAATTGGATGCGAACATATTCGTTCATAATTCGATCAATATCGAAGTTGAATGAACGAATCACATCTTCGATTTGATACATGTACAAAATGTACTCAGCGATGTTTTCTTGTAACTTTTGTTGTGCAATGAACATGTTTACTTCTTAGTTTTCCCCATATCAGCTTCAATTTCAGATTGGTGCTGATTCAAATAAGCAATAAACTCCTTAGTTACATCCATCGTTGGGTTTACGTACACAAACTGTCCTGCTGCACCATGCATCATCAAAATGTCTAATCCATGCTTTTGAGAGTATTTTTTTCCAGCTTGCTCAATTTTCTTGCTGATGACCGAAAGAAGTTCCCCGGTTTCTTTCTCCAGCTTCATTCCTTCTGTTTCTTGGTATTGCATTAACGCTTGCTGACGGCGTTGCGCTTCCTCTTGAATCGATTGAATTTCGAATGCTGAAAGTGAACCTGCTTTTGCCAATTCTTCATTTTTCATCACGTACCCTTGAAGTGCTTTCTCTCTTTTTTGAAGTTCACCCTGAAAACGCAATTGCTTGGATTTCATCATCGAATCCATCTCAACGTAGTACTCAAAATGTTTTGTCAAACTATCTTGGTTATAAAACGCTATTTTTAAACCGTTTGCACGAACTGTTGGGACATTCGGAACGGTATTTTGTTCTTTTTTGGATTCGCCTTTACAAGCTGTAAATGATAAACTTGCCGCTACAAGGAGTGTGAATGCGTGGATTGATTTCATACGTTAATTTTATGGTTGACTATTTTTTACTGAAAATGCGCTTTCCCAATCGGAACGCATTTCCATAAATCGATTCAAACTGTTATCTAACAACGATTGTGTGACCATTGACTTCACTTCTTCCAAGCCATTTACATCCATTTCAGCAATTTTAAAAACTTGCTCAAATTGTCCCAATTCAATTTTAACCAAATACTTACTGTTGTAATTGAAAATTTGAATTTTGTAGTGACTATGTGGTATTTCTGCAATGACTCTCACAACCTTTTTTTTACAAAAATAATAGATTATTACAAATAAGTAGAAAATCAGAAAATATTACGTTGTGGTTGCCTTCTTAAAATAAAAAATCCACTTGATTTCAAGCGGATTTTTCACAAATCGTATTTCTACCAATTCATTTTATAAACATGTCCTTTTCTTTATATTCTTCAAATGTAAACGGAACTTTGACCATGAATGCGTAGTCCTGCCCTACTTCAAACATATCTTCGTCCGACTCTTTGTAAAACCACTTGACCTTTGCGTTGTAACCTTTTTCAGTGATCTCGTTTAGTTTGTAAAGCAAAAACAAAATGCGTTTAGAAGATGAAATATTGAAGTATTCCAAATCGATCTGAAATTCCGTTTCCGGATGTGGATCTTGCAAGTACAAATCAAACCAAGTAACAATACTTGACCAAAATTTTTCCGGATCATCGGGAATCGAACGGCCTTTGATAACCATTTGTCCCGTCTTCTTCGAAAAATGGATATGTGGTGTATGAACAGCCGCCTCTCGTATTAAATCTTCCATATAATTTGGTTTTCTTGGTGCAAGATGTGAATTAAAATTTAGTCTAAAATCGAATTCCCTTAAAAAAAAATGATTTTTAGATGAATCGCCGTTTTTCACCAACCAAAATGAAGATAAAACGAACCAAATTTTGACTAAAATGTACCGATCATTGATTATTCTGCACGCTGCGGTTATTATTTCAACGATGAATCAGTACTACCACACAAAGGATTCTTCCGTAAACCATTTGTGTTGCACCCGCATCGTTTGTTCGACCACGTCACGCACACACCCTTTTCCTCCAAGCACAGGTGATTGATAATCCGAAATGTTTTTGATCTCAACGGCTGCGTCTTGCGGGCAAGCTGCTACTCCCACTAGCTGCATCACTTTGTAATCGGGAATATCATCTCCCATGTATAAAACTTGCTCATCTGAAAAACCGTATTTCTCTTTGCAATGCTGATAGGTTTCTGTTTTGGTATGTGAGCTCAAATAAACTTCATTGATTCCCAAGCCAAGTAATCGTTCTTTTACATCGACCGAATTACCGCCTGTGATAATCAAAATCTGAAATCCCATTTTACGAGCATATTGCAGTGCGTAGCCGTCTTTTGAATGCATGGTACGAATCACTTTTCCATCGGTAAGAATCACTTCTCCTGTCGTCAAAACACCGTCCACATCAAATATGAACGTTGTAATTTTTGCTAATTTTTCCTTGTAACTTGTCATCGTTCTATTTTTTATATGTCTCTAAAATACTATTGGACATCACCTCGTAAATCACCGACGTTTTGTCGCCCAACATCTTTTTGTGTTGATCTAAGATTGAAAAATCACCTCTTCGCGCAGGACCTGTTTGCGCATCAAAAGGCGACATCGTGTGCAATTTCTGAATCGTTTCAGTTAGCAACGGCTTCAGCAAATCGAAATCCAATTGCTTTGATTCGAAGAACTGTTGTGCTAAAAACGCCAGATGATTTGTAAAATTATTGACCATCACCGCACCCACATGTATCAATTTTCGCTGATCGGAAGATGTAAAATGTACTTGCGAACTCACTTTTCTAGCCAAGGCATGCAACTCATTCCCCCAAGTTTCGTTGGTAGATTCTATCAAGATAGGAACCATCGATAAATCCATACGTTTTCCTTTTGTAAACGTCTGCAACGGGTAAAAAACGCCTAGTTTCTCCCGACTGGGAAGCGAACTAAGTTCGACACTTCCAGACGTGTAAGCAATATTGAATTCACTTGGTATGTTTTGCAATACGGAAGCAATTGCGTCATCGCTAACACACAACAACACCAAATCTACGAGCGGCAATTGATGTAAATCATCGAGTACAACGCTTCCAAGTTGTTTGGCCAACAGTCGTGCATTTTCAACGTCTCTACTCCAACACGAACGAATTTCGATTCCTGCATTTCGCAGGTGTTCACCGAGATGTGAGGCCACATTTCCAGCACCTACAAGTGCAACTGTTTTTATTGCTTGTTGCATGTCGAACAATTTAAAACGTAAAACAAAAAGGTCCATTCTAAACGAATGAACCTTCCTAATGAATTCAGCACCCCGTTATTTTCCGTGGCATTGCTTGTATTTTTTACCACTGCCACATGGACACGCGTCGTTGCGATTGATTTTAGGATCAGCAACTACCGGTTGTTTCTTTTCTGGCTGCGGAATAGAATTTTGAATCGCTTCTTGGTATCCTTCTGCTCCCGAAAAACTTGGCATTTGTGTCGATGTACTCACTGCGCCTAATTGCGCTTTTTCGTAACTATTTTGAGTTGTTACTTCTTTGTTTGTACTTCTAATCTCCTCCTGCAAACCAGGAATATCCATTTTAACGAGTGTCTCAACCGTTTGCAAATTCAATCTTCCAAGCATTGATTTGAATAATTCAAACGATTCCAATTTGTAGACAAGCAACGGATCTTTCTGTTCGTATACGGCTTGCTGAACAGATGTTCGTAGATCATCCATCTCACGCAAGTGTTCTTTCCATTCTTCGTCGATCATTGCCAATGTGATGTTGCGTTCATACGCTTTCGGCAACGCTGCTCCTTCGGATTTGTAAGCCTCTTCCAAGCCAACAACCATTTCCATATCTCGCTTCCCATCCGTCAATGGGAATACAATGTTTCGAAATTGATTTCCAGGAGTTTCGTAAACCATTTTCACTTGAGGCATTGCACGCTCAGCGATTTTGGAGTTTTTTCTCGAATAATGCGTTTGCACAGCGTCATACACTTTAGATGCCAATTGTGCTTTGTCTGTCGTTGCAAATTCAGCCTCCGTAACCGGACTTTCAATCCCCAATACACGGTACAATTCCAATGTGAAATCTGTATACTGAGACGCATTTGGGAAATTGAAAACGATTGTTTCAGCCACATCGTAAAACATGTTCGCAATATCCAACCCAAGGCGATCTCCGAAAAGTGCATTGTGTCGTTTTTTGTAGATTGCCTTCCGTTGAGCATTCATTACGTCATCGTACTCCAACAAACGCTTACGCATTCCAAAGTTGTTTTCTTCTACTTTTTTCTGTGCACGTTCGATCGACTTCGACACCATGTTGTGCGTAATTACTTCGCCTTCTTTCAACCCCAAGCGATCCATGATTTTTGCGATTCGCTCAGAGCCAAATTTACGCATCAAATCGTCTTCCAAAGAAACAAAAAACTGAGATGAACCTGGATCACCTTGACGTCCTGCACGACCTCTCAACTGTCGGTCCACACGACGTGAATCGTGTCGTTCGGTACCAATAATCGCCAAACCTCCTGCTTCTTTTACACCTTCCCCAAGTTTGATATCTGTTCCACGACCTGCCATGTTGGTAGCGATTGTTACGGCTCCTGCTTTTCCAGCCTCTGCCACAATCTCTGCTTCTTTCTGGTGGTATTTCGCGTTCAATACTTGGTGGTTGATTCCTCTCATTTTAAGCATTCTGCTCAAAAACTCAGAAATTTCAACAGTGGTAGTTCCCACCAACACTGGTCGTCCTTCTTTGACTAGTTTTTCGGTTTCGTCGATAACCGCCGCAAATTTTTCGCGAGCAGATCTAAATACCATGTCGTTTTGATCATTTCGAGAAATCGGACGGTTGGTTGGAATAACAACGACATCTAACTTATAGATATCCCAAAACTCCTTCGCTTCTGTCTCGGCTGTTCCGGTCATACCACATAATTTGTGATACATTCGGAAATAATTTTGCAATGTAATTGTTGCGTAAGTTTGCGTCGCCGCTTCTACCGTCACGTTTTCTTTGGCTTCAATCGCTTGGTGCAAACCATCGGAGTATCGTCTTCCCTCCATGATACGCCCTGTTTGTTCATCAACAATCTTGATTTTGCCATCCATGATTACATATTCCACTTCTTTTTCAAAAAGTGTGTATGCTTTCAACAATTGGTTGATCGAGTGAATTCGTTCCGACTTAATACTGAAATCGCGTATCAGCGCATCTTTTTTACTCGCAAGTTCTTCCCCCGCAATTCCTGATTTCGTCAATTTTGCAATTTCACCTCCGATATCTGGAATGATGTAAAAATCTCTATCTTCCGATCCTGAAACCAAGTCGATTCCTTTCTCCGTCAACTCGATTGTATTGTTTTTCTCATCAATGACAAAGAACAATTCAGCATCGATTTTTTTCATGTGCTTGCCTTGTTCGGCCATGTAGGTATTTTCCGTTTTTTGCAGGTGTGCTTTGATTCCAGGCTCTGACAAAAATTTAATGAGCGCCTTGTTTTTTGGCAAACCTCTGTGGGCACGCAAAAGTGCTATTCCTCCTTCTTCGAGCGCTGTTTTGATGTCTTTTTTGTCATCTCCAGGCGCATTCATCACTGCAAGGAGCTTTTTAGCTTCAACAAGGGATTTCGTGACGTACTCTTTTTGAGCCGCAACCACACGTTCGATACGAGGTTTTAATTCGTGGAATTCATGTTCATCACCTTTTGGAGTTGGTCCCGAGATAATCAAAGGAGTTCGAGCATCATCAATCAAAACAGAATCGACCTCATCGACAATAGCAAAATGATGTTTCTGTTGAACCAAATCTTCGGTGCTACTTGCCATGTTGTCGCGCAAGTAATCAAAACCAAACTCGTTGTTCGTTCCGAACGTAATATCTGCCAAATATGCGTCTCTTCGCTCTGTTGAATTCGGACGTGTTTTATCCAAACAAGCTACCGTTAAACCGTGAAATTGGTACAAAGGTCCCATCCATTCAGAATCTCGCTTTGCCAAATAATCATTAACCGTTACCAGGTGAACCCCTTTTCCGGACAAAGCGTTCAGATAAACAGGCAATGTTGCAACCAAGGTTTTTCCCTCTCCCGTTTGCATCTCTGCAATATTTCCGCGGTGCAAAACAGCTCCACCCATCAACTGCACATCGTAATGAACCATCGTCCATTTCATAGGCGTGCCAGCAGCTGTCCATTCATTGTGCCAGATTGCTTGATCTCCTGCAATGGTAATACCATCTTTTTGTGTTGCCAACTCCTTGTCAAATTCTTGCGCAGTGACAACCAACTGTCCATTTTCAGCCCAGCGTCGCGAAGTTTCCTTCACAACAGCAAATGCTTCTGGAAGAATTTCGGTCAACACTTCTTCAATCTTCACGTCAATTTCTTTCGTAAGGCGATCGATTTCATCAAACAAATCTTCTTTGTCTAAAACAGAAATTTCGTTGCTGTTTGCACGTTCTTTCAATGCTAGAATTTGATCATCTAACGCTTTCGTTGCTGCTTTGATTTTTGCTTTAAAACCAGCTGTTTTTGCACGCAATTCGTCATCGGAAATGGTGTTAAACTGCACAAAAAACTGATTCGTTTGATCAATGATTGGTTGGTATTCTTTTCTGTCTTGAGATGTTTTATCTCCAAATATCTTCTTTAAAAGTCCTGCGATCATGTTTGTATAAAATTCAGAAGCCCAAAAATAAACTATTTTCCCTAAGCTTAATTAATATTTCTAACCTTTTTCTCATTTGGCAGAAATTGTTCCACTTTTGAATTTACTGACAAATTGACTGATTAAACGTCTTTAGATTCCAACACAAATTCGTTTTCCATCGATCTGTCTCAAAAATGGAGGCAAATAGCTTCAATAAATTGGGAAAAGTAGACTCCATTTTTCTTGTCTGTAATTTTCGTTATTTTTTTATAAAATTTTCACTGCGTGAAATCGACTCGCATTTTTAAATGTAATTTTGTGCCCATGTCAGAAAGTCGCTTTAGAAAAAAACAACACATCCCGTGGATTGCACTCGCTATCTACTTGGTGTTTGTTTTTCTAAAATTCGAAACAACCTTTTTGCTTGCAGTCGATGCCGTTGAAAATGAAATTGATTTAGTGGACTGGAACGATGACCGGTTGGTTGAAGACAAAGAGCTCACAACTGAAAACACCGCTTTTAAATCTTCCTTTGAATTCACGGACAGTGAAAGCAATACACTTGTTTTCAAACCCGACTTTTTTTACAACCCCATTTACAAAGAAATCAAACTCAACATTGTAACACCGCCTCCAAAGATTTAAATGAACATTTGAAAAAATAGTCATTTACTTAAATCTTTATCATGTATTCTTGTGTAAAATTATGTGCAGGCGTTGCGTTGGCAATGCTCTATTCCTGCGAATCAGAAACTCCTCAACAGCAACTTGAAACCTTTCCTGTGACAAAACCAATATACATCGACACAGCTACGTCGATTGAATATGTCACGGAAATCGCCGCAGTCAAAAACATCGAAATCAGGTCGATGATCGGCGGCTATTTGGCGAAAGTACATGTCGATGAAAGCGCCAAAGTAACTGAAGGTCAACTACTTTTTAGCATCAATAATGTTTCGTACAAAGAAGCTGTTACCAAAACAACTGCACTTTTAAAAGTTGCACGAGCAGAGGCAAATAACGCGGAATTGGAACTTCAAAATATTCAAAACTTAGTTGCCAAAAACGTCGTTTCAAAAACCGAGCTTGAGTTTGCGAAAAACAAGGTTCAAATTGCACGTGCGAAAGTAGAAGAAGCACTCGCAGACCAAACGCATGCGAAGCAAATGCTTTCATACACAGAAATCAGGGCTCCATTTGACGGCTTTATCAATCGCCTTCCACAGAAAATAGGAAGTTTAATCGAAGAAGGCACGCTACTTACGTCGCTTTCACAAACCAACGAGGTATTTGCGTATTTTGACATTTCAGAAAAAGAATACCTCTCAATGATGTCGAAATTAACGACAAATAGTCAGCACGACAGAGAAGTTGAGTTGATCTTGGCCAACAACGAATTGTATCCGCTCAAAGGCCTTATTGAAACCATGGAAAGTCAATTTGATGAACGCACCGGAAACTTATCCATTCGCGCGCGCTTCGACAACCACAACAAGGTATTGAAACACGGCTCCAGTGGCAAAATAAAACTGAAACACGATTTTCGAAATGCCCTGGTCATTCCTCAAAAATCAACGTTTGAAGTCCAAGACCGTTTGTTTGTATTCGTCGTTGACAAAAAAAACAGAATAAAAACCCGCCAAATAACAGTACAAGCACGCATGCCGCACCTGTACATCATTTCGAGTGGACTAACAAACCGGGACAGAATCATTTACGAAGGAATTCAATTGATTGAAGACGGTGCAACCATCCAACCTGAATTTGTGGAGATGAGCAAGCTCATTCAACGTTTTTCAAAATCATAAATCAATTAATAACAATATGTTATGATACAAAAATTCATTGAACGACCTGTTTTATCGTTGGTAATTTCTATCTTCATTGTGTTGCTTGGCCTTCTCAGTATGGTCGTTTTACCCGTCACGCAATATCCCGACATCGCTCCGCCGGCGGTATCTGTAATTACAAAATATACTGGAGCCAACGCTGAAGTATGTGCAAAAGCGGTAGTAACGCCACTCGAACGCGCAATTAACGGTGTACCCGGGATGACGTACATGAGTTCGGTTTCTGGAAACGATGGTACGAGTGTAATCCAAGTGTATTTTGAAGTGGGAACCGATCCCGATTTAGCCGCGGTCAATGTTCAAAACCGTGTTTCGACCGTCTTGGACGAGCTTCCTGAAGAGGTAATTAAGGCGGGTGTTTCTACTGAAAAAGAAATCAACTCGATGCTGATGTACATCAACTTGAAAAGTGACGACCCCAGTTTGGACGAAAAATTCATTTACAACTTCACTGACATCAACGTGCTGTTGGAATTACGTCGAATTGAAGGAGTTGGTTATGCCGACATACTTGGAAATCGGGAATATGCCATGCGTATTTGGTTGAAACCGCAACGGTTGGATGCTTACGAATTGTCGGCTGAAGATGTGATTAACGCATTGCGCGCGCAAAATTTGGAGGCCGCTCCGGGAAAAATTGGTGAGAGCTCGGGCCGTAAAGCCCAGTCGATGCAGTACGTACTTCGCTATACAGGAAAACTAACTGAGCAAAAACAATACGAAAATGTCGTTATAAAAGTAACCGACACAGGAGAAATGCTTCGCTTGAAAGATGTGGCCGATGTTGAGTTTGGTTCACTCGAATACGATGTTATTTCAAAAGAAAACAACAAGCCCTCGGCTGCAATTGTTTTGAAACAACGACCGGGATCGAATGCTAGTGAAGTCATCAAAAACGTAAAAGCCAAATTGGCTGAGATGAAAGATAAAACGTTTCCACCAGGAATCGACTACACGATTAGCTACGACGTATCGAAATTCCTCGACGCATCGATTCATGAAGTAATCAAAACACTGATCGAAGCATTCATTCTCGTTGCGTTGGTCGTTTTTATCTTTTTGCAAGATTTTCGTTCTACGTTGATTCCAATTCTTGCCGTACCCGTGTCACTCATTGGGACATTTGCATTCATGCAACTTTTCGGTTTCTCGATCAACTTATTGACGCTGTTTGCATTGGTGCTTGCTATTGGTATTGTGGTCGACAATGCAATCGTCGTAGTAGAAGC
>SSGT01000133.1 GCA_008017065.1 Crocinitomicaceae bacterium
GAAATACCGAATTCACGGCAGATCTCACTCACTTTTTTACCCTCCTCCTGTGTTTTTAGCACCTTCAAGATCTGTGCTTCTGTAAATTTTGACTTTTTCATACTCTTTTGCTCTTTTTAAAGTTAAAACTCTATTTTTAACTTGTCGCAAAAAAGCAGCCCTTTACCACTTAACTGTCATTTTAAAATATTGCCCGATATAGAGTGGTTTGAAAAAGCCGTAGAGGCAGGAAAACATGAAATCCTTCAAAAATACGGCAGTGATATCTTAAATGGAGTTTCTGTTACTTATGTAAATGATATTGAAAAAGCCATTGAAAAATTAACGGAAGTCAAAACAGACAGCAACGAATTGCAGCATCCATAAATTTCCTGTTGATCGATCATTCGGTGATAAAATCATTAAAATCAGATTTCAAGTTGTCTGTTCATAACAACTTAAACTTTTTAGACTATGCTAGATTTCAAGAATCATTTCCTCACTAAAATCAGGTCAATTCATGCGAATCAAAATTCCTGTTTTTAAGTTGGATACCGTTAATCAAACTAGTCTGAAAAGCAAGAAATCCCGAACATTAAAAACGCTCAGGATTTCTCTACAAGTCAACGGTGGAAGCCCTTTGACAAGTTTCAATGCATAAAAAAAGCCTCAGGGACTGCTGAGGCTTTTTTTGTACTCGGAGCGGGACTTGAACCCGCACGGGCTAACGCCCACAGGATTTTAAGTCCGGCGTGTCTACCATTCCACCACCCGAGCGAGTGGAGCGGGAAACGGGATTCGAACCCGCGACCCCGACCTTGGCAAGGTCGTGCTCTACCAACTGAGCTATTCTCGCATTCAATAAAAATTGATTCACTTTATCGTTCTAAAGCGGTTGCAAATATATATAATTATTTCATTCGAATGTAAAAATAATCGTTTTTTTTAATGCTCTGTGTGAAAACAACTGTCCAACAAAACGCAGCACATTGATTTTCAACACATCTTCCCTATTTTAGGAGATGAACAAATCCGTGGATCTCGTTCTTGATCTGCGATCCATCGGTAAAATGGAGCTTAAAAAAGTAAACACCTTCGGTAGAGATATTCCCCGCTTGGTCTTTACCATCCCATGAAATATTTTGGTCTGAACTTGAGTACATCAAATTACCCCATCGGTTAAAAATTTCAAATCGTTCTACCACTACATTTACCGATTTGAGCGGAACAAACAAATCATTTGCATTGTCTCCATTCGGTGAGAACACGTTGGGCATTTCCAACTCCCATCCACAATCTTCGACAATCACCGTCAATTGATCGGATCCGGAACAAGTACCTGAACTTCCAATCACGGTGTAGGTTGTAACGCCATTCGGGGGAATGACCACTGATCCATTCGCAACACCATTGCTCCACGCATACTGATTGGCTCCAGTTGCTGCTAGTACGATGGATTGTCCTGTACAAATCACTTGGTCGTCACCGGCATCGACGATCAAGTTTGGCACCACTGTCACAGTGACTTGATCCGATGCAGAACAACCGTTTGTTGAGCCCGTTACGGTATAAATCGTTTCACCTACTCCAGGAACAAATGCTTGTCCGTTTGCAATGCCATTGTCCCAATCCAACTGATTTGCTCCAACAGCAGTTAAGGTTACCGATTGCCCTACGCACACAATTTGATCGACTCCAGCGTTGACGGATGGCGTAGGAACTACCGTTACCGTTACTGCAACCGAACTCGAACAATTTCCAGTCGTGCCGGTCACGTTGTACGTCGTCGTTGTCGTTGGATTGACCACAAACGAACTTCCTGCACCTAATCCGTTATCCCATTGATACGTCGTTGCGCCACTTGCCGTAATTGTCGTTGATTGTCCGCTACAAATCGAACCCGCGCCGGTTGTCGAAAGTGTAAATCCTGCATCCTCTTGGATTGCAAAATTGGCTGTTGTTGTGCATCCGTTTGCGTCGGTCACTTGCACTGAATACGAATTGGGACACACATTTGAAATCGAACTACCCGATATTCCTGTCGACCAAACAGGCGTTTGATACGGCGTTTGTCCCCCAGAAATCGTCAGCGTTGCTGAACCGTTGCAATTCCCTGCGCAGGTTGCATTGATTGGATTGACGGTTAGCACGAGCGGCGCACTGCAATTCAAGTTCATCGAACCTAAGTACACTCCATTTTGCGTTGAATTGGCTACACCTGGTGTTTGAGCACTTGCAACGGGAGACGACGTCCAATTGGCTTGGAGTGACAAGTTTTGTGACGTCGTATTTGTAGCTGAAAACACCAATCCTCCAGCAGCACCATTGAAATAAATAAAATTATTGGAATTGTTATTGCCCCAACTTACGCCGTGGACCGGAACGGTTGTATTTGTCGGAGCGTAGATTTGAAACGAATCATCGCCATTGGCCATCGAAATTGGTCCCCATGCGCCACCAGAAATCCAGCCGGTAGAAGCATACAGCATGGACGTTGTGCTTGGTGCAGATTCGTGCCTTTCGAACAAATTCGACGATACGGGGATAACCAGTTTACAATTACCATCCGCCGCGCTTTGATCCGCAGCAGGAACCGAAGCATTTTGATCTAAATCATTGTAAATTACAATAATTGTACCTGCATTGATACACTGCCAAAGTGGATTATTGGCGAATCGAATCGCTCCATTGGCCAAACCCGTTCCTGTCAAATCTCCGTTTGAAAAATAGCCGTTGTTGTCGTCTAAAATCCATCCTCGTAGATCAAGGCATTGTGGTTGCGAGGAGCAGTTTGTGAGTGAATTTCCGATCACAACCAATTCAACATATTCTTTTGAACCCGACGGACCTTGTGAAACTTCGTTGATACGCAACGATTGACTTGAAACGAGTGTACTTCCAAAAACCGCAAAAGAAAGCAGTAAAAATCTAAAACAATTCACTTCTAAATGAGAGATAAACAAACTCAAAATCAAATGGTTTCAGCAGAATCTGCCTCAAGGAGAACATTTAATTTTTTGCAAAGTAAAAACAAAAGACTAGAATGAACAAATTAGTGAGATTATATTCCTGTTAATTTTAAAAAATGGATCAACCACCTGTTAACTTTTTGATTTCATTTAATTTCATCAAGGCTTCTACAGGAGTCAACGTATTGATATCGATCGACACTAATTCTTCCCGAATTTGCTCGAGTACAGGGTCATTCAATTGGAAGAAACTCAATTGCATGTCTTTTTGATTGATCGCTTCTTTTACCTTCTCCTTATCGTGACCTGCATGTGAATTTTCCAGTTTTTGGAGTAGCCGGTTGGCAGAGTTGATTACCTGAGTAGGCATTCCGGCTAATTTTGCAACGTGAATCCCGAAGGAATGTTCACTACCTCCGGGTGTCAATTTGCGCAGAAATAAAATTTTATTTCCTGTTTCTTTCACCGCCACGTTAAAATTTTTGATGCGCTCGTACGTATTGGTCATCTCGTTCAACTCGTGATAATGCGTTGCAAAAAGTGTTTTTCCTTTACACTTCGGATGTTCGTGAATGAATTCAGCAATCGCCCAAGCAATTGAAATTCCGTCGTACGTGCTTGTACCACGGCCAATTTCATCCAACAAAATCAGACTTCGCTCGGAAAGGTTATTTAAAATACTCGACGTTTCGTTCATTTCAACCATGAACGTCGATTCACCTGAAGAAATATTATCCGAAGCACCCACGCGGGTAAATACTTTGTCCACCAATCCCAATTTTGCCGATTTCGCGGGAACAAAACACCCCATTTGTGCCATCAACGAAATCAAGGCTGTTTGACGAAGCAGTGCACTTTTACCCGACATATTGGGTCCTGTGATCATGATAATTTGCTGCGAATCATTGTCCAAATACACATCGTTGGCCACATATTCGTCGCCGGCTTTTAATTGTTTTTCAATCACTGGATGTCTTCCCGCTTCAATTTGTATCGCAAATCCATCGTTCATTTCAGGTCGAACGTATTGATTTTCGGCAGAGACGAGTGCGAATGAAATCAAGCAATCGAGCTGACCGATTAAGAATGCATTGTGTTGAATCGGATGGATGTAATCCACCATCGAAAGCACCAATTCTTGGAAAAGTCGGCTTTCAATTGCATGTATTTTATCTTCTGCGCCAAGAATTTTACTTTCGTACTCTTTCAATTCTTGAGTGATGTAACGCTCTGCATTGACAAGCGTTTGCTTCCGGATCCATTCTTCAGGAACTTTATCTTTGTGAGTGTTTGTAACTTCGAGGTAGTATCCAAAAACATTGTTAAACGACACTTTCAAGCTGGGAATTCCAGTTCGCTCAGATTCACGAATTTGCAATGCTTCTAGATAGTCTTTCCCTGAAAAAGCGATGGCACGCAATTCGTCCAACTCCGCATGTACTCCATGTGCCATAATCATTCCTTTGCCTACTTGTGTTGCAGGTTCTTCAACCAATGAGGAAGCAATCAAATCAATCAGTTTTGAGCACGGATTTAACTGATCGGATACATGTTGCAACGATTGAACACCGGTGCTGTTTAACGTATTTTTGATCGGATCGATTTGACGGAGTGTGTACTCAAGTTGTTTCACTTCTTTTGGATTAACCCGTCCAACAGCCACCTTTGAGATGAGTCGTTCCAAATCGCCGATATTGTCTAATCTGTCCACGATCTGATCCCGAATTTCATCCTGTTGAACGAAATAGTCAACGGCATCCAATCGGTCTTGAATCGGTTTTAAATCTTTCAAAGGCAACACCATCCATCGTTTGAGCATTCTTCCGCCCATCGGAGTTTCGGTGCGATCGAGGATGTCGATCAGCGTCGTTGCGTTGTCGTTATACGAGTGAATCAACTCCAAATTACGTACTGTGAATCGATCCAACCAAACGTACTTCTCTTCTTCAATACGCGACAAATACGTGATATGCCCTAATTTATCGTGCTGTGTTTCCGACAAATAATGTAGAATTGCACCCGCTGCAATAATTCCATCTTTCAAACCTTCCACACCAAATCCTTTCAGGTTTTTGGTACCAAACTGCTTGGTGAGCGATTCGGTTGCAAAGTCATCGGTAAACACCCAATCCTCCAACTTATATGCATGGTAACGATCTCCAAAGTTTTCTTGATAGAGTGCATTCATTTTCTTCTGATAAATGATTTCACTCGGTTCAAAACCCTGAATAAGCTTGTCGATGTATTCAATACTCCCTTGCGCGATTAAAAATTCTCCAGTTGAAATGTCAAGAAATGAAACACCCTGTTGTTTTTGATCCAAATGAATAGCACACAGGAAATTGTTTCGGTTTTTTTCTAACACTTGATCATTAAAAGAAACCCCGGGTGTTACGAGTTCGGTCACACCTCGCTTAACGATCGTTTTCGTCATTTTTGGATCCTCCAATTGGTCACAAATCGCCACGCGTTGACCTGCCCGAACCAATTTCGGCAAATAGGTATCCATGGAGTGATGCGGAAATCCGGCCAACTCAATGTGAGATGTTCCGTTTCTACGTTTTGTGAGTACAATCCCAAGAATTTTTGATGCTTTGATCGCATCTTCCCCAAACGTTTCGTAAAAATCCCCTACCCGAAACAACAACAGTGCTTGTGGGTGTTTGGCTTTAATTTGATTGTATTGTTTCATCAAAGGAGTTTCCTCGCTTTTTTCTACTTTTACTTTTGACATTTGTTGGAATTTACATCGTAAAAGTAAAAGCAATCCCGCTGGTTTCAAATGAAAAGGAACGGATCTTATTAATAATTTTCAACAAAAAAAGCGAATTCAATTAAAACGGATACTTTGCTGTTTAAAACCCGATTAAAAATAGTGAACTTTCCTGCAAAAAACATTTGTAATTGGAATAGTTGAACTAGTTTTGGCTAAAAAAAACGGAATGAATCGAAAGTTAAAACTGTGGGAATTGGATCGCGTAAGCGAAGAGCAATATAAAACGCAACCAAAATTCCCAATTTCTGTGATTTTGAACGATATTCGAAGCCTAAATAACATCGGTGCGTTTTTTCGAACTGCGGATGCATTCAACATTCAAAAAATGTACCTCTGCGGAATTACCGCGCAACCACCCCACCGGGAGATTCACAAAACCGCCCTCGGTGCAACAGAGAGTGTTGATTGGGAATACCACGAATCGATTCATTCGCTACTCGAACAATTGAAATCAACCGGAACCTTAATCGCTTCGATTGAACAAGCAGAACAAACCACCTTGCTACAGCACATCGATCAACTTCCCGACCAACAGATCGCGTTAGTTTTTGGAAATGAAGTAGATGGTGTTGATCAAGCCGTTATTGACGCAAGCGACTACATCATCGAAATCCCACAATTTGGTACGAAGCACAGCTTAAACGTTTCTGTTTGCGCTGGAGTTGTCATGTGGGAATTCTGTAAAAAGTATATTGGGAATTAGATTTTACGACGATAAGATGTTAGGATGTTAGGATATTAGGACATTAAGATGTTAGGATACTAGGATTTTAAGACATTAAGATGTTAGGATACTAGGATTTTAAGATTTTAAGATGTTCACCTTCGGAGGGGGATCGAGGGGGAGGAAGATATTCGACTATTCCACTTGGACAAATCTCTGAAGTCTATTGTCTAATGTCTTTTCGGAGCTATTTCCCGCTATCCGC
>SSGT01000065.1 GCA_008017065.1 Crocinitomicaceae bacterium
CTATATAATTGTGCGAAACTTACTTGTTTCAAAATAGAATACAAAAAGAAAAAAACTATCAATGATGAACTTTTGGATATCAATGGAATAGGCATAATAAATTATTTTGGATATTTAATACTAAGGTTTTTTTTCCTCAGTCCTTGAATCTGAGCATTTTTATTTTTATTATACGTTTTTAAATCACCAATTTCTTTCTCAAGACTAGTCTTCTTAACGTCGAGTGTTGAATTAGAAAGATTTATTTCGGTTAATTTTTGTCTTAGAGTTGCAATTTTTTCTCCATTCATTTTCCGTTGATCTTGTAATACTGTCATTTTCTTTAGATTTTCGGGATTACTTGATTGATTTTGAATTTCTTTTATTTCTCTTTCAAGATCTCTGTTACTCCATTCTAACTTATTAATGTCCCAATTAATGCTAAAAATCTCATCATTATTTGCTTTTTGTTGTGAATTCGTTTCTTGTAGATCTGTAATTTTGGTTTCAATTAAAGAATTGTTGCTTTGAGTAACATCATATAATTGTCTTATTTGATTAAGATTTCCAGAGTACTCCTCTTAATGCGCCCTGATTCGCTTCTTCACTTGATGAGCTTTTACAACAAAAACTAGTTTAATAACACCATAGGTTGCTGCACCAAGAGCTGTACCAATACCCACACCAACTACAGCATTTACAGCCGATGATTGAGTCGCTACTGAAACAGTCCAGTATATAATTGTTGGTAAAGCAGTGACCAGGCCTATAGCAGTACCGCCCGCTTCTCCTCTATATTTGTCTTGTAATATTTCAGGAACGAGAGTACTTCCGAGAGGTCCAGACATTTCTGTAGCAACGCTCCCTGTAACAAAACCAGTAACTATTAAACTGAGCTTTTCAGCAAAACTTAGATTTGTACTAGACTCTTTACCCTCCAACTCTATACTAATAATTGGAGAATTTGAAGAAAAGTGGTAAGGAGAATAAAATGGATATTTACTTGCTAAAGGATCAATCGCAAAAAATCTCCCCAATCTCGGATCGTGCATTCTGAAAGAATAATTTACGCTATTGCCCTTCACCTCATCTTCCATCTCCTGCCCCTGGAACCCATACCTATACCCCTCACTCACCACAAAACTACTACCATCCAATGTCACCCCAACTAAGCGAAGCGGTCTCACTGAATCGAGGAGAGTCGTTGAAGTAAACGGCGAATAATCCTGCGCCATACGAAAATCCTCACGCATTTCAGAAATCACATTGCTGTATGGAAAAATAACGTTTATATCGGGCAAAGGCAACACATCCAACTCACTGTTGCGCACGCCAACTCGAGAACTAGCATAAATATGGCGTTCTTTGAGGGTGAAGTACGTTGTGTTGATTTTCAATCGATGATGTGTTGGTTGTTCTACCAAATTTAGCAGATATTTTGATACACAACAGAAAAACCAATTGCACCACTGCAATTAATGGATAAAGAATGACGGAAAAATAGGCAACCGTCATTTTTTATCCGTCCTGATTTTCAATATCCGTTAGTACTTTTTAATTTAATCCATACAAAAAGTCAATTCATAACCCTTTGATTTTGAATCTACGATATATCGTAGGTCATCTATTAACTTTGCTGTGGATGGTGCTGTGGATGGTGCTGCTTAGATAATTTGTTAACAGATTCTATGAATTCACAAATTTTATCATATTCTTCTTCTTTGATATTTGTTATTTTCACCTTTTTTTTACCTATTATTTGCAGAATGTAACCTATATTCGTTATAGCAGACTTCAGTTGAATATCATATTCTTTAATAAGATCTGTTTTTGTCGAACTTAATAGTTTTCTACTAGAAGATATGGTACATTTTTTATATTCTTCTATCTTAATCGTTTTTGTTTTACCTTTAAATTTTATCATTATCACATCATCATTTATACTGATTTCAGAATAGTTTTTTATATTCCGTTTGATAAGTCGAATCAATAAACATAAAAACAGGATAGCTAAAACGAGCACTATAATTCTTACTTCATCAAGTATATTGTCATTTTTCAATTGGATTATCGTTTTATCATTTTCTTTTTTATAACTAAACAAAAAAACTATTGAAAAATAAAGAAACAGTATAGCGTAACCAATATATGAAAAAAATGAGGGTCTATAAGTGTTTAATATTATTTTCATCACAAATCAATTTTAAATTGAAGATCTACTTTAACTCCAACCATTAAACCAAGCATTCCTCCAATATTAACTTCTATATCATTATTTTCGCTAAACGCATAGGGTGAGTTGTGTGTAAATTCCTTATATAATGGATCCACCGCAAAAAATCTCCCCAACCTCGGATCATGCATTCGATACTTGTAATTCACGCTTTTTCTCATAATCAAAAGTAAGATTTTTTTGATTTGATTTACACCATCTCTACTGATTGCTTTTACTGCCATCTACACGCCACACAATCTCTGCAATTCCCTCTTGCGAATCGGTTTTCAAACGACCTTCTTCATCGTATTTTTACGCCGTTTCATCAATACCATCATCAAAATCTGTGTATGCAACATGATCAACAATACATGCAACTCGAATTCGATTGAATTCATACATGCAACCCAGTACTTTACACGTTTAAAACCAAAATCTTACTTCTCTTGAATTTGTTAATTTTTCAAATCTGGGGCTATTGAGCAAACTTTTATTCAAAAATATTCGTTAGTTTCACAGCAAGTAGTCTGTTGAATCTTTCATAAAATGAGTATATGATAACTGCTATTACAGAAGGAATAAAAATTTCGGTAGAAAGTCACTACAAGTCGGAGTATTCTCGGATAGACGGAAGCACGTACTACTTCGATTACCGAATTAGTATTGAGAACAGAAATCCATTTACCGTGCAATTGATGCGCAGAGATTGGTTTATTTACGATTCCTTAGATGCGCCCAAATACGTGAGCGGTGAAGGTGTAGTCGGTCAACAACCGATCCTCGAACCGGGTGAAATCTACACCTATTCAAGCGGTTGTGAGTTGAGTAGCGAAATCGGATACATGACAGGGCATTACACATTTCAAGTCACCGCAAGCGGAAAAGAATTTCCGGTGATGATTCCCCGTTTCGAATTGATTCTTCCAGCGAAGCTAAATTGATTCGGTGTAGTTAGTTGAATACGATCGCCATCCCCATATTACCTGCTTTCAACAAGGAAGTCCACGACTGACTTAATGCCTTTATTTTCATCTCATTGGTCGTTTTTTCGAGCAATTCAATTTGTTGTAAAAATACATCCCACTCTCCCGTTGCTATCAACCTTTCTTTCAATTGATCCGAAACGATTAAAAACGATTCTTGGAGCACAACGGGCACGTGTGTTAAAAACATCAATTGTTCTTTCCCTTGCACGAGCAACCCGTTTTTTCCCTGAATCTCAAATCCTTCGCTCACCACGGTTAGTAATGCATACGCCAATGCGGACGCGTCCATTAAATTTTGTGTTTCAAACAAGCGCATGACCTCCTCGTCGGAATTACAATTGGGCAATTGCTGGAGTAGATAGGTATGAAAAATATGCTTTTCCAAGACAGATATCGTGGCTTCGTAGCAAATGAATTTATTTTCGTTGACACGAATCCATTGCATTCCTTCCACCGTGTGAATAAAACTTGGCAAGTTGGGGGTTTGTTCGCGCCTGTCGCGTTGTGTTTTTTCAATGAAATATTCGATTCGATTCCATTTTGATTCCTGAATTTGGTGATCGGCATGTGTCGCCAACTCCACCTCATTCTCGACTATCGGCGTCTTTTTTCGACTGTTTTTTGCCAATAAGAAGATGTAAAAGATCAATAAAACACCAACAACCAACGAAAAAGCAATCACGATTATTTTCCCCCGATCTTGTTCACTTTCAACACGATTTTGGATTTGATTTTCACGCTTTTTCTGATTCAACAGTTGCTCTTCCTTTTCAATTTCATAGGCCGCACGTTGCATATCAATTTCTTTTACTTGATTTTTTTTGTGCATGACTTGTAGTTGTTCTATGTACAACTCTTTGTATTCCAATGCCTTTTTGAAATCTTTTTTCATTTTGTAGCACTCGGAAATGATATTGTAAGCATCTGCAATTTCTTTGGTCAACTTATTTTTCAACGCAATATCCAGCGAAATTCGGTAGTACTTGAGAGCTTCGTCGTAAAAACCTTGGTAAAAATTCCAGTCCCCCAAATTATAATAACTCTCTGAAATTTGGACGGGTTCATTCAATTCCAAACGCAATTCCAATGCTTTTTTGAAGTTGTCGAGCGACAGTTGGAGTTCACCCTGTTCAAAATGCGCAATAGCGATGTTGTTGTAGGCATTGGCTTTTCCGGTTTTGGATTTATTCACCAATGCTAAATCCAATGCTTTTTTGTAATACGCGATCGCCAAGGGCATGTCTCCTTTTTGCATGTACGTTTTTGCCAGGTAATCGTATCCCTTTTTGAGACCTTGTCGCAATTTTTGCTTTTTTGTTTTCTCAATAAACGACAAAATTTCGGACTCCGCCAAGTCTAATTTACCTTCCCGCAAATACACTTCCGACAAGTTCAGCTGTGCCATGTAAGATTCATTGTCTTCGCCAAGTTTCTCCGCCGTTTTGATTGATTTAATCAGCCAGTTGGCAGCTTGGTTGTATTGCGTGTTGTAGATGTATGCGATACCCATTTGGTTTTGAGCGTCCGCTAATTTTTCGAAATCTCCTTTTTTTCCATAGTAATTGATACAATCCGTGAGGTATTTGATACTCAGTTCCGTTTTTCCCGCATAGTTGTAATAACTCGCCAAGGTAAGTTTACCAAAATGGATCGTCGCCATGTGATCGTCGTTAATTCCTTGATTCAGCATGTAGGATCCAAGTGCATACAGAGAATCGTTGGACAAATCCGCATAAATGTCCTTCAGCTTCGTTGCCGTTTGAATTCGCGTTTCAGGATTTTCAATCAATTCCTTGCGAAGGGCTTCTATTTCTTGTGCAAAAAACGAAAAAAAAGGAAGTAGAAATACAAGTAAAGTGGATAGTTTTTTCACCGTGTTTTTTCTTCAAAGTTATAACGATTAATTAATTATCCAAATGAACCTCCGTTATTTCAGTCCAAAATTTCGCACCGCAACCTACAGGCGATCGATCAATTCAAAAGTGAATGAAATGGCAAACCACTAATTCAAGAATCGGCACACAATTCAAATCCTTTTGATAATGCGGTAACCTTGGATTTGAAAAATAATGAGTAATTTTGACTAAAATTTTTAACTTATGTCACATTCGATTTCCACGGTTCCAGTTGCAATCAACGAACCCGTTAAGTCATACGCACCAGGTTCTCCAGAAAGAGAATCCTTGTTAGCAACCTACCACCAAATGTACAATCAGGACCCAATCGAGATTCCTATGTACATCGGTGCTGAAAAAGTGTACACCGATAAGAAAAAAACATTGTCTCCGCCACACGAACACGGAAAAGTACTAGGAACCTACAACGTTGGGGGAAAAGAGCACATTTCCAAAGCAATCGAAGCAGCGCTTGCGGCGAAGGAAGCATGGGCAAATTTACCGTGGGAAGACAGAGCATCTGTGTTCTTGCGTGCTGCGGATTTGTTGGCAGGACCGTTTCGCGCAAAATTGAACGCAGCAACGATGTTGGCGCAATCCAAAAACGTATTCCAAGCGGAAATCGACGCCGCATGCGAATTGATCGATTTCTTCCGATTCAATGTGCAATACATGACTCAAATTTACAGAGATCAACCAGAATCGTTGCCAGGAATGTGGAATCGTTTGCAATACAGACCGTTGGAAGGATTCGTCTTTGCACTAACGCCATTCAATTTCACGTCAATTGCTGCCAATTTATCTGCGGCTCCAGCGATGATGGGGAA
>SSGT01000167.1 GCA_008017065.1 Crocinitomicaceae bacterium
CATTGGTGCAGAAGTGGAATTCATTTCGATGCCTATCGCCTTGCATGAAGGCTTCATTTTTCAAGACTTGAAATTGGTGTGCTATACGGATCATCAGATTTTTGAACGTTACCACCGATTCAAACTCAAAGAAGGTTTTTCGCAAGCAAAACAAGCCTTGACTCTGAAAGAAATCTACAACCTGCAAAAAGGGGATTATGTCACCCACATCGATCACGGCGTTGGACAATTTTCTGGGTTGCAAACCATCGATGTCAATGGCAAACCACAAGAAGCAATTCGGTTGATTTACCGCGACGGTGACGTGCTTTACGTCAGCATTCACTCCTTGCACCGCATTTCAAAATTTACGGGAAAAGAAGGAACTGCGCCGAAAATGAACAAACTCGGCACGCAAACATGGACGACACTCAAAAACAAAACGAAAACCAAAATCAAAGAAATTGCCTTTGATTTGATTCAACTGTACGCCAAACGCAAGTCACAACCTGGATTTGCATTCATGCCCGATACATACCTGCAAAACGAACTCGAAGCGTCGTTCATGTACGAAGACACGCCCGACCAACTAAAAACAACGCAAGCGATCAAGGAAGACATGGAGTCTCCAACCCCGATGGACCGTTTGGTATGCGGCGATGTTGGTTTCGGAAAAACAGAATTGGCAATTCGTGCAGCGTTCAAAGCCGTCACCGATAGCAAACAAGTTGCGATTTTAGTACCAACCACGATTTTGTCGCACCAACACTACCGCAGTTTCAGCGAACGGTTGAAAGATTTTCCCGTTACGGTGGACTATATCAACCGTTTCAAAAGTGCGAAACAGGTAACCGAAACACTAAAAAAAGTAGCTTCCGGTGAAATCGACATTTTGGTTGGCACACACAAAATTGTAGGAGAAAAAGTCAAGTTCAAAGACTTAGGTTTGATGATTATTGACGAAGAACAAAAATTTGGTGTCGCAGTCAAAGACAAATTGAAAACCTTAAAAGCAACGGTTGATACATTAACATTAACGGCAACGCCAATTCCGAGAACCTTGCAGTTTTCATTAATGGGAGCGCGTGATTTGAGTATTATCAACACACCTCCACCAAATCGTCAACCGGTACTGACGGAAGTCATTCAATTCAACGAAGAAGCAATTCGGGACGCGATTGCCTACGAAGTTAGTCGCGGTGGACAAGTGTATTTTGTGCACAACCGACTACAAAACATCAAAGAAGTATCGGGAATGATTCAGCGTCTGTGTCCAGGGGTACGGGTTGGAATCGGTCACGGTCAAATGGACGGAAAACAGTTGGAAAAAATCATGATGGATTTTATTCAAGGCGAATACGACGTGTTGTTGGCAACAACCATCATTGAATCTGGAATCGATATTTCAAACGCCAACACCACGATTATCAACAACGCGCAAAACTTCGGATTGAGTGATTTACACCAATTGCGTGGACGCGTGGGACGTTCCAACAAAAAGGCATTCTGTTATTTAATTGCGCCAAAATACCACGAAATGACTTCGGAAGCGAGAAAACGACTCGAAGCGTTGGTTCAATTTTCCGACTTGGGATCAGGTTTCAACATTGCAATGAAAGATTTGGATATTCGCGGAGCAGGAAACTTGCTGGGAGGCGAACAAAGTGGATTTATTGCAGACATTGGATTTGAGATGTACCAAAAAATCTTGAATGAAGCGATGGAAGAGTTGCGTGAATCCGAATTCAAAGATCTGTTCGCCGATCGAAATACAGATCAATTTGTGACTTACGTCAAAGATTGCGTCATTGAAACCGATTTAGAAATACGAATTCCAGATGATTATGTCAATAATGTAGCGGAACGTTTGAGTCTTTACCAACGGCTTGATAGTTTAGAAAACAAAGAAGCCCTCCACAAGTACGGACAAACCTTAATCGATCGATTTGGACCATTGCCTCGCGCGGTGAAAGAACTATTCAAATCCTTCGAGTTGCGCTGGTTGGCACAAGATTTAGGCATCGAGCGTTTGGTCATGAAATCGGGTTCGATGGTGTGTTATTTTATCAATAATCCGCAATCTCCTTTTTACGATTCTGATGTGTTTAGACACGTCCTCAGCTACATTCAAAAGCATCCGAAAGATTGCAAACTGAGTGAGAAAAACGACAAACTGCGGTTGTTGTACACCAATATTTTAACCATCGACCAAGCGGTAAAACGACTGAACGAGATTGTGGGTGATTCTTCGACTTCCGATTGCTAATTATTATTATTTTTACCGAAAAATCACCATGGAAACGTTTTTAATCGACAAAATTCAAGAAATCGCTTTTGCAACGGTTACGAAAGAAGAATCGTTGTGGCAAGCACGTGTTTTGGATTCAATCACGATTGTTGAATTGGTTGTGGAAATTGAAAATGAATTTGGAATTTCAATTCCTTTCAACGAAATCGTTGAAGACAATTTCGAAACCGTCGAGCGGATGATTAATTACATTCAATCCAAAAAATGAAAGGCGTTTTCATTGGTCTTTTCAAATACCACGTTGTTCCTGTTTTAATAGCAGTCGTCCTAACGATTGCAACATTTTTTGCTTACAAAGCACTGAAACCTACAAGTTCAGCATTCAAAACTGAAATTATTGCTGGAAACCAGGAGGCATCTCGCAACTATTTTTCCAACTGTGTTGCAGGAAATCAATCGGAATTGGAATTGGCTGGAGCGCTCAAAAATCCACAAACAATCACGTTATTTGGTTCGTCCGAAATCGGAGAAATGCGCTATTCGCCTTATTTTTTCTTACCCGATAGTTTGGGCATTCCGACCGTTGCATTTGGGCATGCGTTCCAACAACACTTCAGCATGTTTTGTGAGTTATTAGCGATGCAAAAAGAATTGAATGGGAGTAAAATCTGTATCATTATTAGTCCTTCTTGGTTTGAAACGGAAGGAACAAATATCGAAGCGTTTCTGGAATTTGTTCGACCCAATTTTTTAAAATCCATCGTTCATAATCCGTCCATTCCGATGCAATACAAACAAGAAATTGGTCGGTATGTTTCTGAACATTACAAAGACATCGAACATCCTGCGGCGTTTTTAACGTACTTCAAGAAATTACACCAATTCAAAAATGTTCCGGTCCTAAATACCGAAATGGAAAATTCCAAACGAGGCATTACCCGCGTAGTTTACGACGTAAAAACAAAACCCGTTGTGTTGCCCAAAAAACAAAGTTTTGATTGGGACGAACGATCTAAAGTACTTCAAAAACAGTTTGTTGACAGTATTCGCAGCAATCAAATCTACGTGAATGACGCCTATTACTTGGAGTATTTATTCAAAGATAAACACTACAAAAAAGGTTCGATCGACCCGATTCCCGACGCAACAGATTGTCGCGAATTTCAAGATTTTTTGTTGCTCGTTGATGTATTGAAACGATACAATTGCGACGCATCGTTTGTAATTCAACCACTACACCCTTACCACTATGAAGGCTTAGACAAGTTGGCGCCAATTGTGGAAGATGTAACGAAAGTGCTTCAAAAAAACAACTTCCCGTATTTGAATTTATTTGTCACCGACCCCCACAAATATGAACCAGGAACGTTAAACGACATTATGCATTTGGGCGACTACGGCTGGATGCAAATTAACCGCTTTTTGTACACAAATTACGCACGCAAATGAAACTCATCTCCCACCGAATCGTTCGAAATACATTAATCTATTTTGCCCTGCTGGTTGGCTATTTGTTTCTGTATGTCATCAACATTGAAAACGAATGTTACGACTTGGACGAAAAAGAGTCTACCTCTAAAGTTGATTTCGTTTACCAACAATTTTAATGGACAGTTTAAAAAACATATTGCCCTTTACGGATAGCGCTTTTTTTGGCTATACACTCGTAGTCGTGCTTCTATTTCTCCTCGCGAAACGATTTCTACAACAGCGTTTGCCTTACAAACTCCTTTTAGCCGCGACAAGTTTGTTTTACATCAGTTGGATGTTTCCCAAACCGATTCAACTAGCTGGATTGATTTTATATACGTACGGGATTTACTACCTCCTGGGTAGGCGACTCAAATTCAAAGGATTACTTCTTCCAGTGATTCTGTTGACCTTGCCCATGGTCTTTATGAAAACGCTAAATATTCTCCCATCCAACAGCGAAACAGGAGGTATTGCGACACTGAGTACGATTTTCCAAATTGCAGGACTTTCGTTCTTGACCTTCAAAGTCATTCAGTTGTACATCGACGAAAAAGACAGTGCAACAACCGTTTCATTGCTTGATTATTTCAATTTCACGGCGTTTGTTCCAACACTTTTGATCGGACCAATTGATCGTTTTGGTCGATTCAATGAAAATGTAAAAAACGGGTATTCCGGAATAAACTCCGAACGATTTCTGGCAGGTATTGACAAAATCATACGTGGATTGTTTTACAAATTCATCATCGGAGAAGCCATCTTGGTATTGGTTTTAAATCACATCGAAAACACCGGTACATGGTGGTTTTACATCGCGGATATGTATGCGTATTTGTTCTACCTCTTTTTCGATTTTGCGGGATATTCATTGCTTGCAATTGGTGTAGGTAATGCAATCGGAATCGACGTTCCTTATAACTTCGACAAACCCTTTTTGGCGGTCAATCCAAAAGAATTTTGGAAAAAATGGCACAAAACGCTGGGCGATTGGCTGAATGATTATTTTTTCAAACCCGTATTCAAAGAGCTGACCTCGAAAAAGGTATTGAAGCCAATTCAACGCCAAAATGTTGCGCTTTTTCTCACCTTCACAGTGATGGGATTTTGGAATGGATTTGAGTTGCATTTCATCGTCAGCGGAATGCTTTTTGGATGCTATTCAGTGATCCACAATTACTACGTATACCTGTGCAAAAAAAATGGAAAAGATCCCGTTTTTGGAAGCCTAAACACGAAAACCATCGAACGTATTTCTATCTTTATTCTATTCAACGCAGTGGCGGTCGCGATTTATGTTTTTAGCGGTCGTTTGTTTTAAAATCAGACGTTGAACCATTAATTCTCGAAATGTATGAAGTTTTCTTTTGTCCATAAAACGTTTGTTGAGCACGAAATCGAACCCGAAAAATGGGCCGTTGTTGGTGAAAATAGCGCCCTGACGTGGACTGAATTTAAAAAAGCGGTCGATTCGATGTGTCACTTTTTTCAGAAAAACGGTTGGGATCAACTTGAATACCCGGTTCTGTTGTACGGACATAAGGAAACAGAGATGATCATTGCGATGTATGCATGTATCCAGATGGAAATACCATATATTCCCGCTGACGTCGTCTACCCGATCGAACGATTGAACTCAATTCGAACGATTGCACAATGTGAACTCGTTATCAATTGCACACAAACGCCATTGAACCTAGCAAATACGATCGAAGTTCAATTTACAGCGGGTACACTTGAATGCAAACAAGCGATCGATTGTACACTCCGAACAACGGCAGCAACCGATCCATTGATTTACATTATTTTCACATCAGGAAGCACCGGCGAGCCAAAAGGCGTACAAATTAGTACCGAAGCAATTCGCGACTTTACAGAATGGATGATTACCGACTTTGGATTTACATCCGACGATGTCTTCATCAATGTAGCGTTGCTGAGTTTTGATCTCTCGGTTTACGAAGTGATGACCTTTGGCGCATTGGGAGCGACGTTGTTGTTGAATTCCAAAACAACGACTGAAAATCCAGAATTGATGCTCAAGCGCATTGAGGCAAATCGAGGAACGGTTTGGGTGTCTACCCCTTCGTTCTCATTCATCTATTCGCGCATCGACGATGTTTCGTCACTTGCATCTGTCAAGTACTTCTTGTTTTGTGGTGAATTACTACCGCATCCACTTGCCAAAAAACTTGTAGAAAAATTTCCGACTGCAACTGTCTACAACACCTACGGACCGACCGAAGCAACGGTTGCAACCACACAAGTAATCATTGACGCAGCGATTCTCGAAAAATACAATCCGCTTCCTGTTGGAAAATCAAAGCCCAACAGCACGTTGTTGATTGAAAACGAAGAAATTATCATAGTCGGAAAAAATGTTTCCTTGGGGTATCTCAACCGACCAGAACTGAATGCAGAAAAATTCATTACGATCAACAATCAACGCGCTTTCAAAACCGGCGACGTGGGATATTTCGAAAACGAAATGTTATTTTTCAAAGGGCGAAACGACGACCAAGTAAAACTCCATGGATACCGCATCGAATTGAATGAGATTACGGCTAAAATCAATGAAATTGACGGTGTTTTACAAGCAGCAACTATTGCACTAAAGCGCAACGAAGAAGTAAAAAAGATTGTCAGTTTGATTACCATTCAACC
>SSGT01000076.1 GCA_008017065.1 Crocinitomicaceae bacterium
AATTTGACGAAACCGAAAACATGGCTGAATTGATCGTGGAAGAGATCAATGAAGTGGATGAAGAGTAAGATGCGTTGTTTATGAACGTTCTGATCACCAAACCAATCGCCGAACTTCAACAATTGGGTTCATTTTTAGCACGTAGAAATTGTTCGCTCATCGCACAATCCTTCATTGAATTTGAGTTGGTGAACGCTACATTTCCTGCAGCTTACGATGCCATTTTCTTCGGAAGCAAGAATGCATATCGCTTTTATACACAACAAGCTGATTTGCCCAAACACGTGTTGGTTGCGTGCATCGGTGAAACTACGCGAAATGTGTTAGCAAAAGCAGGAGTTCATGTTGATTTTTACGGAACGCATGCAGGGAAACCAGATGAGGTGGCGTTGGAGTTGGTAAAATGGCTCGGTCACCGCACGGTTTTGATTCCACTTTCCGACGTGAGTAATCGCTCGATGTCTAAACAAATTCCCGCTGCTCAGTGTGAAGAAGTGGTTGTTTATCGAACGAAGTCGATCGCAAAGTCCATCCAAGAACAACTTGATTGGGTGGTTTTTACAAGTCCATCCAATGTTCATGGTTTTTTGTTATCAAATCAGGTCAATCCAATGACGAAAACGGTTGCGTGGGGAAATACAACCGCACAAGCAATGAGAGACAAGCAAATTCGAGTCGATTTTGTATTAGCAGATTCGTCCGAAACTGAATTGATTGATTTACTCAGGTCTGAATTGTGAAAAAACCGGATTTCGCGGTTAATAAATCGTATGATTTTGCGAAAAATAGCGAGCGATAAGCGGTTAAATACAGTTACTTTTGCACCATGGAAACACACATTCCTTATTTAATTCCAGGTGATACGATAGCGATTGTAGCTCCGGCCAAAGCAATCGATGCATCGTTGGTAGACGAGGCGAAGTTGTTTTTTGAAACAGCAGGTTTTCGCGTCAAAATTGGGAAACACTGTAAGGGCGAATTTCATTATTTTTCTGGAACTGATTGGGAGCGTGCTTCTGATTTCCAAGCAGCAATTGAAGATCCTGATGTGAAAGCAATTATTTGTGCAAGAGGAGGTTATGGATGTATTCGGATTGTAGATTTAATCAATTGGGCTGGTATGTTGCGGTTTCCAAAATGGATCGTTGGTTTTTCGGATGTTACTGTTTTTCATCAACGTATGCAGCGCTACCAATTGCCTAGTATACATGCAACTATGCCGCTTAATTTCAGTTCAAATTCGGATGCTGCAAGGTCGAGTTTACTGGATGCATTGTGCGGAAAATCCCTTGTATACGAACTAGAATCGCTCGCGGAAAACAAAATTGGTTGCGCAACAGGCACCTTGATCGGCGGAAATCTGTCGATTTTGTACAGTTTGTTGGGGACGGATGAACAACCAAATTACAAAGGGTGCGTTTTGTTTGTGGAGGATCTTGCAGAGCAATTGTATCATATCGATCGTATGTTTTACGCATTTGCCAAAGCAGGAGTTTTGGATGAAATTAGTGGATTGATCGTTGGTGGAATGACTGATTTGAAAGATACTGCGACTCCCTTTGGCCAGTCGTTATCGGAAATCATTCTGAATCATTTTGCACTTCGAAATATCCCGATTGCATTTGGTTTTCCAGCAGGTCATATCGATGACAACCGGGCATTGATTTTTGGTACAGAAGTTGAGTTAGATGTTGCAGAAAAAGAAGTTAGTTTACGTATTGTTGCGAATTAAGAATTGAGTATGAAGTATTTTTTTGGGTTGTTGTTTTTACTTTTCACCATGGGTTCGTGCGTGGAAATCATTGATGATTTGTACGTGAAAAGTGACGGATCAGGAACATTCAAATATACAGTGAATTTGAGTTCAAGCGTGGTCAAAATCAATTCTATTTTAGCGCTCGACAGCTTGGACGGACGCAAAGTGCCGAGTATCTCGGAGATTCAAGAGAAGTTGAATGCCTACCTTACCAAATTGGAAAAGAAGGAGGGACTTTCTAACGTCAAATTGGATGCAAATTACAAAGATTTCATTTTCAAGTTTCAGTGCGAATTTACCAATGTACAAGTGCTTCAAAAGGCGATCAAGGAAATCGTTCAAGAAGAGAACAAAAATACGGAGATCAAAGAGTTAGATCACAATTGGTTGGCGTGGGACGGAACAAAACTCGTGCGTTCAATTCCAACAATGCCTGAAAAAATTACGGAACGTATGAAAAAAGAGGATGCTGAAGCCTTGCAAAAAGGAACGTATCTGTCCATTTCAAGATTTGATAGAACGATCGAAAAATACGACAATCCGGTGGCTAAGTTATCTGGAAATAAATTAGCAATTTTGATAAAAACGAATCCATATTCATTGACGCAAAACACAGAATTATTGGAAAATACAATTTACCTTAGCGCTTTGAAAAAATAGATCGTTTAAATGGTGTTTTTGTTTGCAAAATACCGTACATTGTAAAAAAGTTGTCAGTACTCACTATGAAATATGTAAGTTCCATTTTTAGCATTTTAGCATGCTCCTTGTTTTTTGCACAACAGCAACAACAAACGAGTACGGCGGGTACTTTTTCTTCTGAAGATTTGATTCCATTGGATGCAGTGACAGTCTTTAGCATAAACAACATTTCGTTGCTGAAAAAAGTTTCGATGGACGAATTGGTTCAGTATGAGTTCATGGCTGAAGTCCAATCGGAGTTGTTTGACGGATCGACACAAGGCAAAACATTAAAAGAATCCGGAATCGATTTCGATCAAAAACTGAATGTTTTTTATGGATTGAACGAAAATTTTGAAATCGCTGGTTTCACCTTTGGGATCAAAGACAAAAAACAATTGTTTAATGTTTTCGATGATTTTGAACCCGCAGCGAGTAACATCAAAGGAGTTGAATTTTATAGAAGCTATTCCAACTATTTGATTATTAAAGGAAATTCAGGGATCGTTTTGCGTGTGGATCCAAGTTACGAGAAAGTTTCAGTGATTACCGATTCCATTTGGTATGCGCGCGGCTTTGGTTATTTTGACGACGGGACGTCTGAGGAAGACGAGTATGAAGAAATTGATGACTATGGCTATGAAATTCCGAGCAATTCTGACATCGAGGAGGCCGAAAATGAAGTAATCGAAGAAGAACAAATCGAAGGCGAAATGGACGAAACCGATT
The DNA here is from genome assembly GCA_008017065.1 of Crocinitomicaceae bacterium. Taxonomy (GTDB): domain Bacteria; phylum Bacteroidota; class Bacteroidia; order Flavobacteriales_D; family Crocinitomicaceae; genus JAQVCM01. The sequence goes on from SSGT01000076.1 coordinate 3,167, forward strand.
TGCTTTCAAAAAATTACTGGGAAATGCGTGACAGTATTACCGTAGAATTGCAAAGTAAATACATGACCAAAATTTGCGACGATTTGTTTGTGAAAGAATTGAATTTAAAGAAACAAGATCCCAAATTAGCCGCGCAATTGTTGCACACATCCGACGGGATTTTTTACCTAGACAATTCGAGGAATTTCAGAAATTCAAGAGGTTTGTGGCATTTTCAAACCTTGTTTCCGGAGTTGTTTTCGGATATGAAAGACCTTTACACAGGCAATGTCATGCTTGGCGATATTGAATTGAAGGAAAATTCAGTAGACATCTACTTCGAAGCAAATTACGGCGAATCGTTGGGCGCTATTTATGAAAAACTGAATAGTACGAAATTCGATAAAAATGTGTTGAAGTATATTCATGAAAGCAGCACGGGTTTCTTCACTTACAACATCAACTTGAAGGAAGGCTACAACCAAGCATACGACATTATCATTCCGATATTAAGCAAGGAAAAAGATCCGCGTATTTCCAGCAACGTGTTGATGGCTGAATTGATTAACGAATTTGTGGATACCGATGCGCTTTTTGAAACCTACAAAGGAAGTATGTTTGGAAGTTTTAATGGAATCAAGAAAGTTAAAACAACGAGAATTGAGTTCATTTACGATGAAAATACCTTCGAGTACGAAGAAAAAGAAATTCAAGGAGAAGAGGACATGCCAATCTTTACGCTGGGTTTCTCAACCAACCGAAGTGATATTCCGGAGAAAATTTTGAAACACTTTGGTCGGATGACCTCTCGTTTTAAAAACATGGGTTCTTACTGGATGGTAGAAGACGCTGTTTTTAATTCTGTCCCTTTGTATATCATTAATAAGAACGGATTGTTGATTTTTACCAACGATGAAGATTTGGCAAAAAATCACAGCGATGGATATGGTTCAAACGCACTGAAGGGAAAACGCGCAAAAGCTGCCAAGTCGAGCAAATTTATGTATGGATACTTCGATTGGGGCGTTGCGTTGTCAAGTTTGCCTCGCGAAATGTTTAACACCCGTCAAAATGAGATTTTAGATGCGATGCGCGGTAAAACGGGCGTCTTGGAATTGGTTTCGTCGGATATTACAAAAACAAAAACGAAGTTCAATCTCACCTATAATTTTGACGGAACCTACGACAATTCAGGTAAATACTTGTTGGATTTGGTCAACTCAGTGTACGTTTTGTCTAAATAAACTACTTTTCAAACCATGGCTCGGAAAGTTTTATTCATCGTTTTTTTATTGGCTTTATTGGTTGGATTTTTCTATTACAAACCACTTTTTGGTAAAAATTTGCCCGAGCCTTCGTTGGTAGATCGATTGCCCAACGGTGATTTTTTGGGTAGAATTTACGTACTGGATGTCGCACGTGAATCAACGCCGATGATGTTTTACAATAAAATTCCCGTGCGTGATTTTACGACACATGAGTTTTTGTTGGCACAAGGAAAAAGCTACGGCTTAGATTTGCAAAAACCAGCCTATTTCTTTGCCAATGCAACGGGTGAATGGGGCGCATTGGTGGAAGTCAGCGATTCAAACAAAATCCTACCAGGAATCGAGCGATTGCGCAAAACAATTGAGTTGGTAGATACGCTCGTTAGCGATCAAAAAGTGCACGTTTTCAAAGAAGAACATCTGTATTTGACCTACGGGAAAAAATGGTTTTTCATTTACAAGGGAAATCAAATTCCAAAACGGTTGTATCACGTCAAATTTGCAGAGAAAAATGACATTACTGCCGCGTGGAAAGCCTTTGTAGATGAAAAGCAATTCAGGGACGAGAAACTGGTGATTTATTCGAATTACAAGAAGTTAAAGGAGCAGGGTGTCGAAACGGCTTTGTTTGCGCACGACAGCGATTCAATGAATGTGCGCATTAAAGCGTACGTCCGTAACTCGAAACCCTTGCACGTTTTTACCAAAGGACCAAGTTTGGCTTACAAAGGAAAAACCAGTACCGATAAGTTAATTAATCTGCATTTGAATGTCGATAAATTGCGGGACGATACTTCGAATCCATTGTACAAATGGTTGGTTTCTAAAGGAAAAATAATCAGTTTTCCAACCGAGGCATTTTTGAAAGCATGGAATGGTGACATCTCGTTTCACCAAGGAGGAACGGTACAAGTCAAAGAAACATTCGTTGAGTCGGTATTGGACGAAGATTTCAATGTTTCTGAAGTCAAATCAACGCGCGTCAAAGAGATGCCTGGATTTGCGTTGATGCTGTCGATGAATCAATACCAACAGGAGTTTGTGCATCGCCTTTTCGCAAAAGGAATCATGCGCAAGGAGGGAAGCAAATTTTATTTCTTGAACTCACCGCCACTCCGAATCCGACAAACGAAATCTCATTTGTTTTTATATTCGTCGGATGCTACGCCAGCCACTGAATTGTCCACATCGAATGGCGGGGTTTGGAACGAACAAGGAATCAAGTATGGGTTTTCCATCGACTCGATTTCTCGCTACGAAGCATTCGCCACGGTTCATATCCCCGTGCGCCGATTGCTTAGACGAAGTAAATTCTTTTAGAATTTTACGTACACATTTTTCGCTTCCGTGAAGAAACGCAATGCTTCCCATCCGCCTTCACGACCAACACCAGATGATTTTACACCACCAAAAGGTGTTCGTAGATCGCGAACCAACCACGCATTAATCCATACGATTCCAGCGTCAATCTGATCCGCCATGCGGTGCGCTCGTTGTAAGTCACTTGTCCACAGTGTAGCACTCAAGCCGTATTGCGTTGAATTCGCCATGGTCAACACTTCTTCTTCTGTATCGAAAGGGGTTAACGTAACGACTGGACCAAAAATTTCTTCTTGGTTTGTTCTACAAGTATATGCAAGTCCTTCAATTACGGTTGGTTGCAGGTAATATCCATTGTTGTAGGGAGCCTCTAAGTGTACTTGATTTCCACCTGCAATTACCTTCCCGCCTTCTGTTTTTGCGAGCTCGATGTACGAAATTACTTTTTCCAAATGTGGTTTTGATACCAAAGCGCCCATTTTTGCTTTTGGATCGGTCGGAAACGAAACAGTCAGTTTATTGACACGCTCAACAAATGCAGTTTTGAACTTGTCGTAGATTCCGCGCTGAACGAAAAGTCGCGAGCCACACAAGCAAATTTGCCCTTGATTGGCAAATGAAGAGCGAATTGTTGTGGTCAACATCGCGTCGAAATCACAATCGTCAAAAATGATGTTCGGATTTTTTCCGCCGAGTTCGAGCGACAATTTTTTAAACATAGGTGCTGCCGTTCGAGCGATGTATTCCCCCGTTTTTGTACCACCAGTAAACGAAATCGCTTTGATCTTTGGGTGTTTTACGATAGCATCTCCAACGCGGTGACCGTATCCGTGAATGATATTTAAAACTCCAGCTGGCATTCCGGCTTCTTCGAGTACTTGACCAAGTAAGTAAGCTGTATACGGAGTCACTTCGGATGGTTTTGCAATAACACAGTTTCCGGCGGCTAAAGCAGGTGCAATTTTCCATGTAAATAAGTACAAGGGTAAATTCCAAGGAGAAATACATCCAACGATACCAATGGGTTTGCGTGTCGTGTAGTTGATACCCTCACCCTCCATCGCATGCGACTCGGATGCAAAATGTAGAATCGCGGTGGCGAAAAAATGAAAATTGGAAACAGCACGTGGAATATCTACGTGCGCTGCGAGCGATTCTGGTTTTCCGTTGTCTCGGGATTCTGCCTTTACAAATTCATCCATACGACGGTGAATTCCTTCCGAAACTTTGACCAAAATAGCGCTACGTGTTTCGATGTTCATCTTCGACCAAATTGGAAACGCCTTTTCGGCTGCATCAACCGCATTTTGTACATCAAATTCGTCTGAATCCGGAATCAACGAATACACGTTTCCCGTGGCAGGCTCGAAATTCTCGAGGTACGTTTCGTTGACCGGTGCACAGTATGTACCGTTGATGAAGTTTTGAAGCTTTTCCATTGTGCGTAATTTCTGTGGTGTAAATTTAGCGTTTATTTCGTTCCAACTTTCAGGATGCGGCGGAGTTTTCCCGTTGGTTGTATTGATTTATTTTTTGGATAAAAACCCCCAATACGTAGCGCGATTCAGTGCAAATAGCGTTGCATCTGGATAGGCGGTTTTAAAACTTGCGGGGAATTTCGGCTTTTTGCGTTTGTCCCAAATCGATTTGTAAGCTGTGACCTTATCGCCACGAATTTCTAGAAAATCCATTTGCTGTTTGGTGTGCGTTCTCCAAAAGGCATATTGACAGGTGTTTTCTTGACTTTGATTCCATTTGATTCGCTCCGAAATCAGCCAATTTTTCCACAATACATCGTGGTCGTTGCGGAGTTCAAAATCGTTGAAGTTGCGAATGATCGCATTTCGGATTCCGTTGTCCACAAAATATACGCAGTGCGTTTTTTTTAATTCGTATTTATGTCCGTTGTAATACGACGGAATTTTGATAAGTATGCATGCCTTTTCGAGTAATTCAATGTACCGTTCTACCGTTTCGTTGTCTAAACCAGCTTTGAATCCGATGTCGTTGTAGGAGATTGGCTCTCCAAGCTGGAAGGCTAGCGCTTGCAACATTTTTAAGAGTTTGTCGGATTTATTGATTCGTTCGTTTGGACTTAAATTCGTGAAAATCGCTTCTTCGAGTAATTGGATTAAAAAGTGTGAGGCATTTGCGGGATCTTCAATTACTTGCGGATAGTTTCCGTAAATAAGTCGTTGCGTTATGTTTTTATCAAATTCGACGATTCCCTGAATCTGCGCCAATTCCTGAAAAAGTAGCGGATACAAGCGTAATTCCAATCCTTGCATCTGAAGAACTTCCCGAAGCACATCGTCTAAGATGGGTTCAAACGAGCAGTTTAAAATTAAGTTTATTGGATAATCTTGAAACAGAACCTCTTCGATGATTGTCTGTAAATGCAGGAGGTATTGAGCGTCGTCGATTACGATGTATTTGTGGGTTCCAAAAATAGCTTTGAGTGTCGATTCAGTCGGGTTTTCGAGTGATTTCTTCACCACTTTTGAATTTCCATCGAGTTGCAAGATGGTAGATTGATCAGCGATGCATAGACGGACTAATTGATTTTTACCAACACTTTTTGGACCAAGTAAAACGAGGATCTTATTGTTTTCAATGTGCTGTTTTACTTTTTGTTGCAAAATTCTATCAATCATTTTCCGGGGTTTTAGGAAGCCAAATTTAGCATTTCTGATTCATTTTCCTAATTAATTGATTGATATTTGCGGTATAAAGCGTTTTTTAAAACAGTTTAACCTTGTCAAAAAAAGACGTTGACCGGTTGGAATTCATGAATTTATTTCCTCCGTAGCAGGTGAGTTTAAACAATTGGTTTTCATATAAGAATACGCGTCGCCAGCAATCGCCAGATCCATAAATGAACGTGATTCCTTCGTATGCTTCTACTGTTCCGTTTTGTAGCACTAATTTGGCTGGTGCAGATTTGGGTGTAAAAAATAATTCCGGCAACAATTGTTTTAATGTCGTGCGTTCGGATTGCGGGATGATTTCGATGATGAAGGTGTTCCCTTGACCCATTTCTTGGTAGGTTAAGACATAGTTGCCTTGGGTTGTATCCATTTTGGGAACGCCACCGAATACCGCACTAAAGTTTCGTTTTTGGTCCACAAATGTATATGAATTGAATCGTCGGAGTTGGAGCTCAGCTTCCGTAGGTTTTTCAGCATAAGTGGCTGCTACTTGCCGCACGGTGTAGCCTTTGTTTTTCAATAATTGAATAATTCCTTCTGGACCAGCCAAATGTGCAGCTCCCACTGCGATGAACAAGCCGTGCTTTTTACACAAACTATCAATTCCAGCTGTCATTACTTGGTTTCGATTGGTAATCAGTAGGTTATATGCATTTCCAGAGATCGCAAGTTGCGTTTTTAACAGTTGACGCATGCTTTCAATGTCTCCTTGCAAATACGTATTTAGAACGTTCTCTTGACTAAAAATCAAGGCGTTGATACTGTAGTCTCTGAAGTTGTTGTAGGTAATGTTTTCGTATGCTTCCAGTTGTGCTTCAACGGTCTCCAACGGGAAAAAAAGTTTGCCTGCGTTGTAGGCGATTTGTTGAAAATAAGCGTCCAAAAATTGCGGTCGTCCGTCTTCACTGCCGTACTTCGTCTCAGATGCTTTTTTGTCGGATGTGTATGGATTACCATTGACGTCGTATTTCAATTTGGTGTTTTCGACACGGGTATCGTATTGTGTAAATAAGCTGTAAATGTCGGCTTCCAAAACAACGGCTTCTGCATGCAACAGCGCGGAGAAGGTACTGTCAGAAAATTCAAACAAGCGGCTGTCGTTGGAGTGATAACTTCCAAATAAATAACTCGGTTTTTTGAGACCTTTACCGGTGATTTGCCACAGCAATTGGTTGTGGGGATCAACGTGTTGACCAAACAACATGGACACAGAAAATCCAATGGCAATCGAAGCGCAAGCGAATTTGATTTTGATCGAATTAAGCATGTGTTTTTGAAGTTCTAAACGTTAATTTCAGTTGGAAGTTACCAATTTTCAGTTGATTTATTACTTCCACACGAATGATTTTTATTTCGTTCCGTGAATTCCGATAATTTGCTCGATGTGATTGTCACCAAATGCGTATGCAAGGTAAGCAAGCGATGGGATTTCCTTGGTTAAAATCACATTTCCGCTTTTCCCCAAGCTGATTGTCCCGTGACTTGCTGAAAGTCCCATCGCGTAAGCTGCATTGATTGTGAGTGCATTGATCGCTTCTTCCGGTGTCATTTTCATCTTGATACACGCCAAACTCAGTACTACGCCCAAATTACCTGTTGGAGTAGTCCCTGGATTGAAATCACTTGCAAGTGCAACGGGTAGATTTGCATTGATCAATCGGCGCGCATCGCCAAAGGGTATTGAAATGAAGTGTGAACAGCTCGGCAATAACGTTGGCATACACTTCGATTGTTGTAACGCACGAATGTCATTTTCGTCGATCTCTTCCAAGTGGTCTACTGACAACGCACCGAGTTCAATTGCTTTCTCGATCCCACCTAAAATTGAAAATTGATTGACATGTACTTTCGGAATTAGGCCGTATTGTTTGCCTGCAGTCAATATTTCTTCCATTTCCGCAACCGAAAAATAATTGCGTTCGCAAAACACATCAATGTAATCCGCCAAGTTTTCAGCTGCTATGGCGGGCAACATTTCCTGAATTATCAAATCGATGTAGCCGCGGTGATTTTCTTTGTATGCTGCAGGAAATGCATGAGCTCCTAAAAATGTCGCTTTTATCGGGATCCCAGCGGTTTCTTTCAGTCGCTTAATCACACGCAATATTTTGAGTTCAGCCTCTACAGAAAGGCCATATCCTGATTTTATTTCGAGTGCTCCCGTACCGTACGATTGTAGCAGTTGGACACGTTTTAAGGCATCGGCATACAATTCTTCTTCGGTTTTTTCAGCCAATCTCCGGGCTGAGTTCAGTATACCGCCACCTTTCAACGCAATTTCTTCGTAGGTCAAACCATTGATTCGGTCTACAAATTCCTCTTCTCTGCTTTTAGCGAAAACCAAATGGGTGTGTGAATCACAAAAAGCTGGCAGCACATATTTTCCGTCTGCATCGATGATTTCTAAATCCCGCCAATCGGTGATTCCCTCCCAATCCTCCATCAAACCGTATGCAACAATTTGATTGTCTTCAATTGCCAAATAGGCATTTTCGAGCACCGGTAAAGCGGCCATCTCTTTTCCTTTTACGTAGGAAGGGAAATTTTCTCCCGCTTGGACAAGACCTTTTATGTTTTTTACAAGAATTTTTGACATAGTGCAATTTTACTACATTTTTGTGGATTTCAAAACTCTTTGTGTTCTCTCCGTTAATCAATCGGGGTGCATCCTACTTTTTCGGAACAAATCACTAGTTCGTGCGTTGTGAACGCAAATTTGTTACATTTGCAATTGAACTAGGACATGGATAATTCAAAGAAAATAGCTGTAATCGGTGGAGGAAGTTGGGCAACTGCGTTGGTTAAAATGCTGTGCAACAACTTGGAAACGGTGCATTGGTTTATGCGTAATCAAGAGGCTGTTGACCATATTTTGAAGTACAAACACAATCCAAAGTACCTGCAATCTGTCGAGTTTGATTTAAGTAAAATTCACGTGACGACTTGTCTTGAAACGACGATTTCAAGTGCGGATGTAATCATCATCGCTACTCCTTCTGCTTTTTTAGTGAAACTTTTTGAAAATGTTTCCAACGATTTATTTGAAGGAAAAGTTGTTTTTTCAGCTGTCAAAGGAATTATTCCCGAGTACAACGCCATTCCCGCTCGTTTCATTCATAAAACATTTGGTACACCTTACAGCAAAATTGGGATCATTTGTGGACCGTGTCATGCGGAAGAAGTTGCATTGGAACGTCTTTCATATTTGACCATTGCTTGTCAAGACGAACGTATAGCTGGCGACATGGCGCGTTTATTGGCATGTAGATACATCAAAACGACCGTTTCGGATGATCTGTTTGGGACTGAGTTTTCCGCTGTGTTGAAAAACGTGTATGCAATTGCATCTGGAATTTGCGCTGGTTTGGGGTATGGTGACAATTTTCAGTCTGTTCTGATTGCGAATGCCATTCAAGAAATCGAGAATTTCATCGATGAAGTCAGTCCAATTCACCGCGATGTGAAGTCAAGTGCTTACTTGGGCGATTTATTGGTAACTGCCTACTCTAAATTTTCGAGAAATCGGACCTTTGGTTTCATGATTGGAAAAGGGTATTCTGTCAAAACGGCCCAACTAGAAATGGACATGATTGCTGAAGGTTATTACGCCGTAAAATGTGTTGTTGAAATCAATAAAAAGTTTCAAGTCGAAATGCCGATTGTAGAGGCCGTCAACAACATTTTGTACGAAAAAATTTCACCCGTTATCGAAATGCGCATTTTGTCGGATAAATTGAGTTGATTTTACAGGTAACGAAGTGAGTTTCTCCCACAGCAGCTTGAACAATCGGGAGGAAAGATGAAATTTCAAGTTTTCAAGTCCATCTCAGACTTGTAGTGTTCCAATTGTTCGTTTTTTCTTCTGTGGTCGTTTTAAGAAGTAAGCGGACAGATCGTTAATCGGACGAGAATTTGTTAGAATAATAAAATTCAATGACTCAACGTCAATTTCTCCATTACACGCCGTCGAGTTTCGCACTCCATGTGACGAATAAAATTTTCACTGTGTACCAATTTTGCTTCCAGTACGCATAGAAACACGTTTTTCGATGTCTGAATTCTCCAAAAAGAGCGTGTAGTTTATCTCGTTTTCAACCAACTTTTTTAGTGACCACGTCAAAGCTCAGTTGTTTCTGTTTTCATCATTTTTCAATCGAATTTTGGAGTCCTTTCAATTTGTTAATAAATCCCGTTGTGGTCACTTGATTGCGTTGTTTTTGAAAATTTCGATTTTTTAGTGAAACTCAGTCGTACCGTACAATGATACCACTCGTTATGTTATTTAGAATCTTTCTATTTTAACCTATTTTTTTGATTCTATTTTTTTGTAATAAATTGTAAATGTGTACTTTGTGAATTTTTTGAAGTGACTTTTTTTTCCGAAATGACATAAAATCGAATTTCCATTTGTTGCTATGTTTATAAGTACTAATTTTACACCTCAATTTTATTAGTAAACGTATGTCAAGTGCTGAAGATTATCTACCCATTCTCATTTTAGGCGCCGTTGCCTTGGGATTTGTAGTAATAGTGTTGATAGTGACTCACCTGTTGGGTCCAAGTGTGCATTCTAAGAAAAAAGATTCCAACTTTGAATGTGGAATTGAATCGGAGGGTAATGCCCGATTTCCTGTATCGGTTCGCTATTTCCTGACTGCAATTTTGTTCGTTCTTTTTGACGTCGAGGTAATTTTCTTTTACCCGTATGCAGTAAATTTCAAAAATTTAGAACTAGAAGGACTTTTAGCTGTTATTCTATTCGTAGCCTTCTTCTTGACAGGCTTTATGTATGTATTGAAAAAAGGAGCATTAGAATGGGAAAAATAATTGAAGGTAAAGTAGAAACGATTGATTACCAAGGGTTTCAGTTGACTACGTTAGACAAAGCGATTGGAGCTGCGCGAGCGAATTCGATGTGGCCATTGCCTTTTGCAACTTCTTGTTGTGGAATTGAATACATGGCAACCATGGGTTCCAACTACGATTTAGCGCGTTTTGGAATGGAAAGAATGTCATTTTCACCACGCCAAGCAGATTTGCTAATTGTGGCAGGTACTATTTCTAAAAAATTAGCGCCGATTTTGAAGCAGGTTTACGAACAAATGGCTGAGCCAAAGTGGGTTTTGTCGGTTGGTGCTTGTGCTTCGAGTGGAGGTGTGTTTGACACGTACAGCGTTTTGCAAGGGATTGATCGCATCATTCCTGTAGATGTATACGTACCGGGATGTCCGCCTAGACCAGAGCAAATTATTGATGGAATCATGAATATCCATGAGTTGGTGAAGCATGAATCGTTGCGAAGAAGGTATTCTGAGAAATACACTTCGATGTTGAACGACTATAATATTGAAACAAATGTCGACAAATAGTAAAATCACAAACGAATTTGCACTAGCGAGGCTGACGGCACAATTCGATGGGAAGATAATTTCGGCAGAAACTCCGTATGATTTATTGACAATTGAAGTACCTGCTGCGGATTTGCACGCAGTTATTTCTTGGTTAAAGTCTGACGACGTATTGCGTGTCGCTTACTTGACAAATATTGCAGGAATTCATTATCCAACCCAAGAAAATCGTGAGTTTGCTGTTGTTTATCATTTGCACAGCTTGGAAAATAATTTCAGAATTCGTTTGAAAGCATACATTCCATTGGCAAACCCAACGGTGAAAACGATCACAGATTTATACGCTGGAGCGAATTGGATGGAGCGTGAAACATTTGATTTTTACGGAATCATGTTTGCTGGTCATCCCAATTTGACACGTATTTTGAACGAAGAAACCATGGATTATTTCCCGATGAGAAAAGAATATCGTTTGGAAGATGATACCAGACAGGATAAAGATAACCGCTTTTTCGGAAGATAAGATTTGTAGACGATTATGGGATTACAAGATCAAATAAAGCCAGGAAACAACTTGTCGATTGAGACAATTGATGGGGATATAGCTACGCTGAACTTAGGGCCAACGCACCCAGCAACGCACGGTATTTTCCAAAACATCTTGAAAGTAGATGGTGAAAAAATTCTTTCATCTGAACAAACGGTTGGGTACATTCACCGTGCTTTTGAGAAAATTGCGGAACACAGACCGTACAATCAAATTACGCCATTGACGGATCGATTGAATTATTGTTCGTCGCCAATCAACAACATGGGTTGGCACATGACAGTTGAAAAATTGATTCAGGCTGAAATTCCAAAACGCGTTGATTACATGCGTGTGATCGTGATGGAATTAGCGCGTATCGCAGATCACTTGGTGTGCAACTCGGTGATTGGTGTGGATACGGGAGCCTTGACAGGATTTACGTACGTATTTCAAGAGCGTGAGAAAATTTACGAATTGTACGAGGAAATTTGCGGTGCACGTTTGACCACAAATGTCGGAAGAGTCGGTGGATTTGAGCGCGATTTTTCTCCTACTTTCCACAAAAAATTGAAGGACTTCTTGAAAACGTTTCCAAAGGTGTTTACTGAATTTGACAACCTCCTTTCGAGAAACCGAATTTTTATGGATCGTACCATCAATTCAGGTCCGATTTCAGCGCAAAGAGCACTCGATTACTCGTTTTCAGGTCCTAATTTGCGTGCGGCAGGAATCGACTACGATGTACGTGCAATGAATCCATATTCTTCTTACGAAGATTTCGATTTCATTGTTCCAGTTGGTACGCAAGGCGATACATACGATCGTTTTCAAGTACGTCAAGAAGAAATCCGCCAAAGTCTTTCGATTATCAAACAAGCTTACGAAGGCATGCCTGAAGGAAAATACTACGGCGATGTTCCAGAGTTTTACCTTCCTCCAAAAGAAGATGTATACAACAAAATGGAAGCGTTAATTTATCACTTCAAAATTGTGATGGGTGAAACGGCTGTGCCTGCAGGCGAAGTATACCACAGTGTGGAAGGTGGAAACGGAGAATTAGGATTTTATTTGGTCAGCGATGGAAGCAGAGCTCCGTACCGTTTGCAATTCCGTAGACCTTGTTTTATTTATTACCAAGCGTATCCAGAAATGATTACCGGTCAAAGTATCAGTGATGCTGTATTGACCTTGAGTAGCATGAATGTGATTGCTGGAGAATTGGACGCTTAGATTATGAAAATAGAAGTTACTCAACAAAGTAGACCCGTTCTCAGTCCTGAAAAAATGGCTGAAATTCAGGGTGTAATTAGTCAGTTTCCAGCTGGAAAACAAAAAAGTGCTATCATCCGCATCTTACACATTGTGGAAGAAGTGGCGGGTGGATGGTTGAGCCCAGACACCATGGACATGGTAGCCGAAATTTTAGATATTCAACCGATAGAGGTGTACGAAGTAGCAACTTTCTACACGATGTTCAATTTGCAGCCTGTTGGTAAATATGTCTTCGAAGTATGTCGTACGGGCCCATGTATGCTCGTTGGTAGTGACAATATCATCGAATACATCGAAAACAAATTGGATATCAAAGTTGGCGGTACTTCTGCTGACGGTATGTTTACGCTAAAAACAGCAGAGTGCTTGGGAGCTTGTGGATACGGTCCGATGCTTCAATGTGGAAAACACTATCACGAACATTTGACTCCAGCAAAAGTAGATGAACTCATTGAGGCTTGTCGAAAAGGGGAGATTAAAGCTAATTTTTAATACAGATGGGAAGAAAATTACTCTTAGAACATGCAGATGTTCCAGGCATCGAGACATTTGATGTGTATCGTAAACACGGAGGTTACCGTTCTGTTGAAAAAGCATTGAAAACCATGTCTCCTGAAGATGTGGTGGAGGAAGTAAAGAAAGCCAATTTGAAAGGACGTGGTGGAGCAGGTTTCCCGACGGGTTTGAAGTGGTCGTTTCTCGCGAAGCCGGAAGGTGTTCCGAGATATTTGCTTTGCAATGCGGATGAGTCAGAACCAGGAACTTTCAAAGACCGTTATTTAATGGAACACATCCCTCACTTGTTGATTGAGGGAATGATCGTTTCGAGTTACGCATTGGGTTCAAACTTGTCGTTCATCTACATCCGAGGCGAGTACTTGTGGATTTTAGAGATTCTTGAAAAAGCAATTGCCGAAGCATACGCGAAAGGATTCTTGGGGAAAAATATTTTGGGTTCAGGTTTTGATCTGGATTTGCGTGTCGCTCCAGGTGGAGGTGCATACATTTGCGGTGAAGAAACAGCGTTGATTGAATCCTTGGAAGGAAAACGTGGAAATCCGCGTATCAAACCACCGTTCCCAGCTGTAAAGGGATTGTGGGGTTGTCCAACCGTGGTAAATAACGTAGAAAGTTTGGCTACTGTTGTCCCAATTATTAACGACGGTGCTGAAGAATATACCAAATTAGGAACGGAAGCAAGTAACGGAACGAAATTAATCTCTGCGTGCGGAAATGTGACACGTGGAGGAGTTTACGAAATCGAACTTGGTCTTTCTGTAGAAGAATTTATCTACGGTGACGAATGGTGCCGAGGAATCGCAAACAATAAAAAGATCAAAGCGTTGGTTCCGGGTGGTTCATCTGTTCCGATTTTGCCTGCACATTTGATTACCAAAACTGCCGCTGGAGAAAACCGGTTGATGAGCTACGAAAGTTTAGCTGACGGTGGTTTTGCTTCTGGTTCGATGCTCGGATCTGGTGGATTCATCGTTTTTGATGAAGACCAGTGTATTGTCCGAAACACGTGGAATTTTGCTCGTTTTTATGCACACGAATCGTGCGGTCAGTGTTCTCCTTGCCGAGAAGGTACGGGCTGGATGGAAAAAGTATTGCACCGTCTTGAAATTGGTAAAGGAAACATGCGCGACATTGAATTGTTGGCAGATATCAATAAAAAAATCGAAGGAAATACGATTTGTCCGTTGGGTGATGCTGCTGCATGGCCTGTCGCTGCCGCAATTCGTCACTTCCGTGAGGAGTTTGAATGGCACGTTACGCATCCAGAAGATGCGGTGAAAGGAAACTACGGTTTGTTAAAAGGAGTAACAGTTTAATATTCGCTTGACGACTCGTCAAGAAGAAAATAAAATAAGAACTATGGTCAAAGTAACCATTGATGGCATTGATGTAGAGGTTGAAGCAGGTACAACTGTTTTAAATGCTGCTCGCAAAATAGGCGGTGATGTTGTTCCCCCTGCGATGTGCTATTACAGTAAATTAGAAGGTAGCGGTGGAAAATGCCGTACGTGTTTGGTGGAAGTAGCAGCTGGCTCTGCAAACGACCCAAGACCAATGCCTAAATTAGTAGCTTCTTGTTCAACACCTGTCCAAGACGGTATGGTAATCAAAAACAAAACGAGCGAAAAAGTACACGTGAATCGTGGTGCTGTAACGGAGTTTTTGTTGATTAATCACCCATTAGATTGTCCAATTTGTGATCAAGCGGGTGAGTGTCACTTGCAAGATTTAGGCTACGAACACGGAGCTTCAGGAACGCGTTACGAAGAAGAACGACGAAGATTTGATCCAATTGATATTGGAAACAAAATCAAACTTCACATGAATCGCTGTATTCTATGTTACCGATGTGTGATGGTCGCAAATCAACTTACTGACAAACGTGTTCACGGTGTGTTGGGTCGTGGAGATCATGCTGAAATTAGTACGTACATCCACAACGCCATCGAAAACGATTTCTCTGGAAACATGATTGACGTGTGTCCAGTTGGAGCATTGACCGACAAAACATTCCGTTTCAAAAGTCGTGTTTGGTTTTTGAAACCAATGGAAGCAACATGTGAGTGCACGAAGTGTTCAGGTAAAGCCGTAGTTTGGATGTTTGGCGACGAAATCTATCGCGTAACTGCTCGCAAAGACAAGTACGGCGAAGTGGAAGATAACGATGGTAAGCCAGCTTGGATTTGTAACGATTGTCGTTTTGAGAAAAAAGACCCTGCCAAATGGAACATTCTTGGTCCACGCAAGATAAATCGTCATTCTGTAATTTCTGCCAATCACTACGAATTAGCAGACCCGAATAACAATTCTAAAAAAGTGAAGTAATGGATACAGGATTATTACTTGAAAAAACAATACTCGTACTTATCGTTTTTGCAGTTACGTTATTTGCAGCTGCATATCAAACGTATATGGAGCGAAAAGTAGCGGCGTGGATGCAAGATCGCGTCGGTCCAGATCGAGCAGGACCGTTTGGTATTTTGCAACCAATCGCTGATGCGGGGAAACTGTTCTTTAAAGAAGACTTCATTCCTGCGAATGCAGACAAGTGGTTGTTTATTATGGGGCCAGGAATCGCCATGTTTACTGCAGCGATTACGGGGGCAGTTATTCCGTGGGGACCACCACTCGAGATCATGGGAAGAACCGTTTCATTGCAAATTGCAGACATCAACATCGGCGTTCTTTTTGTAATGGGAATCGCATCCATTGGAGTGTATGGAATTATGATTGGAGGTTGGGCTTCTAACAATAAGTTCTCGCTTTTTTCGGCTATCCGCGCTTCATCACAGATGATTTCGTATGAGTTGGCAATGGGGGTTTCAGTAATTACTGTTGTTTTGATGTCGGGAAGTTTGAGTTTGAACGAAATCGTAGCGCAACAACATGGAATGAATTGGAACGTATGGTACCAACCGTTGTGTTTCTTAGTGTTCTTTATTTGTTCCGTGGCGGAATGTAACCGAGCTCCGTTTGACATGGCGGAATGTGAAAGTGAATTGATTGGAGGATACCATACAGAATACGGTTCGATGAAAATGGGATTCTATTTGTTTGCCGAGTATGTGAATTTATTCGTGTCCTCTGCAATCATTGCTGCTTTGTTTTTCGGTGGTTACAACTTCCCGGGAATGGATAATTTTTCAGGAAATACGTTAGCTATTATCGGAACATTGGTTTTCCTATTCAAAATTCTTTTCTTCATCTTCGTGTTCATGTGGATTCGTTGGACGCTTCCTCGTTTCCGCTACGATCAATTGATGCACTTGGGTTGGAAAAAACTGATACCGATCTCTTTGATCAACTTGGTGATTTCGGCGCTAGTTATTGCATTCTCGTACGGTTGGTTTAATAGTAAACCAGCAAATGCGGTCAAATCTTCGGAAGTAGAAGATGTTGCGGTTGTGTCCGTGGCGCAGCAAGACAATAGCTTCAAGACGAATTTTAATAATTAATTAGAACAACTCATTTCTAGAGATATGGAGAGTTTATCAAATCGCAGAAAAGTGGTTTCCAACAAAAAGATGTCTTTTGTTGAAAGCTTGTATTTGCCTGCTGTTGTTTCCGGAATGTGGATCACATTTAAGCACATTTTCAAAAAGAGAACAACAATCAAATATCCGGAGGAGCAACGTCCGTTTGCACCTGTTTATCGCGGAATGCACGTTTTAAAACGAGACGAGCAAGGAAGAGAAAACTGCACTGCTTGCGGATTGTGTGCTGTGGCTTGTCCAGCAGAAGCAATAACAATGGTTGCTGCTGAACGTGAAGTGGGACAGGAAAATTTGTACAGAGAAGAAAAATATGCAGAGACGTATGAAATCAATATGTTACGCTGTATTTTTTGCGGATTGTGTGAAGAGGCATGTCCGAAAGAAGCAATTTTCTTGACGGATAGAATTGTACCAACTAACTTTGACCGCGATGATTTTGTATACGGAAAAGACCGATTAGTTGAAACGTTGGATCACCGAATTGATGTCACAAATAGACAACATACGGGTAAAAGAGGAACAAAATGAGCAATTTAGAAATAATTACCTTCGCTTTGGGTGGGCTGACAATTGGTTCGGCGCTGATGGTAATTTTAAGTCAACACCCTGTTAGAAGTGTGATGTACTTGATCTTAACCTTCTTTATGATTTCAGCAAACTACATTCTAATGAATGCACAGTTTATTGCGATCGTAAATATCATCGTATATGCTGGTGCAATCATGGTTTTACTGTTGTTTGTACTCATGTTATTGAATTTGAGCAAAGACAACGAGCCAAAATCTACGTTATCAATGAAACTAGCAGCTATTTTGGCGGGTGGATCGTTGATGACGGTGTTAGTTGCTGCTGTAAAAGACGCTGTCGTTGCACCGATTACAGAAGTTTCAGCGAACCAACAAGGATTAGTTGAAAGTTTAGGACAATTGCTTTTTACAAAGTATGTTTTGCCGTTCGAAATATCCTCTATTTTATTCATCTCAGCAATGGTAGGTGCCGTTTTGCTAGCTAAAAGAGAAAAACAAATAATCGATTAAAATGATACTAGCTTCCATTTTTGAATCCGGGGTATCGATCCAGTTCTATATGATTCTGGCGTCCATACTTTTCGGGATTGGTGTTTTAGGCGTTATGCTTCGACGAAATGCAATCATCTTGCTGATGTGCATTGAATTGATGCTGAATGCTGTTAACTTATTACTCGTTGCGTTTTCAACCTATTTTGGTACGGGCGATGCACAAGTATTTGTTTTCTTTATTATGGTCGT
The DNA here is from genome assembly GCA_008017065.1 of Crocinitomicaceae bacterium. Classification (GTDB taxonomy): domain Bacteria; phylum Bacteroidota; class Bacteroidia; order Flavobacteriales_D; family Crocinitomicaceae; genus JAQVCM01. The sequence goes on from SSGT01000076.1 coordinate 20,872, forward strand.
TGCTGCTGCGGAAGCTACGGTGGGTCTTTCCATCATCGTACTTTTATTCAGAAACAATAGATCGGTAGATATCGGATTGTTTAACAAATTAAAAGGATAATCAGATGTCTATTCAACAACTCGTACCCTTAATTTTATTGTTTCCACTAATCGGTGGGATCATCAACGGTATTGCTGGTAAAAAGTTACCAAAAGTGTTGGTCGGTTCGTTGGCAACGATCGCGTCCACGCTGTCGTTTGTTACGGCGCTGGTGGTTTTCTTTCAGTTGAATGAACCGGTTAAAATTCACTTATTTCGAATGATCGACCTCGCTGATTTGCGTTTGAGTGCAAGTTTGCTAGCTGATAATTTATCGCTTTGGATGGTCTTGATCATCACGGGAATTGGATCATTAATTCATTTATTCTCGATGGGATACATGAAGCATGATGCGGGATATTCAAAATTCTTTACCTACCTGAATCTCTTCATTTTTGCCATGCTCATTTTGGTATTGGGAAGCAATTACTTCATGTTGTTCTTCGGTTGGGAAGGTGTAGGTATCTGTTCGTACTTCTTGATCGGTTTCCATTACAGTGACGCTGAAAAAGGTATGTTGAACGGGATCGCAGCTCGCAAAGCGTTTATCATGAACCGAATCGGTGATTTGGGTCTGTTGATCGGATTGTTTTTGATTCTTACGCAATTTGGGACCTTGGAATACCAAGAATTAGCGAAGATCGTGACGGTGGATTCAATCATCGGCACTCCATGGATGATGTTTGGAATTACGATGTGTTTGTTTATCGGTGCAACGGGTAAAAGTGCGCAAATTCCATTGTTTACTTGGTTGCCGGACGCTATGGCGGGACCAACGCCAGTTTCTGCTTTGATTCACGCAGCTACCATGGTAACGGCAGGTATCTTTTTGGTGGTTCGTTCCAACTTTTTGTTTGAACATGCCCCGATGACACAAGAAATCATGTTGTATATTGGTTTAGCAACTTCGCTAGTTGCTGCATTTATTGCCATGCGTCAGAATGATATCAAGAAAGTTTTGGCATATTCAACCGTTTCTCAATTGGGATTGCTTTTTGTCGCATTGGGTATGGGTGCATACACCGCTGCTATTTTTCACGTTACTACACACGCATTCTTTAAAGCATTGTTGTTTTTGGGATCGGGTAGCGTTATTCATGCGATGTCTGACGAACAAGATATTCGTAAAATGGGTGGTCTACGGAAGAAGATTCCATTGACACATCTGACGTTCCTAATTGGAACGTTAGCGATTACTGGTTTTCCGTTGTTGTCGGGTTTCTTTTCGAAAGACGAAATCGTTGGTCATGCATTTCATCACAATGTGGTTATTTATGGAGTTTTGATGTTCAGTATTTTATTGACAGCAATCTATATGTTTAGAATGTACTTCGTTGTGTTCTTTGGAACGTTTAGAGGAACACACGAACAAGAACACCACGTGCACGAAGGTCCTATCTCTATGGGATTGCCACTCGTAGTTTTGGCGGTACTTTCGGTAGTCGGAGGATTGTTAAATTTACCTGGAATCTGGCTAAAAGGGCAAGCACACTGGTTGTCTCATCACTTGGCGCACAATGTTGCTGGACTTGATTTGATCAAAACTGAACACATGGATGCATCCGTTACTCTTGTGTTGATGATCATTGCAGTTGCAGTGTGTTTGGGTGCATTGGTTGTTTGCTATCTTGTTTATGGTAAGAAAGGAAGCGTGCCTGTTGCTGATTCCGCATTGAGTGGATGGGAGAAACTGTCGTCCAATAAGTTGTATTTCGATGAAGTCTACAATTTCTTGTTTGTTCGTCCAACGGAGTGGCTTTCAATCGTGGGGCACAAATTCATTGAAATTATGTTCCTGAATGGAATCATTCTGGGATTTGCAAAGGGAATCGGTGCTTCCGGTGAATTGGTTAAAAAATGGCAAACAGGACGAGTTAACTGGTACATCATTTGGATGGTCGCTGGTATCGTTGGTTTGATCTTGTATTATCTTGTCAAAATTTAAAAGCTTTGGAACTTCTTATAATACCTTGTTTATTCGCGCTTATTGCGCTGGTGATTCCACGAAATGCGATGCGTTATTACGCATTGATAGGTGGAGTTGTGTCTACTGTCGTTGCGTTGGTACATGCCATGTATTTTATCCCAACAACAGCGTATGTATCGCTTGTTGATCCGCAATGGACAACTACGTTTGGATTGACCTATAAAATGGGTTATGATGGGATTAGTTTGTTGATGGTTGTTTTGACAAACGTAATTACGTTACTGATTTTACTAAGTAATTTTAACAAAGAATTGGCATCCAACCGCATGTTTACAATCATGGTCTTTTTCATGCAGCTTGCATTGTTGGGGGTTTTCCTTTCCATGGATGGACTTTTGTTCTACATCTTTTGGGAAATTACGCTTATTCCAGTGTTTTTAATTGCGTTGTGGTTTGGTAATCCAGGTAGAAAGCCTGCGTTGATCAAGTTCTTCATTTACACATTTGTAGGTTCTCTTGCGATGTTGTTGGCATTGATGGCGATCAAGATGGGTATCGGTGGTCAGGCTGAAGCTGTAAGCTTCGCGTGGGCGGATTTGATGGCTGTTCAGTTGACTAGTTGCTCTGCGTGCTGGATCTTTGGAGGTTTCCTTTTTGCATTCGCAGTTAAAATTCCTTTGTTTCCTTTCCACACATGGCAACCGGATACATATACGAAATCGCCGATGGCTGGCACCATGTTGCTTTCGGCTCTTATGTTAAAAATGGCATTGTATGGAATGATTCGATGGATGATTCCATTGGCTCCAGAAGCATTGGAGAGTATGGAATTACCGATCATCATCTTGGCTACAATTGGTGTAGTTTATGCAGCGATTTTAGCAATCAAACAAAACGACATCAAACGTACCTTCGCATTCGCGTCGATTAGTCACGTGGGATTGATTGCTGCTGGAATAGTTCTCTGGAACATGGATGCTATGTCGGGTGCATTGATTCAGATGTTGAATCATAGCATGGTTGCTGTTGGTCTTTTCTTGGCGGTAGATATTATCGAAAGTAGAACGGGATTGCGTGAAATGGATCAATTGGGTGGGATTGCAAAACAAGCTCCCAAATTTGCGTTCATGTTTGGTGTAATCGGATTGGCGTCGATTTCGGTTCCGTTAACGAGTGGATTTATCGGAGAGTTTTTGCTGATTCGAGGCGTATACAGCTACAATTGGATCATTGGACTGATCATTGGTTCAACACTTGTTTTTGGTGCAGTTTATACACTTCGAGCATACCAGTTGAGTATGTACGGGCCATCTAAAAACTTTAATTTCCCGGACTTGGCATGGAACGAATGGTTGGTGTTCTTTGTATTGATGGTAGTCATCGTTATCCTCGGTATTTGTCCTCAACTTGTTATAGATTTCGTAGCACCGAGTGTTACGAGACTATTCGAATATGTAGAATCTTCAAAAAATATAGCTCTGTAATATGGTCGCTCTAATTGTATTATTTTTAAGTGGATTAATTTCACTTTTCCTTGCATTCGCAAAGAAACCTTGGATGGTTTTATCGACTGCTATTGCTGGACTTGTTGCAGGTGGGATCAGTTTGTTTACTGAATACCATTATGGATACCAACTCGTTGGTTACGAAGGGCTGAAGTTTGATCAGTTTGCAGTTTTCTACGGTTTAATTGGTATTCTTTTTACGTTGTTGATTATCCTTTCTGGCTATTCAAGTTTCAAGCAGAATTTGAATCACACGGGAGATTACATCGCGCTACTTCTTTTTTCATTGACAGGTGCGCTGTGTATGTTAGCTTTCACGGACATGTTCATGTTCTTTCTTGGTTTGGAAATTCTCTCCATTCCAATTTATGTGATGGCTGGAAGTAAAAAAGAGGACAATCGCTCCACGGAAGCTGCCCTAAAATATTTCCTTACGGGTTCGTTTGCCACTGGTATTTTATTGTTCGGGATCGCTTGGATTTATGGTGGTACAGGTTCTTTTCGCTTGGATGAAATTCAAACGTTTATCGAATCGAATGCAAATCATCAACCGATGGTTTATCTTGGTTTGTTGTTTTTGTTGGCTGCCTTCTTGTTTAAAGTTGGTGCAGCTCCATTTCATTTTTGGAGTCCGGATGTGTACGATGGAAGTCCGTCGATCGTAACCGGTTACATGGCTGCGGTGGTGAAGTTGGGTGCTTTTGGTGCTTTTATGAAGATTTTTGGAATGACCTTCGGCGGATTGCACGATTTTTGGGCTCCAGCGATGATGGGTCTTGCGATGCTGACGATGTTTGTCGGAAACCTTTCTGCATTGCGTCAAAACAGATTCAAACGACTATTGGCTTATTCAAGTATCACGCATGTCGGTTACGCACTTTTGACCTTGATTGTGCAAAGTGATGAAAGTGCATTTAATTTGTGGGCGTATTTGTTTTCGTATGGTTTCTCAACAATTGCGTTGATTACAGTTGCGTTGATCGTCAACGACAGCGAAGACCGAATTGAATCTTTCAGAGGATTGATTCGACGAAATCCATTCACAGGTTTTGTAGCGATTTTGGCATTGCTTTCTCTCGCGGGTGTTCCGCCGTTGATGGGATTCTTCGGGAAGTATTTGGTTTTTGCAGAAGCGATTTCTTCACAGCCATTGTTGGTAGTAATTGCAATCATCAATTCGGGAATTGGAATCTACTATTACCTGAGAGTGGTAATCTTGATGTTGCAAAAACAAGATGCAAATGCTCCTCAAACTCCACGACACAGCGTGCCGGCATTGCAATTTGTAGTTTTGATTGTATGTGCAATTGCATTGATGTTTGGAGGAAACATGTTGATATTTTAGATAACGTTTCGATCGTTTAACAGAAGTCGTCTTTCGAGACGACTTTTTTTGTTTCAGACGAATCGAAGTAAGATGCGTGAATTGTTCGGATTCGCTCATATTGAGGGGTCAGTCCTCTTTTTTTTCCACGTAAAGTAAAGTAGGTTTGTAGCATTAAAATTAGTAGCAATTCCCGCTATCGGACCGATTCCTGATGAAAAACGGATGACGTCACTTACCGGGGCATTTTATAGACCTACTACTACAAAATGGAAGTCTAAAAAAACAAAAATCCGCAGAAGTTTGTCCTGCGGATTTTTTAGTAATTGAAGTTTGTTAGTTAAACACTTGGTTTCACAAGGGTAACTTCAAACAGTTTTGACCAATATTTTCCAGTCATGTATATTTTTTTCGTCGCTGGATTGTATGCGATGCCGTTCAGTACATCTCCGCTACCTTTTCCAACGGTTGCAAGGTCGGAGGCGTCGATTTCAGCCAACACACGCCCAGAGTTTGGGTCGATTACTAAAACCAAATCCAACATCCATACATTCGCATAGATCTTACCGTCGATGTATTCTAATTCGTTCAGTTTTGAACGTGGTCCTACCTTGTCGTATACTTCAATCGTTCGTTCGATCTGAAAGTTTGTTGGATTTCGGAAAACAAGTCGCTCTGTGCCATCCGACATAATAATGGATTTCCCGTCGTTGCAAAGTCCCCATCCTTCTCCGGTATACGAAAAGTCTTTGGTGTCCATCTCCAGACTTTTTTTATCGTACATGAAGCACTTTTGCTCCGTCCAAGTAAGCTGATATACGCGATTTCCGAGAATCGTTATACCTTCTCCGAAGTAATTTCCGTCCAGCGTTTTTTTAGCAGTTATAGCGCCTGATTTTAGGTTAACCTGGGCAACCATCGTTGACCCGTCGCGATTTGGGTCACCTGTACTTTCGTACAAAACACCGTCGCTGAACTCCAAACCTTGCGTAAAACTCAGTGGGTTGTGTGGAAAACTAGAGGCGATTTTGACTTGCCATTGTTCCGGTTCAACATCCGAATTGATGCGAATCAAACGACTGTCACTAAACGTTTTTCCATCAATGAGAGTAGATTTCAAGGTCAATTGCTTCGCGCCCAGACCATAGTAGCTTGCGTCTAGATCGAAACTGATTCTACCAGATGGCTTTTTCCATTGCTGGACAATACTGTCGTTGAAATACAAATCAACGCGGGCAACATTTTTCGCAGTAACTTCAAAACTTGCGGAAACGACCTTTCCATATTCGATAGCCAAGTTTTCGTCAAAAGTAAATGTGGCAGGAAGTTGTTGCGGTTCTGACGTATTCGTTTCTTCACATGCAGCCAATAGGAATCCGATTAAAACAAGGGGTATTAATTTATTTTTTTTGAACTCAAAAATCATAGTCAGTGTATTAAAGTAAATTTTGAACTGTCTGTGCATCAATTTTGTAGTGCGAAGCGTCGTGTATCAATTCACTGTTGCGAATGACGATCAATTGGGGCGACTCGTGGGTAACTTTGGTCAGTTCCGCCAATTTATTGGACACATCTCGATGCGCGATTAAATCGATGAAATACAATTGCGGTTGCTGCTTCTCGAGCGACCATTCGTTTTCAAATCCACGCAGCGCCATGGAGGAAACACTGCAGCGAGTACTGTGTTTGAAAAAAACTTTGTCACCTGGCTGTTCGAATGCTTCGAGTAGCTCCTCAACCGAGTGAAGATTTTTCCACGGAAAAGCGGTTGTATTGGATGTTGATTTTGAAAAGAGTCCCATATCAAATTGGTATTACAAAACAGAAGTAAATTGTTTCAAGAAGCGGACGTCATTTTCAGAATACAAACGCAAATCGTTCACTTTGTATTTTAATTGGGTGATGCGTTCAATTCCCATTCCAAATGCGAATCCACTGTATGTTTTTGAGTCGATTCCAGCAGCTTCCAACACGTTGGGATCAACCATTCCACAACCTAAAATCTCCAACCAACCTGTGTATTTACATACGTTACATCCTTTGGAATTACAGATTGAACACGAAACATCCACTTCAGCACTTGGCTCGGTGAATGGGAAATACGATGGGCGCAAGCGGATTTGTGCTTTTTCTCCAAACATTTCTTTGGCAAAGTGAAGCAAGGTTTGTTTCAAATCCGCAAAAGATACATTTTTGTCGATGTACAATCCTTCAACTTGATGAAAGAAACAATGTGCACGCGCGGAAATTGCTTCGTTGCGGTAAACTCTTCCAGGGGAAATTGTTCGGATTGGCGGTTGTTGATTTTCCATCACACGCACTTGGACCGAAGACGTATGTGTTCGCAACGCCATTTCTTGTTCTCCTTTTTCGATAAAGAACGTATCTTGCATGTCACGTGCTGGATGTTCAGGCGGGAAGTTCAATGCCGAGAAATTGTGCCAATCGTCCTCTATTTCTGGACCTTCGGAAACGGTGTACCCGATGCGATTAAATATCTCAATGATTTCAGCGCGAACCAGCGAAATCGGGTGGTGCGAACCTACCGAAAAATCTTCACCGGGTTTTGAGAAATCGATTGTTTCGCGGGTTTGTTGCGCCGATTCAAATACGAGTTTCGATTGGTTGTAAATATCCTCAGCCAACACACGCAATTCATTCATTAATTGCCCAACTTCTCGTTTTTCTTCGTTTGGAACGGATTTCAACGCATTGAACAACAATTTGACAGCACCTTTCGATCCAATAAATTGAATGCGGAACGTTTCTAATTCAGTGGCGTTCCCGATGGGAAAATTGACGATTTCAGTTCTTAATTGTGCTATTTTTTCTTTCATTTTTTCTCGTGTATGACCAACTTTTGTATACGGCTGAACGTCTAGATAGTTAGATTACAAAATTAAAATTGCAGGATTCAATCCTTTTTTATTTATTTGTATTCCAATTTTGTGTTAGCGCATTCAGAATGCGAATTTAACAAATAACCAAGATTATGGAAAATAAGTTAAATAAATAGATTAACTTTGAACTAAAGAAAACGTATAAATGAAGACAGCTTTTAAAATTCCTACACTACTTGTATTACTCGTTTTAGCACTTGGAGCGCTTCAATCGTGTAAGAGAGACCCGTCAGTGATGAAAATTTTTGTTCGTTCCCACAGCAATCAATTGGAGAGCAATGCAAAAGTGATCATTGTAGCAGATGTCAACTCAAATCCTCCTACAGCAGCTTATGTCGATACGCTTTTTACCAATTCAACTGGTTTTGCAACTTTTGATATGACGCCGTTTTTTGGTGAAAAAGGAAAAAAAGGAGCAACAGGTTATTTTGATATCATCGTCAAAAAAGACGGAAAAGTTGGTTTTGGAAGAATTAGATGCAGAGCACACATTACCAATGTGGAAACAGTCATCATGGAGCCTTAATTAAACTATTTTAAACAACATATCAACGCAGCATACCGTTGTTAGTGCAAAGGAAGCATCAGTAAACGGATCAAACGCTGTCCTACATTAAAATAAATAACTATGAAATCGATATTCACAAGTTCATTTTTGGTCATTGCAATCGCTGTTTCTGGGATGCTTTTGACTACATCTTGCCGTAAGAAAAAAGACACAATTGCTAAAATCTATGTGCGCGATGCATCTAACTCACCTGTCGCTGGTTGCCAAGTCGTTTTGAAAGGTGTTTCAACGACTAACAATCCGGGAAGCGTTGAGTTGTACGACACCACCGAAACGAATGCTTCGGGGGAGGCGATCTTTAATTTCAACGATGAATACAAATTGGGGCAAGCTGGAGTTGCAGTCTTGAACATCGAAGCTGAAAAAGACGCTTTGTTTGGAACAGGAATCATTAAAATCGAAGAGGAAGTAACCAACGAAGAAACGGTTTTTGTTCAATAGATTTAATACGTTAGAATTTCAAAGTCGGGCTGTTGGTCCGACTTTTTTTGTGCACTGAAATTAACCAAAATTATCATTATTTAGATCAAAAAGTAGGTAAAATTTTTATACCTTTGTGCTCTTTTAGAAATGCGAAACGCACATTTTTTGAGACATTCTTAGAGAAACAAAAACACCATTAAAATAGAGATAATGAGTAAAATGAAACTTTCAGAATTCAGCTTTGATTTACCAGAAGAGTTAATTGCTGAATATCCACAAGAAAATAGAGACGAAGCCCGTTTGATGGTCATTCACCGTAAAACTGGTAAAATTGAGCACAAACTTTTCAAAGACATCATCAATTATTTCAGTGATGGAGACGTGATGATTACTAACAACACGAAGGTTTTTCCTGCACGTATGTATGGTAACAAAGAAAAGACAGGTGCTAAAATTGAAGTTTTCTTGTTGCGCGAGTTAAACCGCGAAAGTTTACTTTGGGATGTTTTAGTGGATCCAGCGCGAAAAATTAGAATTGGAAACAAATTATACTTTGGTGACGATGACTCATTGGTTGCTGAAGTGATCGACAATACGACGTCTCGAGGCAGAACATTGCGTTTCTTGTTTGACGGACCGTACGAAGAATTCAAAGCAAAAATTACAGAATTGGGTGAGACGCCGCTTCCGAAGTACATCAAACGAAGTGTTGAAGAATCGGATGAAGAAAGATACCAAACTATTTATGCGAAAGAGGAAGGCGCGGTCGCAGCACCAACCGCTGGATTACACTTCTCACGCGAGCTGTTGAAACGCCTGGAATTGAAAGGAGTCAACTTTGCGGAAATTACATTGCATGTAGGATTAGGTACATTCCGAACTGTTGAAGTAGAAGATTTGACGAAACACAAGATGGATTCTGAACAAGTAATCATCAGCGAAAAATGCGCTAACATCGTAAACAAGGCAAAAACTTCCAAACACAAAGTGTGCGCGATTGGTACAACATCCATGCGTGCTATCGAAACCTCTGTGTCAACCGAAGGTTTGTTGAAACCGTTTGATGGTTGGACTAACAAATTCATTTTTCCGCCGTACGATTTTAGCATTGCGGATTGTTTGGTAACGAATTTTCACACACCACTTTCGACTTTGTTGATGATGATTTCTGCTTTTTGTGGCCACGATTTAATGATGGAAGCTTATGAAACAGCAATCAGAGAAAAATATAAATTCTATTCGTATGGCGACGCTATGTTGATTTTGTAAGCAAGCGAATCGAATGAAAGCAATGGGGTGACTTGGTAAATAGGTCACCCTTTTTTTTGTTTGTTGACTGAAAAATTGCACCTTTGTTTCAAACAAAAAACAAATGAAGAACTTTTTAGTACCGTTTTTAATCCTGATTTTTACAACTAGCTACGCTCAAAAAAAAATCATAGATCACACAGCATACAACCAATGGAAACGTGTCGGTGATGTGAAGATTTCACCCAACGGTAAGTTTTCAGTATACACAATCAAACCGCATCGAGGCGATGGATTTTTGTATATAGTAAACAACCAAACGGGTAAAAAAGATTCAATTCCGAGAGGCGTAAGTCCTGTATTTTCAGCTCAAAATGAGTTTGTCGCATTTAAAATTAATCCTGGATTTGATACCTTGCGCAATTGTGAATTGAACAAAGTCAAAAAAGACAAATGGCCGAAAGATAGCTTGGCAATTTTTTTGTTTGAAAACGACAGTTTGATTAAAATCCCCAAGGTAAAGTCCTTTTATATTCCTGAAAAAGGAAATGCCGTGATTTATTTTCAAGAAGGAAATAAACTGCCGGAAGCAAAAGTGAAGAAAAAATGGTTTCAAAATTTTCGGAAGAAAAAGAACACGGAACCAAGTTATGAATCCGACGGAAATGTCTTGGTGCACCTGATTCCCTCATCGGGAAAATCTAGAAAAACGAAAGATGTAAAATCGGTAAAATTGGCGCCCAAAAGCGATTATTTTCTCTACACCAAACACCAAAAGGTAAAAGTCGACTCATTTCAGTTGATTTTGGGAAACAATGGTTCCAACACCGTTTGGACACTTCCAACGAAATACAATCAAATCGGGGATATTGCGTTCAATTCCAATGCAACCGCATTTGCGTTCACCGCTTCAATGGATACCGCCGACCGCAAATTATACCAACTGTTTTATGCGGATATTGCACAAAAAAAGGTGACTCAATTACTCGACACCGTGATCGCAGGACTTGATTCTTCACTGGCGTTGAACGAATTTGTGGAACCGTATTTTTCGGAAAATGGAAATCGAATTTTCTTCGGGATTTCGAAAAAACCTCGATTGGAAGTCAAAGACTCGTTGCTTGAAAGCGAAAAAGTAAAATTGGATGTTTGGCATTGGAACGACGATCGTTTGCAACCGCAGCAATTGTTGGAGATAGACGACGATAAAAAGGCATCTACGTTTGCATATTACGATTTGAAATCAAACAAACTACAAGCAGTTGCAGATGATACATTGGACGTTCGCGTGTTGGACAAAGGGAATTCCAATTTTGCACTTGCTTTTTCCGCAGAAGCGTATCAAAGTGCCTACAACTGGGAATTTCCAAACAAGCGCGATGTGTATCGTATCAACTTGGAAACTGCGCAAAAAGAATTACTTAAAAAAGGAATCATCTACCGCGCAACACTTTCGCCGAGCGGAACGTATTTTTACTATTTCAACGCGGAAAACCAACAACAATATATCAAAGACCTTAAAACCGGAAAAGAAAATTGTTTGACTTGTGCGATTTCGGAAACTTGGACAGAAGATATTAACGGTCAACCAATTATTGCTGAGCCCTTGGGGATATTAGGTTGGTTGCCAAACGAATCGGGTTTGCTCATCCAATCGCATTACGATGTGTGGACATACGAGTTTAACAGTGGAAAAATCACAGCGTTGACCGATGGGAAATCCTCCAAAACACGTTTTCGATTATATGAGTGGGACAACGACAGTACGTATATCCATTTTGAAAACTGCTATTTCACGGGGTTTCACGAGAAAGATAAATCGATGTCTTTGTACAAACCGGTGAATATTGACGGAAAATGGAAGGTTGAAATGCAATTTAGATCCAACCACGATTTGTCGGGATTTCGCAAAGCAAAAGACGGGAGTACCTATCTTTTTCAGAAAGGGTCGTTGCAAGATTATCCCGACGTTTATAGCAACGATTGGAATAAACTAACGGCATCCAATCGTTTGTCGATCACCAATCCGCAGCAATCCGAATACAATTGGGCGACGGTTGAATTAGTCGATTGGAAAGCGTATGATGGAACTGCATTGCAAGGTTTATTGTACAAGCCTGAAAATTATGATTCAACTCAAAAGTATCCGTTGTTGGTTTATTACTACGAATTGTATAGCGACGAATTGCATAATCACTACGCACCGAGACCAACCGCTTCAATTATTTTTCCAACGGAATACGCATCAGCAGGATACTTTGTATTGATTCCAGATATTCGCTATAAACCTGGTTTTCCTGCTGCGGGTGCTTACAATGCAATCATGAGCGGAACGGATTACGTACTTCGAAAATACCGTGCGATCGACTCACTGCGAATGGGATTGCAAGGTCAAAGTTGGGGAGGTTACCAAACAGCACAATTGATCACCATGACAACGCGCTACAAAGCAGCTATGGCCGGTGCACCTGTTGGAAATATGTTTTCAGCCTACGGCGGAATTCGTTGGGGAAGTGGTTTAAATCGCCAGTTTCAATACGAGAGAACGCAAAGTAGAATTGGAAAAACCATTTGGGAAGCCCCCGAATTGTATGTTGCAAACTCGCCAATTTTCCATTTGCCGAAGGTGCAAACGCCGTTGTTGATTATGCACAACGACCAAGACGGCGCAGTTCCTTGGTATCAGGGGATTGAGTTGTTTACTGGATTAAAGCGTTTGAATAAACCCGTGTGGATGCTTAATTACAATGGAGACGACCACAACTTGATGAAGAATGCAAACCGCATGGATTTGAGTATTCGCATGCGCCAGTTTTTTGATCACTACCTACTTGGAAAACCAGCACCTGTGTGGTTAAAATCAGGGGTTCCCGCAAGTGAAAAGGGAATCAGCGACGGCTTGGGATACGAGTAAGACATTTTTTGGATGAAACGAAAAATGAGTTGAAATAAGTGTATATTTACTATCACTAAAAAATGAAAGAAACCTCCTTCATAGCGCAGAATAAGGAAAAATGGGATCGCTTTGAGAAGTTATCTGAAAGTGATGTTAGAGATCCAGGTGAATTGAGTGAACTGTTTATGGACATCACCGATGATTTGAGCTATGCACAAACGTTTTACAAGCGGAGAACTGTTCGTGTGTACCTCAATCAATTGGCTCAGCGAATCTTTACAGGGGTACATATCCAACGCCGGGAAACACTCAAAAAACTGATTACAGTTTGGCGCGTTTCATTGCCCATTGAAATTTACAAAGCGCGAAAAAATTTGCTTTTCGCACTTGTGGTGTTTCTCATTTGGGCCACACTTTCGGCGGTGACAACTCATTACTTCCCCGATTTTGCAAAATTGAATTTGAGTGAGGGCTACATGCAAATGACCAATGAAAATATCGAATCGGGCGATCCGTTAGCGGTTTACAAAGGGCAAGGACAGTTTGAAATGTTTGTTGGTATAACCATGAACAACGTTCGCGTTGCTTTTTTGACATTTATTTTTGGGATTTTTTTTACGGTCGGAACGCATATTTTTCTCTTCAAAAACGGAATGATGCTGGGCTCGTTTCAATATTTTTTTGCTTCCAAAGGGTTGTTTGTCACTTCATTTTTAGGGATTTGGATTCACGGTGCATTCGAAATTTCAGCGATTGTTCTTGCTGGTGGGGCTGGAATTACGTTGGGAAATGGTTGGCTGTTTCCAGGTAGTTATTCCCGACTTCAATCGTTGCAATTTGCGGCGAAAAGCGGATTGAAAATCATGTTGAGTTTGGTTCCCTTTTTTATATTTGCTGGCTTTTTGGAAAGCTACGTGACCCGAAATTATCAAGAGCTGCCCGACTGGTCGAAGTGGTTTTTAATTGCTTTTTCGTTCGGAATCATCTTGTTTTATTACCTCATTTATCCTATTGTCGTCGCTCGCCGACATCCCGAGTTGCTCGTCGCGAAAGAAGTCGATGTGTATGCTCCACCTGTCCGATTCGAATTGCAGAAAATCAGAAATTTCGGGTTGATAATTTCAGATTCGTTTCGATTTTACGGACGCCATTTTTCAACATTTTTCACCTTCAATGCCTTGGTGATTTTTCCGCTCATATTGCTAATTGTATCGTTTCAAAATACAGTGTACGTGGAGGAAATGCTTACCGAACATTGGTTTGATTGGTCCAAACAACTTGAAATCATGACTGGTTATGGGTTTCATCACCTACAGGATTGGATCGCCGTTGCTTTGTGGTCGGTTGTATTTTCAAGTATGTTTGTGTCGGTCATGTATGCATTTCATTCAATCGAAACTGGTTTTTCGTGGCACACCTGCTTTCGTTTTTATCAGAAAAAGATTTTGCGCGTTTGGTTGGGCAATTTGCTCTTGTTTGTGTTGATCGTTTCGCTTCCTTGGTACCTCTTGATTCTGTGTATTGCGTTGTTGCCCTTTGTGCTTCTAAATGGATTGGTTGCTGGTTTTTCAGAAACTACGTTCGCGACACGTTTTCGCAATGGCTGGCGTTTTAGTGCAAAATCGTACGGACTTTCCATTTTAAACCTATTGATTTTCACTTTCATTTTCGCGCTTTTCATGCAGCCAATTGCCTTTGTAGGAAGTATCAAGCAAGTGTTTGGATCAGCAAGTTTAATGGATGCCGCTGAAGTCATGATGCCAGATATGCTCGATCTAATTGCCGATTTTGTTAAAAATGTGGCAAATGCGTTCGGTGGCGAAGGCTTATTTTGGGCCAATTTTTCGCGTCAAGTGATTTATGGACTGTTTATCATTGCTGTTTTTCCGTTGTGGATCATCAGCGTCGTATTTTTGTACCTCAACATCGAAGAACGCGAATCGGCCGCGGGATTGAGAAAAGCATTCCAACATTTTGGGAAAAGAAAACGATTCCAAGAAAATAGCAGTGATTTTGAGTAAGTGGATTACATATTTATTTGTGCTTTTTTTCAGCACTTTGTTCGCTCAAAAGAACGCGTCTAATGACGCCTTGTTTTCTAAATTTCGGAAGGAATACAAGTATACGAAAGAAAAAAAATACAAAGGACCAACCGATGTGTACGCAGAACCTGCGGTGATGGAAGAGGCATACGATGATTCAGAGGGCTACGAAGAAGAGTACTTGGAATATTCTGAAGAAGACATTCAAAAATCACGTTCGGAACGAACAAAGTCAATCCAAAAATCATACGGTGATGGCACTGTTCCCTACGAAAGGAAAATCGAAAGACCAGAACCGATTGAATGGAGTGATGAAGAGAACGAGAAAGAAGCCGCATCGGTGAAACCGTTTATAACCGATACATTTTGGATTGTTTTACTGGTTGTCGGCGTTGTTTTACTCCTTGCGTACATTGGATTTCGAATTGCTAAAAATCGAAAGCCTCAGGTCAAGCTGCAATCGGAATTTGAATCGAGTAATCAAAATCCCGCAAGCATTCCAAAATCGGAGTTGGAATTGCGGTTGGAAAATGCATTGCTCGCGGAGGATTATCGGGAATGTGTGCGGATCTACTTTACGTTTATTTTGAAGGAATTGATCCGGTTGCGAAGAATAAAGTGGCAAAAAGAAACCACAAATTATGATTATGTACTGCAAATGATTGGGAAACCTGGTTGCGAACAGTTCAATGAAAGTGTCCGAATGTATGATCTCGTTTGGTACGGTGAGTATTTGATCGGAAGTGCGGAGTTCAACGTATTGGAACAGCACTTGAAGGCAAATTATAACGCTTTAATTGCTGAAAATGAATAAGAAAGCGTTAATAATTGGTGGCGTTTTCGCGTTCATAGTCATCGTTGGGATGGTCTATTTCATTTCCAATTCAGGGGGAGATCCAAGTGCGTCTGAAAAACCACAATTTGTTTCCGATAAATGGAACGAAAACTACGTATTGGATGACAAAAATCCATGCGGTACAATTCTCTTCAAGGAGTTGATGGAATCAAAAGCGGATAGTGCACTCGTCATTACCGATTCCCTTTGTCATCTTCGTTCCGATACGTTGAGCACTTTTGTGTTTGTCGGGGATAAATTTAGTTTGCATCCCGATGAATTTGATTCGCTCATCCGTCAGGTCGAAAATGGAAACGATTTGTTCCTGTCCTTTCACGAAATGACGGACAATATCAACGAATTTTTCTTTTACGACATCTATAATTTTTGGAATTTTGACGACGATGTCGTTGTATTCACTGGAAAGGATTCATTCAATCTCAGCTTTGTTTATCAAACCGATACCATCGCACGAATTTGGAAATTGTTTGACTACGACAACCTGATCGATAGTACCTACGATACGTTGAGTTACTTCATGGAAACGCCTAATTTCATTCGGATGGATTTGGGAAAAGGGAATGTTTTTTTACATTTCAATCCAGAGATGCTTGTGAATTATCAATTGCTTGAAAAACAAGGATTCAATCATGCATCGTTTGTTGCAGAGCAAGTTTTACAACCGAAACAAAACAGACGAATAAAGTGGCTTGAGTTGGGAAGACTTACCTACACGGATTCCGATTTTACCAGCGATGAACCGTCGCCGATGGAAGGCAAAGAAGACGAGAGCTTGTTGCAGTTTATTTTCGAGAAGCGGGAACTGTTGATTGCGTTTTTGTTGGTGATTTTAGGTTTCCTGCTGTATTTTTTCTTCCGAAGTAAGCGGTATTGGCCGGTTGTTCCTTTTGTTGAAAAACAGAAAAATCGTGCGCTCGAATTTGCAGAAACAATGCAATCGATTTATTGGAATCAAAATTCTCCGTACAGCATTTTACTGGTGATGCGTAAGAATTTTCATACGATGATCCAAAAGCAATTTTTTATTGATTTATCCAAAGAGGGTGAACAATCCATTCAATTGCTTGCGGAGAAATCCGGATTCGATCGCACAAAACTGACTGAACTTGTAGATTTACTTCAGAATCCAAAAATGAAAGCTGTTGATGAGGAGTACATTCAAAAAGTGGCACTCTTGCAACGTTCGTTTTACCTGCATACTGGAATTATAAAGTACAACGTTCAGCAAAAGACCGCTCGAAAAAAAATCGTGTTTGAACGACAAATCGCGATTGCCTCGCTGTTGATGTTTTTAGGAATTCTAGGCATCCTGCGCGGATTTTATTCCCTGTCATTATCCGATGGATTTGGGATTTTGTTTTGGCCCGCCGGGATTGTTGTGCTCACCCTCGGAATCATCTTGTTTAATCGGAAAGTGCTTCTCGTCGAAAACAGGCAACTGATATTTTATCCCTATTTCTTTGGAAAAAAAGTGGTTGATTTATCGGACTTAATGACGGTTGAAAACCGGGGAAATAAAACAATTTTTCAATTTACAGGAAATCGAAAAGTGGAAATCAATCGATTTGAAATCGCTTCAAGCAGCCGAGATGATTTTCAACATTGGATCAATCAACTAAAAAAGTAACGAACAAAAATAAAGCGTATGAGCAACGAAGAAGAAATCCAAGACGCACACAACCAAGACCAACCGCAGTTGGAAAATGATGCCATGAGTGAATCAAAACAACACCTGGATTCGGAAAACGACCAATCGACTTCACCAGGCGCTGCATTTGGATTTGAACGACCGAATGCGGATTTGATTTGGGTAGCAGAGAAAGTGAACCACGTGCGATCCGAGTTGGGGAAATTTGTAATCGGTCAAACTCAAATGGTCGATTTATTGATGACGGGGATCTTGGCCAATGGGCATGTGTTGCTGGAGGGTGTGCCAGGAGTAGCCAAAACGCTTGCTTCGAAGGTATTGGCAAAAGCATTAGACATCGATTTTTCACGGATTCAGTTTACACCCGACTTGATGCCGTCAGATGTCTTGGGGACTTCGGTTTTCAACATGAAAGATGCTTCCTTTAATTTTCGAAAAGGACCGATTTTTTCAAACATCGTGTTGATTGATGAAATTAACCGCGCACCAGCAAAAACCCAAGCAGCGTTGTTTGAGGTGATGGAAGAACGTCAGATTACGTACGATGGAATCCATTACAACATGGAGTTTCCATTTTTGGTAATCGCAACCATGAATCCAATCGAGCAGGAAGGAACATACAACCTTCCGGAAGCACAATTAGATCGTTTTTTGTTCAAAATTAAAGTCAATTATCCTGTTTTAGAACAAGAAACGGAGATTTTGAAGCGGTACAAAAACAACATCAAAACACCTTCCTTGGAAGCCGTTG
This sequence comes from Crocinitomicaceae bacterium, assembly GCA_008017065.1. Lineage (GTDB taxonomy): Bacteria > Bacteroidota > Bacteroidia > Flavobacteriales_D > Crocinitomicaceae > JAQVCM01. The sequence goes on from SSGT01000076.1 coordinate 39,039, forward strand.
AGAAAGTGTTTACGGCTACAGACATTCAACGGATTCAAGGATTGATAGAAGGAATTGTTATCGAAGATCATTTGTTGGATTACATTGCGCACATCACCATCAAAACACGGAACCACGGAAAGATTTACCTCGGCGGGTCACCACGTGCGTCGTTGTCGATGTTGAAAGCTTCCAAAGCACTTGCGGCAATTCGTGGAAGGGATTTTGTGACACCGGAAGATATTCAATTTGTAGCACCACATGTGTTGAATCACCGGTTGATTTTGACACCCGAAGCGGAGATGGAAGGTATTCGTCCAGAAGATGTAATCGCTGAAATTATTCAATTGATCGAAGTACCTAGGTAGGCATGAAATTGCTCAAATCACTTTATCTGACACGCTTTTTCTTCGTGTTGTTTGCAGGCGTTGTGTTGATGTACTGCCTAGCAACCGTATTCTCCGTTTTTTATTTTGTAGCAAATGTTGCTTTGTTGTCTTTATTTGTTGCGGTGATTGCCGATATTTTGTTGACGTTTTTTGTTGATCATCCAGTGACTGTAACGAGACGAGTAGATAGTTTACTGAATTTGGGAGACATGAATGAAGTAGCGCTCGAAGTGAAAAACGAGACATCCCAGCGAATCAAAGTCGCAATCGTAGAAGGGTATCCAATTCAACTACAGCGACGTAGTCAGGAGGAAATAGCAGTGCTACATGCAAACGAATCGTCGGTAGTAACTTACAGTTTTAAACCGACCCAACGCGGCGAATTTCTTTTTGGCAATGTGCTCATTTACCTTTCGTCGTCGTTGTTTTTGATCAAACGACGTATTGTACTCCCGTTGAAACAAACGGTACACGTTTTTCCTTCGATTTTACAAATGAAACAATTTGAACTGCGCGTTTTTCACCAACAGTCACAGTCCAGAGGAATCAAGAAAATTCGCAAAATTGGGAACAACAACGAATTCGAGCAGATCAAAGATTACATTCAAGGAGATGATTTGAGAACCGTTAATTGGAAAGCGACCAGTAAAAAGTCGGAATTGATGGTGAACCAATTTCAAGAACAGCGCTCGCAGCAAATTTATGCGTTGATCGACAAAAGTAGAAACATGCAATTGGAGTTTGAAGGGATGTCGATGTTGGATTATGCAATCAACTCGGCACTTATTTTTTCAAACATTGCACTAAAAAAAGGCGATCGTGCAGGATTAATTACCTTTTCGGATAAAATTGGAACCCAATTAGTCGCTGATCGCTCTACGGGTCAACTCAGACGGATTTTGAATTTACTTTACAACCAACAAACGCAGTTTAAGGAATCCAATTTTGAGTTGTTGTATGAATCCATTCGGCAAACGGTCAAATCAAGGTCGCTTTTGATGCTCTACACCAATTTTGAAAGCGAGTTTGCGATGCGCAGGGCGTTGCCAATTCTTAAGCGAATAAACCAACGGCATGTATTGGTAGTCGTTTTTTTCCAAAACAACGAATTGGAGGAATTAGCGTATCAACGCATCGATACATTGCAGGAAATTTATGCAACAACCGTTGCGGAGAAACTGATTACGGTGAAAGTAAATATCGCAAAAGAGTTGAAGCAAAACGGAATACAAACCATATTGACACGACCAGAAGATTTATCGGTCAATACGATTAATAAGTATTTGGAATTAAAAGCCCGAGGTGTAATTTAGTCTTTTTTTGAGCAAGAAATTTACTTACATTGCGCCCAAATTATCTCCTTATGAAGTCGTTGGCTAGCTGCTGTTTGTTCGTTTTTCTTGCTACTCATTTTCTTTTTTCTCAAAATTTTGTGGGTGGAAGTGGTGTCATTCTTGATTTAGAAACGGTTGAGGTACCAATCTCCGTGAATGGAATTGCTCCAACAATTGACACAGCATCATTCGGGGTAGAGCAAGTGTGCATTACGGTTTCTCACACGTATGTTTCTGACTTGGAAATTTCCCTCGTAGCGCCCGACGGGACGGTGATCAGCTTGGTAGCAGGCGTTGGTGGCGGCGATGATAATTTTGAGAACACCTGTTTTCGCGCGGATGTTGCTTCGACCGTTACAGCGGGTGTTGCTCCTTTTTCAGGTGTTTTTAAGCCGATGGGTCAACTTGGATTGGTTAACAATGGGCAGAATCCGAATGGTACTTGGAAGTTGCGGGTATACGATCGGTTTGCGCAAGATCAAGGTGCGGTTGAAAGTTGGTCGATTACTTTTGGAAATTCGCCAGCGACCTATTTTCAGTTTACGGAATCAGATTTACCAATCGTTGTGATTCAAACCAACGGACAAACCATCGTAGACGATCCAAAAATTTTGGCGGATTTTGGGATTATTTTTAATGGCAACGGAGTACGCAACCACATTTCAGATCCTAAAAATGCTTATGACGGCAAAGTTGGAATCGAAATTCGAGGTAATTATTCGGCTTCATTGCCTCAAAAACCGTATGCGATCGAGTTGCAAGACGTCAATGGAAATGCGATTTCCGCTCCGATTTTGGGGATGCCGTCCGAAAACGATTGGTGCTTGATTGCCAACTACAACGATAAGTCGTTTGCTAGAAATTTTCTTCCCTACGAGTTGTTTGATGCAATGGGGCACTACAGCGTTCGATCGCGGCTGGTAGATGTTGTGATAAATGGGGAATACAAGGGGATTTATCTGTTGACCGAAAAAATTAAAAAAGATGCCAATCGAGTCGACATTTCTACACTGAATCCGACCGAAATCGCGGGTCAAGATCTCACCGGTGGTTATATTCTGAAGATCGATTATTGGGACAATGCCAATTCATGGTTGCTCAATTATCACCCAATTGGTTTTCCTACGGTGGATGTGCACATGGTGTATTATTATCCCAAACCAGCGGACTTGGTACCGCAACAAAAAACGTATATCCAAGGTTTTATCAATGACTTTGAAACCGCATTGTACAGCGCAAATTTTGCGGATACTGCCAACGGATACCGAAAATACATCGATGTACCTTCGTTTATTGATTATTTCATCATCAATGAACTTGCACGCAATGTAGACGGTTTCAAAAAAAGCCGGTTTTTTTCCAAAGACAAGGATCATGCAGACGGACGAATCCGCAAAATGAAAGCGGGTCCCGTGTGGGATTTTGATTGGGCGTTCAAAGACATGTGGAGCGGTTCGGAGGATGGATCTCAATTTATGTATGGCGATGTAGACCAAGATGTCGATGCGCCAGGATGGTATATTCGTTTGCTTCAGGATCCACAATTTAAAGACGAACTACGGTGTCGCTACGATGATTTGCGACGTTCCATTTTGAGCGAAGAATACCTTTTTGCACAAATAGATTCGATTGCAAACTTGGTACTTGAAAGCCAAGCATGGCATTTTGAAACGTGGGGCAATTTGGGCCTTCCTACTGGAACCGGTGAAGTGCAATCTCCCGCGCAAAGTTATCCAGAAGAAGTACAACGACTCAAAGATTGGTTGAGCAGAAGATTGGCTTGGTTGGATGACAACATGCCGGGAACGTTGAATGGATGTAGTTTTGCAGGGCTGAATAACGACGATCAACATCTGGGAGCGACGGTTTTTCCAAACCCATTTTCCAACGAAATTGAAATTCGATTTCAGGGGCCAATCCATGAAAGTTTTCGATACAAATTAATGGATCAAACGGGTAGAATC
>SSGT01000008.1 GCA_008017065.1 Crocinitomicaceae bacterium
CCCATCGAATCAGCAACCGATGAATGTGTGTATCCACTGGAAATGCGGGGACACCAAATGCTTGCGACATTACAACACTTGCTGTTTTATGTCCAACCGCAGGCAAAGCTTCCAAGGCTTCAAAACTTGCTGGGACTTCACCGTTGTATTTTTCGATTAAAATTTGTGACAACCCGTAGATTCCTTTCGACTTCATCGGAGACAACCCGCAGGGACGAATGATTTCTTTGATCTCCTCTACCGACAATTTGACCATGTCGAACGGATTGTTGGCGCGCGCAAAAAGTAACGGTGTGATTTGATTGACACGAACATCCGTACATTGCGCCGACAAAAGAACAGCAATGAGTAAGGTATATGCGTCTGAATGATCCAACGGGACCGGTGTTTCAGGATACAATTTTTCCAATTCTTCAATGATGTAGGTTGCTTTTTGTTTTTTTGTCATCGCTGTTATTTATTTCTAAATCCATTTTTCAGGAAAAACATAAACTTTTTGAATGCAGCCGGATTTCCTAAAATCTGCTGCATATTGTCGAGGGTCGACTCTTGATTTCGCATCAAATCGGACGGAGAAATAAGTTCTCTATCCACCGGTTTTGCTCCACTTTCGAGGTTTTCATAGATCTGAACACCAGAACGATTCATGCATTGATCCGCCATTTTGAAGTGGATCTCCGACAAACTCGACTGGCCAATTTGATCGTATAAAATCCCAATGTTGTTGTGTGAAATTCCATCCCTTGGGTCTAAGAAAAGTGCTTGTTTATAATCCAAAATCGCTGCTTCTATTTCCCCTTTAAACACGTATGCATAGGCTCTTGCAGCATATCGAAACGCATATTCTGGTTGAAATTCAACACACAAATCAAAATCATCAAGCGCCAGATCGAATTCTTTCAAATGCAGGTACAAAAATCCACGGTCAGACAGAATGTTCGGGTGCGCTGGATTCTTACGCAATGCTTCCTCCAACAAAAGATGTGCTTGTTTCAAATCTCCTTGCACAAGAAATTCGATCGCATTATGGTGTTCTTGGTTGATAAACATTTTATACTTTCGTTACATGATTGACAAAGGTATCCAGTTTCCGCAATTTCGCATGCTTTCAAACCGAAAGAGTTATTACAAAATAACGGATGCAACGCATTTCCAAGAGATTCAACTATCAGGTAGTCGAAAAAACGTGTTCGAATTCCACGCAACACAATATCCTGAAATGCTTAAAATCAAAGACATGTTGGAATGTTTGGATGGAATTTACGTCGAAATTTCACCAGAGACATGGCACGAAATCGATCCTACCGTGTGAATACCCATTCATCGTTTGACGATAAATGCACATTGAATGTGTAGCCATCGACGTTGTATACTTTTAATAATTCTGGATCTTGAATCTGATTTTGAAGGATGTAGCGAGTCATCGCTCCACGTGCATGTTTGGCATACATCATTACGATTTTGAATTCTCCATTTTTAAACTCTTTGAAGACTGGCGTAATGACACGTGCCTTCAATGTTTTCAAGTCTACTGCTTTGAAATACTCGTTGGAATCCAAATTAACAACTGAATCTTCGCCGGAAATCTTCATTTCTTCGTTCAATTGTTGGGCGATTTTACTACCCCAAAACGCGTACAAATTCTTCTTCGTAGGCGTAACTTGAAATTTGGTTCCCATTTCTAAACGGTAGGGATAAAGCAAATCAAACGGTTTCAATAAACCATACAAACCGGAGAGGATTCGAACCTGACTTTGAGCACGTTGTAATTCTTCATCCGATAGCGATTGAGCATCTAAGCCTTTGTAAACTTCCCCAGAAAATGCAAAAATAGACGCTTTGTTATGCTCACTCGAAGCAATTGGCGATTCCCACTGTTGAAAACGGTGAAAATTTAAATCCGCTAAATCCGAGGAAAGATGCATCAATTGCCCGATTTTTTTGAAAGACAATTTCTGCAATTTACGAACCAACGCATTCGCTTCGTCAAGAAACACAGCGGTGGTAGTAGGAATCGCATTATGCGAATTCGTGAAATCAAGTGATTTTGCTGGAGAAAGAAGTATTTTCATAATTTTAAATTCTAAAGAAATAACGACTGAGCAGTCCCGTTGGTTTTAATCGGTTGCGTTTTGATTCGTGTACAAACGAATTTCAGTTGCCCCTTTTCCATATTCCAAATACGATGCATCGTAAAATTCAACATGCTCCTTTTTCGATAAAAACGTGCGGATTTCATTTTTCAAAACACCTTCGCCAACGCCGTGGATGACGACCAACTTGGGGATACTCTTTTCTTGTGCGCGCTTGAAGAACGATCGGAATTCAGTCATCTGTTTGATCAATATTTCTGTATTCGACAACCCAACATGTGAATCAAGCAATTCTTCGATGTGCAAATCTATTTCCCACACCTCGCTGGGGCGTTTTCTTCCAGTCAGTAGCTCTTGTCGCACAAAATAGTTGGCGGTGCTGAGTGACTCGTCATCGTTTACCTTGTCGGTGTAATGATCCATTTGGTAATTCTTGCCGTGAATTTTGACAATTTCGGAACTCAAAAATGGGCGCTCGAAACCAAATTCATCCTCGATGAAATAATGAACACCTTCAATGCGCTGAATGATTCCACCGCCTTTTTCGTGTAAATACCCTACTTCTTCTCCCACTGAAAACTTCATACAAACGTCTATTGATTCACGCACAAAAATACAGTATTTGAATGATTCCAACCCGTATTTCCTGCCTAAAAACTCAAATTGATCCGATTGGACGTCACATGTAGTTAACCTCCCTACGTTTCATTTCCATCGATTGTCAAAACTAATTCGATTCATTTATCAACATTCTACTGAATTTTAAAAAAGTCTTTTTAACTTTGTACTAACATGGAAGAATTCATTGTTTCAGCACGAAAGTATAGGCCCCAAACGTTTGACACGGTTGTGGGACAAAAATCCATTACTTCCACTTTAAAGAATGCAATCAAGAACAATCACTTGGCGCAAGCATTTTTATTTTGTGGTTCTCGCGGTGTTGGTAAAACAACCACTGCGCGTATTTTAGCAAAAACAATCAATTGTTTTAACCGAACAGAATCAATCGAAGCCTGCGATCAGTGTGACTCCTGTAACTCGTTCAACGAAGGGGCTTCGCTCAACGTACACGAACTTGATGCTGCATCGAACAACTCCGTTGACGATATTCGAAACTTAATTGACCAAGTGCGTATTTCACCGCAAATTGGAACACACAAAGTGTATATCATTGATGAGGTTCACATGCTTTCTTCGAACGCATTCAATGCCTTTTTGAAAACGTTGGAAGAGCCACCAGCGCATGCAATCTTCATCTTGGCGACAACCGAGAAGCACAAAATCATTCCTACGATTTTATCCCGCTGTCAGATTTTTGATTTCAACCGCATTAAAGTCAAAGACATCGCACAACATTTGGCCGAAATTGCTTTGAAGGAACAAATTGAGGCAGACAGCGAAGCGCTCCATTTAATTGCACAAAAAGCAGATGGTGCCTTGCGTGATTCACTCTCGATTTTTGACCAAATTGTGAGTTTTGCTGGAAATAAAATCACCTTGAATTCAGTGTTGGAAAACCTGAACATTCTGGATTACGATTATTTTTTCAGAATCGTCGAAAGCGCACTGAAAGAAGACATTCCAGCGTGCCTCTTGCTGTTTAATGACATTCAAGCAAAAGGTTTTGACGGACATAACTTTATTGTAGGACTCGCTGACCACTTTAGAAATTTATTGGTATGTAAGGATGTACGAACAGCCAAATTACTAGAAGTCGGCGAAAATATCGAGAATCGATTTGTGGAGCAATCCAAATTAATTGACACCGCTTATCTACTCCGAGCGCTCGGTGTGTTGAGCAAAGCAGATGTGGATTACAAGTCGTCCAAAAATCAACGTTTGTTGGTCGAATTGACATTGATGCAAATTTGCTCGATTAAAAATGAATTGGAAAAAAAAAAGGACTAACTGATCCTGTCGAAATCATTCCTTTTCCAGGTCAAAGTCTGCGTCCTGCAACCAACAGTGTAAAAATCAAAGAGCCTGTTGAACAAGAAAAAACCGTTCTTCCCTTCAAAAAAGAGGTAAAAACGCTGAGTTCGCCCACGGGGCAATTGAACACCAACAACATTTCCATCAAACAAATGCAGCACAAGCAATTGGAAGTGGAAAGCAATTCGCCAGAAAGTACGGAAAACCGCCCCAATAATCCATTCTCGCTGGATGAACTCAAAATGTATTGGAGACAATTTGCATTCAAAATTAAACAAGATCAATTGGAAGGTGCTGATTCGATGCATTTAGCGATGATCAAACGCGATCCCAAAATGCCAACTTCAACGCATGTTCATCAAGAGTTTGATAACCAAATTCAAATCGATTTGATGAAGTCGAATTTTGAAACGCTGTTGCTCGATTTCTTGCGGAATTCGCTCAAAAATTGGTCAATCACGGTAGATTTCAGTTTGTCGGAAGCACAAGAAGAAAACTTGAAACACCTAACAGGACGCGATCGTTTTGAAGCCTTGGCAAAGAAAAACACCAATTTAATCACACTTCAAAAGACCTTTAACTTGGATATTGAGTATTAAACGTAGCGTTTTTACAACAATCTAAATCAAAAAAACGCGTCGAAAGCCGATTTTTTAGCACTACTTTTGCCTTTTTTCAATTCGTCCCAAAACAAATTATGTCCAAACTTGCATCTGAAAATAAATTTGTCGACTTCTCCGATTACGGTCGTCCATTTGCAAAATATTTCACACCAAAACTCGTAGATACTTCTGTCACTCCCATTCACATCACACTGCTTTTCGGTGTTTGCGGAATCATTTCGATTGTATTGTTGTTTCAAAAGCAAGTAGTTTTAGCCGGATTGTTCTTGGTGCTAAAATCGATCATCGATGCGATGGATGGCGAACTTGCTCGGTTGAAAAAAAAACCATCCTACGTTGGGCGCTACTTGGACTCCGTGTTTGACAATTTACTAAATTTAGCATTGTTTATCTCCTTCGCAATCTTGGTTCAAACCTCGATTTGGTGGGGAATTTTAGCCTATGCCTGCGTACAATTGCAAGGTACATTCTTCAATTACTACTACGTAATCATTCGCACAAATTCGATCGGTGGCGACACAACGAGTAAGATTTTTGAAACACGTGTTCCAAAAGCGTTTCCGTTGGAGCAACAACGACATGTAACATTCCTCTTTTACACCTATTTAGCACTGTATGGAATTTTCGACCGGATTGTGTATACGATTGATGCAAGTGCTCAAAAAACGACTAAATTTCCCAATTGGTTTATGTCGCTCGTGTCGATGTATGGCTTGGGATTTCAACTGTTGTTGATGGCCGTTTTGATTGCATTTGGAAAAATACATTGGGTAATCCCGTTTTTTATAGGATACAC
>SSGT01000057.1 GCA_008017065.1 Crocinitomicaceae bacterium
CGGAGATTGCCAATTGAAACGTGATCGCATCGATGATTTTCTCATCGTACAACTTCCGCAGTAATCGGTTTCGCTTTTTTTCCAATAACACGTGATTTTTTCCGGGATAAATTAGTCCGGGCGCATTTGGCAAAACGGCCAAGGTAGCACTTTCCGCCCAACTCAGCTTATCGGCCGAACGCCCGAAGAAGCGCCAAGAAGCAGTCTCCAACCCAACCACATTGCTACCAAACGGCGCATGAGAAGCGTACAAACCTAAAATTTCAGCTTTGGAATAACGCAATTCGATTCGCGTCGCTAGAATCATTTCGATGATTTTTTCGCGGTACGTTCGCGGTCTGTTCTTCCGCATGATACGCGCAAGCTGCATCGTAATCGTACTTCCGCCGCTCACAATCTTGTCGTTTTGAAAGTTTTGAATCAACGCCCGACCAATTCCTTTGGCACTGATCCCGATATGCGTTGCAAAATTTTGATCTTCAAACAGCACCAAACACCGCTCAAACTTGGTGGGAACCTCCATTTTTTCGGGAAATCTCCATTGTCCATCGTTGGCAATTTTGGCTCCCAACAAATATCCATTGCGATCCAATAAAACGGTCGAAGTGCTATCGGAAAACAACTGTTCAGGCAAACAGAAAATGTACCAAATCACAAATACAGGAAACCCAATTTTCCAAAGTAGTTGCTTGAAAATAAACCACTGAATTTGACAAAAATGAATCACCCTGTTCCACATGAATTTCAAAATTAGTGGGAAATGAATGAAACGTTTTGCACAAACTGAATTACTAACTCGTTAAGTAAATTTAAAAATCTGATCATCCTTTAAACTCTGAATTTTCTAACTGCTTTTCAATTTGTTCTACCGTTGGCAATTGACTTTTAAATTTTTCGGGCAATGCTTGTGTAAGTGTATATTCACTTACCCCTATTGGCTTTTGAATATCACGTAATGCATATTCGGCTTCTACTTTATCTTTGTATTTACACAAAATCAAGCCAATTGTAGGCTGATCTTGGGGATGCTTAAGTTGACTGTCAATTGCTGACAAATAAAAATTGAGTTTTCCAGTGTATTCTGGCTTGAACTTTCCTGATTTTAGTTCAATAACGACAAAACATCTCAGTTGTAAATGATAAAATAGTAAATCGATAAAATATTCGTTATTACTTACTTCAATCGCATATTGTCTACCTACAAACGCAAATCCCTTTCCCAATTCAACTAAAAAACGAGTCAAGTGTTGCATCATCGCGTCTTCAATTTCTCGTTCTAAAGCATCATTTTCCAACCCTAAAAAATCTAAGTTGTACGGATTTTTCAAGGATTCAATTGCCAACTGCGATTGGACATCAGGCAATGTTGTATTAAAATTGGTAATAGATTTACCTTTTGCTTCATAATATTTGTTTTTTATTGCTATCTCCAATTGATCTCTATTCCATCCGTTTTGCAACGTCGATTTACAATAAAACAAAGCTTCTTCTATATTTCTTATTTTAGAAATAATCAAACGGTTGTGTCCCCACGGAATTTGTGCCACAGGTTGTGGCACAAATTCGGATTCAATTCGATAAAAGCCATACCACTGTTTGATTGCGTAAAGATTTCTTCTTGAAAAACCTTTCATATCTGGAAACGCAAGCTTTAAGTCGACCGAAAGTTGTTCTAAAATACCAGCTCCCCAAATTGCCTCGTCTTGTTTTTGTGTAATATCTTTTCCTAAATCCCAATACAACTCTAATAACTGTTTATTTACAGTAACCGCAGCCTTCAACTGAGCAGATATGATTTTCTCTTTTACGCTTTTAAGCCAATTATTGTAGTGAATGTCAGTTGTCATTATCTCAATCTATTTTTCGTAATAAAAACTTCTAGTTCGGTTGCTAACGTCCTATAAATGTGCTGACTTTATTTAACTTCAAAAAAGAGGTTTTTGCAATCAAAAGTATTTTTTAATCTACTACTAAATTATTCGTTTGTAAAGAACGATAGATTATTTCCTCAAATATACTTCGAAATTTGATTTTCCCGACATCGGGTAACAAGTTATTTAAGAATCACTGTGAAATCCTAATTTGTCTTCCATATTGCATTTTATCCATAGAATTCCACTTGCAAAACAGTTTTTCCTATCTTTGGCAAAATCAAAAAAACGCCATGACAAAATACAGCATCCTTTTTGTACTTTTTATTGCTAGCAATGCATTCTCCCAAGTGAAATACACCTTGAAGATGCCGAAACCACAAAACCACTATTTCGAAGTCGAAATGGTGATTGAAAATTCGAAATCGAAAGAACTGCAAGTAAAACTTCCCGTGTGGGCTCCGGGATCGTATTTGGTGCGCGAATTTGCTAAAAACATCAACTTGGTGAAGGCATTCGACGAAAAAGGAAATTCGCTTGTGGTTAAAAAAACGAGCAAAAATGCATGGAACATTCAAAAAGGAAGTGCTAAAAAAGTGACGGTCAAGTACGAAGTGTATGCCTTCGAATTGAGTGTTCGTACAAGTTTCTTGGATCTGACCCACGGATTTGTAAGCGGTTCGGGAGTTTTTATGTATACCGATGAATTCAAAAATAAAGCTGGAAAACTAGAAGTTGTTCCGTTTGCCGATTTCAAAAAAGTAACAACTTCACTTCCCTCAGCAGGTGAAGGAATGGTAACTGATGGCGCACACAACTTTACGTTTTCATCCTACGATGAATTGGTCGATTGTCCGATCGAGATTGGAAACCAATTGGTGTTTGACTTTCAATCAGCCGGAACCAATCATACGGTTGCGATCTACGGCAGTGGAAATTTTGATGTTGAAAAACTCAAAACCGACATGGCTAAAATTACAGAAACAGCCACCCGCGTTTTTGGTGTAAATCCCAATAAAAACTATGTGTTTATCATTCACAATGTGGTGGATGGACAAGGTGGATTGGAACACACAAACTCGACAACCTTGAGCGTCAACCGTTGGACGTACCAAGGAGCTGACTACTTGAATTTTTTATCGCTAGTGGCGCACGAATATTTTCACTTGTGGAATGTAAAACGAATTCGTCCTGTAGAATTGGGTCCTTTCAACTACGATGCTGAAAACTACACGTCGCTGTTGTGGGTCATGGAAGGATTCACTTCGTATTACGACGAATTGTTGTTGCTCCGCGCTGGATTCTACACCCAAGAACAATACATTCAAAAAATCCTCAGTGGACTTAACTACGTTGAAGGTTCGGAGGGTTCGCGAGTACAACCGGTTGCGCATGCGAGTTTTGATGCATGGATCAAAGCGTATCGCCCGACTGAAAACTCTGCCAATACCACGATGACCTATTACACACGTGGTGGATTGTTGGCGGCTGTATTGGATGCAAAAATCACCGCAACGTTTAACGGACAAAAATCATTGGATAATTTTCTCCAAGTTTTGTACGCTGATTTTTACGTAAAACTGAACCGTGGTTTTTCAGAAAAGGAATTCGAGCAAGCCTTGAGTAAATTCATGGGCGAAGACATGTCGGCTTTCTTCAACGACTATGTCAACGACACAAAAGTGCCCGATTACGCGGCGATTTTTGGAAAAGTTGGTTTGAAAGTGGATTACATCGGAGCACCGAAAGCCAACTTTGGAGCAAGTTTTGCGCAAAGCAATGGAAAAGCAATCGTGAAAGGAATTCGATCCAACTCAGCAGCAGAAAATGCAGGTTTGAGTGTCAACGACGAAGTGATTGGAATCAATGGCTACCGTGTTGACGCAGCCAAAACGGAAAGTGTGATCGGAAGCTTGAAAACGGGCGAACGTATTACTTTACTCGTTGCGCGCGATGAGGTTTTGTTGGAGCTTGTAGCGACAATGGGAACGTATGAACGTCCAATGTATCGAATTGCATTGGATGACAACCCGTTAACCCTTAATCTTCGCAATTTCTTTCTGAGGGCCTTTTAATTCGCGGCTTTTCGTTGGTCAGAAAATTCCGACCGTTCAAAAACCCAAAAGCGCTTTACATCCAACCGAGCGTTCGTTTCGTAGATTTTTACAAATTGTTAACAAGTCGATTGTTTTACTTTGTGAAATTTTTTGAAAATGAAAAAAGTGGAATCAATGCGCTCAAACATCTGGATTGCTTCTGAAAATGCATTCAGCTGGAGTCAATTGGAGAAAAAACGTCCCGTGAATTTCCGAATTTTCAATAGTTTTGGAAATGAAGAGTTTTCCGGTGATTTAAAGTCGAATGGAATCATCAACATCAAGCCGTTGATGAATGGCGTTTATTTTTTGCAATTTACATTTTCTGATTTCTCGAATATCGTGCACAAGATTGTCAAAATCTGACTGTGATTTAGAGGTGATAAAACGAAAAATCCTTCGAGCTAAACTCATTTTCAAACAACTGCGGATAGTGCTTTTTCATTTCTGAATTCATCAAATCTACCGGCACATCCTCAAACTCACCGTAAAAATGAACGTACTCCATAAACTGACGTTCATTTTCAAATGCTTGAAACATCGAATCCGTTTTTCCATCCCATTCCAGCGGCTCCACTTTCGAAAGTGCACAAATCCGTTTGTCGAATGCGGGCGTGCATTTTACCCACTGATCGTCTAAAAAAAGTTCAACATATCCGTGAAAAACGATTTCATCTTTTTGCAAATACGTACGCAGTTTTTCCACACCGATGTGATTGATAACAATCGCAAATCCCAAGCGGCTTGGTATCCCGAATTTTCGCGCTGCAGCTGCTAAAACGATTGATTTTTCGACGCACCACGCACGTTTTTTGGTGCAGATTTGACTCGCAATCAACCCCGAAGGACGAATGTCTAAATGATACGGATCATACAAAAATCCATCTCTTACTTTCAAATACAGCAATTTTGCCAACTCCACAGGCGCGAGACCCGTTGGAATTGAGGCACAATATGCACTGAAAATAGGATCTTCGAAATCTAAAAAAGCGGTTGCTTGCAAGTATGTATCGACATGTGCCATAGACCACAAAAATAAGCGATCTCGTTTGTTTTGAGCGTAAAAATTGCAGAATTTAAGCTGTGCAATTCGTTTTCATTACCTTTGCATGCTATGGAATTCAAAGAACGCAAATCGAAACCCACAAAATTCAACACAGCGATTCCGCTTGTTTTACTCCTCCGTGATTTCATTTTCGGAAAGAATTCTCCAGATCGTTTCACCAAGTTTATCGTATATACCAACCTGCTGATCTGGTTGTGTTTTACTGCTTGGCACCTGATTAGTTATTTCGCTATTTCGTTGCGCGACTTGATTTTTGAAGAAAAAAAAATCAATGTACAAGAACTCATTTTTCAGCGCGGCATTGAATTGGGATTTAGCCCCTACCAATTCTTGAATCACATCCTAAAATACCACTTTATCAGCATTTTTGCGTGGGGATTTGTGTTTGTGGGATTGGTTTTGTTGTGGCGCAAAAAGAAGATTTTTTCTTTTTTCATCTATATCGGCCTGGTAGCATACGTGGCCATTCTTTTCTTGTTTATGGGAAGAAAATACATCGCAACAGACGTGACTTTTTTGGACAAAATTTGGGTTGGTTATCTGTTTGTCAGCTGTTCACTCGCGGTTTTTCTTCGTCCATATTTGAATCCCAATCGTCAACCGATGCCAACCGACGAAGCGTTAAAACCGCCACACGAAGCATAAAAAATGGGACAACTCCTGCGAATTGTCCCATCTCGACTAGTTTTCTGCACCAATTTCCACCCATTTTCCGGGCAACTGCGCCCGAATTGCATTGTCGTACATCGCTTCTGCATAAATCGTTGGCAAATAGAATTTCCCCATAAACGTTGCGTTCAACTGCACTTTAAAAACTTTACTTTCGTTGGGCGCTAGGTCAAAGTACGTGTATACCCGATCATCGCGCACGTCTTGGTATCGATACGGCACATTTTCTTCTTCATCTCCGTCCATTCGCGCGTTGTGAATCTCCCACCCGCTCGGGAAAATTTGATTCAAAACCATTTCTTTGTATATTCCTTTTTTACCGGGATTAGTCACCGTGATTTCTGCCTTAAACTCGGTTCCTTGCGTCAATTTTTCAGGGAAAATCTCTTTCCCCGACATGTCTTTGTACTTCACTGAAATTTTCAAATTGCTCGCTTTCGAAGTCTGATCTCCGATTTGTGGCGAACCCTCCGTAGTAATCTTGACGTACAACTTTGACTTACTCGTGTTCTTCACCGAAAATTTAGCGCTTTTTTTGATGTCGCTATCGTAAAAATTCAAGTGTTGAATTTTCTTCTCCGACACGATTGCGTTTTCCTTTCCTCCGTTTAACTGATAGCTGTACTTGATAGCTCCACCATTTCCTTTGATGCCAGCATACTCACAAATCCCCAGCAAACTGTATGCGGTTTCTTGGGTGCTGAGCCAATCTTCTGAACTAAGTCGGGTTGAAATTTCTTTCGCCAACACATCCGATTTCGTTTTTAAATTCAGTAAGCTCGTTACCTCCAGCATCATCGCTTTGTCTCTCAACCCAGATCCGTACGTGTAGGAAAGTTCTTTGTAATCTGAGACAGCGGTCGACAATTTTGACACCAGTTGATTGGCTACTTCCGTTTGTCCGATCAGTTTGTAGGCCGCAGCAAGTCGCCATTTTGCCCCGCTTGACAGACCAACTTCTTCGCGCAGGCGATTCATTGCACCCAACTCCGCATTCGCACTCAAGGCAAGTACATACAAGCGGTATGCTTGAATCAATTGATGTGCTTCTTTGCCCCTGCTGTGTACGTAATTGTTGGACGACGAACTCCAATTTCTTGCTTCCTCTTGTTGGTAACGAATCCATCTTTTTTTCATATCACCGGGCAAACTGAATCCCGTTTTTTCCGCTTCGATCATGAAATGTCCCGCGTAATTGGTTCCCCAATCGCTGTCGTATCCCTCGCCAGGCCAGTAAGAGAATCCACCATTTTCGGTTTGAAACAGTTGAAAACGGCGCAATGCTGCCTTGATATTTTTGGTCATCTTCGCTTTTTGCGCTTCGGATAAATCAACCAAGCTACCCACAAAAAGCTGCGGAAAAACAGCAGAAGTGGTTTGCTCCAAACAGCCATGTGGATATTGAATCAAGTAATTCAACCGTTTGTCTAACGCAATCGGTGGAACGGTAGAAACTTCTACGTTTACTTTGTTTGTACCCACAAATCCCTCCATTTTCAAGGTGCCGTTCCAGCTTTTCCCTGCTTCGAGCGTTATTTCCTCGCTTTCGCTCACAATTGGATTGGGTGCTCTCACATCAATTTCAATCTCTTCCGTTGAACGTTCAGCACCCGAGGTAGCGACGATCTTAAACTTCGCGATCCCCGTTTTGGCTGCCACTTTCATTCTAAAATTGACGACATCATCTCCTATTTTATCAAACGAAATTGATTTAGCCCCATCTCCAATCATCGAAACAAAATCATTGGACTCCACCGTCACACGTACATCTTTGATGTGTTTTTCCATCGCAAACACGTTTACAGGAAGTGCAATTTCCTCCGTCGGACCAAGCACGCGTGGCAACGTAGCTAAAAGCATCAACGCTTTTTTGACTTGCACTGTTTTTTCAGCTTCTCCGTAGGCACCGTCGTTGTGCGCAACAACCATCACACGCACCGATCCGACATAGTTGGGGATGTCAATTTCGTGGTTTTTTTCTTTCCCCGGCTCGAGCGTAAACGGTCCTACAAACCGAACCATTGGCTTGAAGCGGTTTGCCTTTTGACTTTTTCCGCCACGGGCATCGGCATCACCACCAATACTTAGAAGTTTGTCTAACTTCCCTGCGTACGCACCGATAACATGGTCGTACATATCCCACGTTTTAACGCCCAGCGCTTCCTTCGCATAGAATGTATTCCACGGTTGTGGCGTCTTAAACGACGTTAAATCCAACAACCCTTCATCGACGATCGCCAAGGTGTACGTCATTTTTTTGCCCGACTTTTCTTTGACACGGATGTTGGTAGTTGTTTCGGGTTTCAGTACTTCCGCCATCGAAATAACAGGATACAAATGCGTTGAAGGATCATCGACCATCAAGGGCACGACACCGTACATTCGGATCGGCAAATCGTTTTTCGTGTTTGCATGCGGTTGAATCAGCGTAACGTGTACAAATGCGTTGGGCGACATTTCCTTTGTTGCTGGAAATGAGTAAAACGTTTCTCCTGCCTTCGTTTCAATCCACGTTTTTAAAAGCACTTTGGTACGTGTTTCAACACTGATCAACGCTCGACCAACGGCTGGCGAAGGAAAGGACACGCGCACGTTTTCCCCCACTTGGTAGTTGTCTTTGTCGCACGCAAAATTCAACATGTTGGCATTCTCGCTGTTTTTCTTGTTTGCTCTGCTCCAATAGGGCCAATCAAACGTTGCGATTGTGCCTGTCTGATGTTGTCCTTCCAAATCGGTAACCGTAAAGAGATACCTTCCGTAATTTTGTTGATTTACTTTGAAATGGATAAATGCTTTTCCGTCGGTTGCATCGATGAGCGTGTCTTGCACAACAATTGTCCCGGCACGGGAAATGTAACTCGCAAAATCTTCTTCGTCTTTTTCGTACCACCAACGCCACTGAATCTTGTAGATTTTGACTTGTAACTTGCGGGCGCTGCTCAAGTTGCCAGATTCGTTGAGCGCAACAATGTCAAATCGGTACTTGGTATCGGTTTCCAGCGCATTGTCAAAACCACTTGCCGTTGGCGCTTTGATTCCGATGTAGGTTTTGAACGGAGAATACGGCAGTGCGGTACGGTCGATACTGAAATCTCCGCCTTTTTCAAACACTTTTGTGATGTAGGTTGCACGCAACATTCCCTGTGCATTTTTACCCACGTTGAGTTTGGTTTTGATCATCGCTTCGCCGTTATCATCCAATTTTCCGTCGAACACGAATTCGTCGTTGGCACTGAATTTTCGCACGGGCGAGTCAAAATCATAGCCTTTGTATTTATCAAACGTTGTTTTTACCGAAGTGATCTTGGCATTGACCGTCATTTTCAAATTTTTCGCAGTTGCGCCGTGGAGCCACTTTACATTCACTTTCGCACTGTCGCCTTTGGCTGTTTGCGCCATGTAAATTTTCAATCGATTCGGTTTGACCGTTTCGATTTTGATGTTTTTGGTAAAAACACTGTTTCCGACCTTCACGATTGCACGGTAATTTCCCGTAGGAGCCTCGGGCGATGTTTGCGTCCGGAAATCGTACATCCAATTTTCGTTTTGGGTCTTGGTCACTTGATACACCACTTGACCGTTGGGGTCTTGAAGTTCAAATTTCACAGGATGATTGATCGGAATTTTTCGGTCTTTGTTTTCCAAAATGAATGTCAGATACAACGAATCGCCGGGACGCCAAACGCCCCGTTCACCGTAAATAAATCCCTTGATTCCTTTTTGAAGTACCTCGCCTTCCACGTCGAATTTACTCAGGGAATTGGAATATCCATCCAGCAACTTCAGGTAACCGCGCTGTTTGCCCAATTTAGCAATCATCAAAAAGGGCTTCTCTTTCAGGTTGATTTCGAGCATGCCCTCCGCGTTGGTTTCACCACTTGCGATGATTTGTTTAGAATAGCTGTAATATTCAACCGTTGCGTTCGGAATCGGTTTGGTGGTCAACATATCGCTGACAAATGCGTGGCTTTTTTTATCTGCGTCGAGTTTAAAAACCATTCCTAAATCGGAAGCCAAAATGTTTCTACTCACCGCTTTCCCGTTGTAATAACTGTTGTCGCACGGGTTGTAATCATCGCTGTAGTAATCCCACGAATCGTAGCCACCGTCGAATCCGTAGCTGTTCCAGGTTGATTCACTCCAATTTTTGTCTTCCTCTTCCGCTTGCACCGGCTCCGCTTCGTCGTCGTAATCGCTTTCTACGGATTCTTCTGAATCTGCACCGCAATCACACACCGCATCGGATTTCGAAAATTTGATGCTCACGCGGTAAATCGCACCTTGGTCGGGCTTGATCAACTTTTCAAGATCAATCACGTGTTTGTTCCACGCCTTTAAGTTCATTTTCCCATCGTAGTCCAACCGGATTTTCTTTTCGGCAATTACTTTTCCAAAACGTGTCAATTCATCCGAACCATCCAAATCGTTGACTTGCAAAAAGTGGTGGACATTGCTTTCGTAGATTTTGATGACACGAACATCCACCGATTTCAAGCTGATCGCCTCAAACGGAAAAATCAATCCGTTGGAACTGGGCAGAATACTTCCGCTACCGCGCAATTTCACTTGTGGCTTCGGTTCCTCAAATTCCAAGTATTTCTTGTATTCTTGCTTGCGCTTGTAGCCTCTGAAATTTTTAATTCCATTGGAAATCGTCAATCGCTTACTTCCTAAATACCTTTTTGGAAGGTACACATTCACGGTATTGTAATCGATATTAAACGACAAATTATCAATTCCTTCGATCGCGATGATTCCCTTTAAATTTTGCGAAACATCGAGCGGCTCGCTGAATTTGATTTGTACAAATTGATCTTCATCTTCCTTCACTTTTGCGCTGGTGACGGAAAAATCGCCCAATGCCGAGACGGTTATTTCTTTTTTCCCGCGGGAAATCGATTCAAGAGGCGTTCCGTCCCATGTCAACAAAACCTTTCCTTCCTCTTCCTTGCGCTCGATGCTATCCACGTAGAAAAAATATTCATTTTCATCGTAATAGCTTTTTTCGATCCGCACGTTCAACGCTTTGTTGTTTTGCGATGCTTTCAAAATCGTCTTGAGTTTGGCAGTATCTGCATAGTCGGAAGTCAACAAACGTCCCTCAAGGTATTGCCATTCGATGTTGTATTCGTCATAATTTTGAAGTCCATTGACATTCACAAAAATGGATTGCTGATACGTTGCAAACTGGAATTTAAAATTTTCAAAGTTGGGTTTCACCTTTGCGACCCGTTCGAGGTCGAAATCGACGGTAAAGAATTGATCGGCAGGAAGTGTTTGGTTGGGTACGAATTCAATCACCCGTTCATTCACCCACACTGCGCGCCCTTCCACCGCTGGATCGAACGAAAAAATATCTTTGATTAAATTGGAATCCAATTCACCATTTGAATTCATCACCTTGTCCAACAGCGGATCGGCGAGTTCAACACGAATGTTTGCTTTTCGGGTGACCATTCCAGAGGTGTATCCGGAAACATATTCGCCAAACGCTGGATCTACTTTGATGATTTCAGGCTTCGTCGGTCCACACCCCGCAAGCAACAAAAGAACAACGAAAACCAAGGATTGAATTCGCAACAAAGAACAGTTCATACTTCGAAAAAATTAGAATAAATGCATGCAATTCAGACACAGCGCTTCAACAAGCTTAATTGAAATTAAAGAAAGTTACCTAACGCCTAGAAATGAATCGTTTCATGTATCTAAATTAGAAACAAAAATCGAATATTGATTTGATTTTCACAATAAATTTTGAGAAACCTTGCATTCTGTCTTGGTGCGGCAATCGCGGGTTGGCTTTCTGTTTTTTTGGATTACACAAAAAACAAATCAGACGTTGATGAAGGGCAACAAATGTGTATTCACATACAGTAAATTTTGCTGATTCCGTTCCAATATCCATTGCGCTTGTCGGTAGTATTTTTCGCGTTCAGCCAAGGTTCGTTCCACAAATTGAACCAATTCATCTTCCGTTTTGCCGGCGATTAGTGGCCGTGGCTTTTTTGCATGCAGGAGTCGATGAACCAATTCAGAAACAGGACGTTGTAGGTAAATGGTCGTTCCAAGTTGATTCAGCAATTCCATGTTGTTTCCAAAACACGGCATTCCGCCACCGGTAGAAAGTACTATGTTTTCCTTGCCTGTCAAATCTTCAATCAATTTGGTTTCTAACTTTCGGAAATGACTTTCTCCGAATTGCTTGAAAATGTCTTGGATTTTGAGTTTGTATTTGGATTCTATCGCTTCGTCGGCATCAATGAATTCGTACTGCAACTGCTTGGCAATTTTTCGACCGAAGGTAGTTTTGCCGCTGCCCATGTATCCGACCAAAATAAGTATTGCCATAGATTATTGCTTGTTTGTATTGCTCAACGCATGCCTTGAAAAAACGAGCACGCACGGTTGATGCACGCTCGTTTTTGTATGTTATCCTACTGATTTTAATTCGTTCACCATGCGTCTCAATAAAGGACACGGACGGTAGCGGTCTTCTTGGTATTCGTTGTACAACGTTTCCAATCGATGAAGTACCCATTCCAATCCCAATTCATCTGCCCAAGCGAGCAAACCTTTAGGATAATTGACCCCGTTGGTCATCGCCAAATCGATGTCTTTTCGGCTGGCGATACGCAAAAACAGTGCATCAAATGCCTCGTTGATCAACATCACGATGATGCGTTCAAAAATCAATTGTCCCAATTCTTCGTTTTCGGTCGGTTTTGCGACTGGTGCATTTTCGGCATAATCGTAGAATCCTTTGCCCGATTTACGTCCAAAATATCCCGCTTCTTTGTGGCGTTTTTGCGTAAACGACGGTTTGAAACGAGGATCGTAGTAAAAGGATTCAAAAACCGTTTCCGTAACGGTATAATTCACGTCGTTTCCAATGTAATCCATCAGCGTGAATGGTCC
This sequence comes from Crocinitomicaceae bacterium, assembly GCA_008017065.1. Taxonomy (GTDB): domain Bacteria; phylum Bacteroidota; class Bacteroidia; order Flavobacteriales_D; family Crocinitomicaceae; genus JAQVCM01. Next base: position 12,618 of record SSGT01000057.1, read on the forward strand.
CATCTTGAATCCTCCAAACTGAGTCATCGCCCAATCGATTGTCGCAAAATCGGCAACTCCTTCTTCGTAAATGCGCAGTGCTTCGCCGTAAAATGGTCGTGCTACACGGTTGACAATAAATCCGGGCGTATCTTTCGCTACAACGGTCACTTTTTTCCAACTGTCGATCAATGCTTTGGACTGATGCACGGTTTCCTCTGAGGTTTGAACAGCGGGAATGATTTCCACCAAGGGCATGAGCGGTGCCGGATTGAAAAAATGAATACCGATGCAGCGCGTAGGATTTTGCAACACCGATCCGATGGATGCGATCGACAATGAAGACGTGTTGGAGGCTAAAATACAGTTGTCTGAAACAACCGCTTCCATTTGCTGAAAAACAGCGTGTTTGA
>SSGT01000148.1 GCA_008017065.1 Crocinitomicaceae bacterium
CAGTATTTATTCTTCGATAACGGGCGCGTTCTCAATCTCCGTAAACACGCAGGGTATCTAATTGCGCTCAGTTACTAGTTTTTATTGTTTGTAACGTTTCTTTCAAGATTGTTTTTTCGCATTTTGTGGATAAAATTGTTAATTCTGACCCTGTTTTTGTTGACTTATCATAAAAATGTGTTAATTTTAGCTACTTTAAAAACAATGATTATGAAAAAAATTTACTTATTAGCAGGAGCAATTATTGCCTCTTCTTCGTTATTTGCACAGCGATTAGCAAATACGCCGATGGTTGCCGCTGCAAAAAGCACAAACAGCGTATCGGTTAAAGGAAACTCACTTGTTCCGATGAAAGCGGAAGGTGATTTGGTATGGTCAAATAACTTTGGAACAGCATCGGATTGGGTACATGTAAGTGGACCAAACCAAACGCCAGGAGCTGTTGGTCAATGGCAAATTTTAAATGCAGTTCCAGCTACGTTGGTATCGCAAGGATTTAATGCGACAATTCAGTCAGCTTCTGGACCATCTTTTGGTTTTATTGATTCAGATGGTGCAGGAGCAGGAAAAGTACAAGATGCTTACTTGGAATACACAGGAACAATCAACTTGTCAACATTGGCGCCTGGTACTCCTTTGTACTTAGAATTTACAGAATACTACAGACACTACCAAGAAGAAAACTTCGTTGAAGTATCTGTTGATGGTGGTACAACTTGGACAACATACCAAGTTAATCCAGTTTCTGAAGTTCCAGTAAACACGAACTCATTGGTACCAGAATTCCAAATTGTAAACATTACTTCAGCAAATGCGGCAGGTTCTGCTACAGTTAAAGTTAGATTCCACTACGTTGGAACATACGATTGGTTCTGGGGTGTTGATGATATCAAAATTACAGAAGCTTACCAAAATGATGGTAAAATGGTACGTAGTATCATGACTTCTGATCCTTCCAATTCTCAAGGATGTGATTACTACATGATTCCTGACAATCAGATCGCTGACTTCCCAGGACATGAGTTTATCACAATTGCAGAAAACATGGGTGCTGCAACGCAAACAAACTTCAAAGTAAGAGCTATTGAGCCAGTTTCAGGATACAATGAATTGTCTGCTGCAGGTGTAACTTACGGTAACTCATTGGCTTCAGGTGTTGCGGATACTTTTAAAATCACAACTCCATTCAATCCTGCTGCGAGTGCAACTCCTTACAACGTTACAATTTCTGTTGATTTAGGTTTGACGGATGCGAATTCAGCAAATGATACGACTTCATTCAGAGGTATCAAAGTCGGTGGAACAGAGTTTGCTCGCGACAACAATGTGATGAGCGGTGGTATTACGTCTTTCGGTGGAACTGGAAATGAAATTATCGGATGGTTCAACTACATGAACATTTTTGCTACTTATTCAGTTGGTTCTGTTAAGACGTACATTCCTCAAACACAAGCTGCTGGATTTACTACAGATGACGTTTATGCTTCTATCGAGCAATACAATGGAACAACGTTTGACGAAGTTTTCGTAACGCCAACTTACTCTGTAACATCTGCTGATTTCGGTAAATGGTTGTCTTTGTCAAGTGATGTTACTGATTTGGAGCCAGGATTGTATAGAGTGGTTTTCCACAGATCTGAAAATGGAGCAAACACATTGAGAATTGGTATGGCACAAGCTTGTCCAGAAGGAACAGTAGGAGGTATCAAACAATCAGATTTGACAACAATTGGTTTGGCTGATCCAAACGCGTTGATGATCCGTTTATCTCCAATTAGCTACTTAGGAACAAATGAAATCGATGCAGATCCGTTTGGATTGAATGTATATCCAAACCCAGCAAATGATCAAGCAAATGTTACTTTCAGCTTGGTAAATGATGCTGCTGTTGTTGTAACAGTAACTGATTTGGCTGGTAAAGTGGTTTACACTTCTAACGAAGGAAGCAACGCAGCGGGAACACATTCATTGACAATCAATACTTCTTCTTTCAGCAACGGAGTTTACATGGTGAATTTCTCTGCAAACAATGAAGTTTCAACACAAAAATTGGTTATCAGAAAATAATCGGATTTTTCCGTTTCGAAATCCATTCGTCCAACCGGGCGGATGGATTTTTTTTTGGATTAATATTCATTCATTTTATTATTTTTGTCGAAAATCAGGTTGGAATTTTCCAATCGTTATTTCCTTTAAGATATATGAAAGCATACGTTTTTCCTGGGCAAGGAGCCCAATTCTCTGGAATGGGAAAAGATCTTTATGAAAATGCTGCGCTTGCAAAACAAATGTTTGATCAAGCCAATGAAATTCTAGGATTTGATATTCAAAAAATCATGTTCGAAGGAACCGATGAAGAATTGAAACAAACGAAAGTTACGCAACCAGCGATCTTTTTGCATTCAACAATCTTGGCTGCGTGTTTGGGTGAACAATTTCAGCCGGCAATGGTTGCAGGGCATTCGTTGGGAGAGATCTCAGCCCTCGTTGCCAATAAAACATTAAAGTTTGAAGATGGATTGAGGTTGGTCTATAAAAGAGCGTTGGCGATGCAAGCGGCTTGTGAAGCTGTTCCTTCAACGATGGCAGCAATCTTGGGATTGGAAGACGAAGTGGTTGAAAAGATTTGTGATTCCATCGACGGAGTTGTTGTTGCGGCAAATTACAACTGTCCGGGACAACTAGTTATTTCGGGAGAATTGTCGGCAGTAGAAAAAGCGTGTGCTGCGCTTACGGAAGCAGGTGCAAAAAGAGCACTTTTGTTGCCTGTCGGTGGTGCATTTCACTCACCGTTGATGGAGCCAGCACGTGAAGAATTGGCAGCTGCAATTGAAGCAACAACTTTTTCAACACCAGTGTGTCCTGTTTATCAAAATGTAACGGCAAATGCGGTTGCTGATCCAACAGAAATTAAAAAGAATTTGGTCGCACAATTAACTGCTCCCGTGAAATGGACACAAACCATGCAGCAAATGATTTCGGATGGTGCATCAGAAGTGATCGAAGTTGGACCTGGAAAAGTACTTCAGGGGTTGTTCAAGAAAGTGGATCGCGCATTTCCATGTTCGTCAGCGGAATTGTAGTTGATATAACCACAGTATATGGAGAGGTGTTTGGGATAAACACCTCTTTTTTTGTTCCCAATTTTCGCTTTTACTTTTCTCCCTTGTATTTCATTTTTACGTAAACTACTTTTTTTGTTTCGAAGAATTCCTCTTGAAACAAATCCGAAATTGGGAAATACGTCACGCTTTGTTGAACGGTTGCCATCTCCTCGGTTAGGTCGCCACCTTTCAAGTATAAAATCCCGTTCGGGAATTCGTTGTTTTGTTCTTTTCGAAACTTATCTTTCACCCACGGAAGAAAAGCAGGCATCGCAGTTACCGCACGACTGACAACAAAATCAAATGTCCCAGGTATATTTTCCGCGCGATCGTGGAAGGCTTGTACGTTGGTTAATCCCAACGCAGAGGCTACTTCCGTCACTACTTTTATTTTCTTACCGATTGAGTCAACCAATTGGAATTCGCATTCTGGAAACAGAATTGCGAGTGGAATGCCCGGAAAACCGCCACCTGTACCAACATCTAAAATTTTGGTCCCTGGATTGAATTGAATCACTTTGCCAATTGCAAGCGCGTGCAATACATGTCGTTCGTAAAAATGGTCTACATCTTTGCGCGAAATGACGTTGATTTGCGCATTCCAATGGGTATATAAGTCCAATAATTGGCTAAATTGGTCAAGTTGATGTTCTGTGAGGTTTGGGAAATATTTTACTAGAAGTGAAACAGAATTCATGGAGTGATTTTTGACAAAAGTAACAAAAAAAAACTCCCCTTTTTGTAAGGAGAGTTTTCAATCAATTAACCAACAACAATTGATTTAATCTTGATAGATTTGGCTAACTTCCGTTTGGTATTTTTCTAAAATAATTTTACGTTTTAGCTTCAGCGTTGGCGTAAGCTCATTGCTTTCGATCGACAATTCTTTTGGAAGAAGCTTGATTTTTTTGATTTTCTCCCAATTTCCATAGAGTTCGTTGAATTTATCTACTTCTTTTTGAATTCGGTTTTGAACGTCGATAGATGCAATTATTTCTTCATTAGATGCGTTGTCAAAATTCAAATTCTTTCGCTTTGCCCATTCTTTAATAAAGCTAAAACTTGGTATAATTAAGGCAGCAGGGAATTTTTGGTTTTCACCGATCACCATGATTTGCTCAATGAATCTCGATTCTTTGAATTTGTTTTCCATCGCCTGCGGAATGACAAATTTTCCACCAGAAGTTTTAAAGATTTCTTTTTTGCGATCCGTGATTTTCAGGAATTTTCCATCGACCATTTCACCGATATCTCCCGTGTGAAACCATCCATCGGAATCGATATCCTCCGCCGTTTTGTCTGGTAGATTGTAGTATCCCATCATCACATTAGGTCCTTTCACTAAGATTTCGCCATCGGCAGCAAATTTTACTTTCACACCGTTTAGAAGCGATCCAACCGTTCCGATTCGAATTCCATTTTTGAAACAGTTTACTGAAATTACAGGTGATGTTTCAGTCAAGCCATACCCTTCCAAAATTGGAATATCCGCAGCTATAAAAATTCGCGCTAATCGAGGCTGCAACGCCGCACTTCCAGATGCAATTGCACGGGTTTCGCCACCAAGCGCTTCTTGCCATTTCGAGAAAATTAGTTTTCGAGCGATTTTTAATTTCAGATTGTATCCAAACGATCTTCCATCCACTTCGTATTTTTCAGCCAATTCGACTGCCCAAAAGAAAAGTTTGCGTTTGATTCCCGTCAGTTCATCGCCTTTCGCCATGATCTTATCAAATACTTTTTCGATCAATCGTGGAACAGCAGTGAATACGTGTGGCTTCACTTCGCGAATATTGTCTCCAATTGTGTCGAGTGATTCAGCAAAGTAAATTGCGGATCCCATGTACATGTAGAGGTAATGTAGCATCCGTTCGTAAACATGGCAAACGGGTAGAAATGTCAAAACACGTGAATGTTCATCCACTGGAATTCGGTCAGCGCAGGCCAACACATTGGATAAAATATTGTTATGAGAAAGCATTACGCCTTTTGGGTTTCCCGTCGTGCCGGACGTGTAAATGATCGTCGCTAAATCTTCATTACGCACATTGGCTTTCAATTCTTCGATTGTTTGACTAGTGACCTCGTTTCCAGCAGCTCCAACTTCTTTCCAAAAAGGGATTGACTCATGTTGGTCGTAACAATACAGTCCTTCCAAACTTGCGATGTCACTTTTAATACCGCTTAATTTTTCAAAAAGTTCGCTGTTGCCAACAAAACAAATTTTGATTCCTGAATCGTTGAATATGTATTTGTAATCGTTGGTAGAGATGTTTGGATAAATCGGTACAACGATTGCTCCCACTTGCTGAATTGCAATGTCAGAAACATTCCATTCAAAGCGATTGCTTGAAACAATTCCAACCCGATCGCCCGGTTTTACTCCCAAGGCAACCAATCCTTTGGAGGTTGAATTAACCAGATCTAAAAAGGTTGCAGTGGAGAGTTTATCCCATTCACCATCCCTTTTGGTAGAGAACATACACTCACTTGGAAAACGCTCCAATTGATTGTAAGGTATATCAAACAGTCTTTTTACTTCTTTCATAGCTTCAGTCTTATTGCCTAAAAATAACAATAAAAACATGAGATTGTACGATTTGAAGAAAAAAATAGCTGCATTTTAGATTAATAGCGACAGATTGGCTATCAATGGCGAATTTTTGACTGTTTATCTCCGCAATGAATGTTTTCCTTGATTTTCAGTACGTTTGTCGCTTGGGGGGTCGATTGCAGGTAATGCATTGAAAATGTTTCTTTCCACCCAAAAAGAGTATTCATTTAAAACCTTATTTCATTCAGTGAATGAATGTATTTGTTCATTTAGCGGGGAAAGGTGGTAACAATCGTTGCACTTTTGTGTTGTAGTAATTGAGATTGGTACTAAATTAAATGTTAGGCTTGCATATCAATTTCAATTAGTAAGAAGTAGTTCGCTACTTTGGTTTTTTGTTGATATTGCCAAAAAATCGCTTTTTATCTGGTTTTTTAAGCGTTTTAAGGTATGTTTTGATTTGTTTAAGGTCTATTCTGCGGAATAGACCTTTTTTCCGTTTATAAAGGTCATGAATGCGAAGTTTTCTTGAAATGTACTCGTCGCTTTCAGTGGGTTTTCAAGCACAACAAAATTAGCAGTTTTAGTAGGTTCGAGTGATCCAAGTCGGGTTTCTTCAAACGCAGCAAACGCAGCCCAAATCGTCATTCCTTTCAAACAATCTTGGAGACTAATTGCCTCTTTACTTAAAAATCCCGAGGAAGGTAGATTCTCGCTGTTTTTTCGTTGAACGGCTGCGTGAATTGTTAAAAATGGATTCATCGATTCCACCGGGAAATCTGTACCTAACGCAATGATTCCAGTTTGATTGAGAATTGATTGATAGGCGTACGCTCCGGCAAGTCGGTTGGTGCCGATTCGCTCCGAAACCCATCGTTGATCGCTTACGGCGTGAGTGGGTTGCACCGACGGAAAGGCTCCCGATGTGCTCAATCGTACAATGTCTGAAGGTGACAAGATTTGCGCGTGTTCAATTCGCCAGCGGTGATCTCTTTTTATTTCATACATTTTTTCCATCAAATCCAGCACCAAGCGGTTGGTTGAATCGCCGATGGCATGTACATTCATTTGGTATCCAGTTTCTTCACAAATTTGAGCGATTTCTTGCATGCGTACAAACGACGTTGTCAGCACACCAAAATGCCCTGGTCGGTCAGAATACGGGTGTTTCAAACAAGCGCCTCTCGATCCCAATGCACCATCTCCAAGCACTTTAAAACTTTGGATGGAGAGGTTTTTGAATTTGTATTTTCCGTTTTTTCGGGCAAATTGAATATTTTCTTCCGACGGAAAAAGCATCGCATACAATTCAATTTTGAGTGATTTGTTGGCAATCATTTTTTTGAAAAAGGAGATGTCTTTGAATTGGATGCCTGCTTCGTGCACTCCCGTAATTCCATACTGAAAAAGCTCTTCTTGAATTTCTAAAACGGCCTCTACCATCTCAGATTCCGAGTACGACGGCAAGGCTTCAAAAACTGGATTCATCGCATTGTCGATCAAAAGACCGGTGCATCGGCCCTCGTTTTGTTCAATTATACCGCCTTCGATTGCAGTCGATTCATCGATTTTCAATTGCTTCAACAAACAATCGTTTACCAA
>SSGT01000047.1 GCA_008017065.1 Crocinitomicaceae bacterium
ACGTAGAAGATTACGGGGTATATATTCAATCAGCAGGATGTACGACTGCACCAGCGATCGGAACACAACCAACCGCTTCAACAATTTGTGCAGGAACGAATACTTCGTTTACAATAGCATCTACGGGAGCGGCTTCATATCAATGGCAAGTAAGTACCAACGGCGGTACCAACTGGACAAACATCACGAATGGAGGAGTTTATTCAAATGCGACAACGACAGCGTTAACGATCACTGGAGCAACTACTGCGATTAGTACTTACCAATACCGATGCATCACCACGAATGATTGTGGAACTACGAATTCTTCGGCAGTAACGTTGACTGTAAATGCAAGTCCAACGATTACATCGACAACCCCGGGAAATAGATGTGGAACAGGTACAGTTAACTTATCAGCGGTAGCTTCTGCTGGGTCGTTGTCTTGGTTTACCGCTGCAACTGGGGGTACAGCGATCGGAACTGGTGCGAATTTTACAACACCATCGATTTCAACGACAACAACATACTATGTAGGAGCAGCCAATGCAGGTTGTAATTCAGCCTCTCGAAGTGCGGTTGTTGCAACCGTAAATCAAAACGTAGCGGTTAATTCGAATGCGACAAGTAACACGATTTGTGCTGGTTCAAGTGTTGTATTGACAGCAAGTGGTGGGTCAAGTTACTCATGGAACGGAGGTCAGACAGGTGCTTCGATCACCGTGAGTCCGACAACTACAACGACTTATACAGTGACGGGAGTAACCAACTGTACAGCAACGGCGAATATTACGATTACGGTTAATCCATTGCCAAATGTTACATTGGCAGCATTGCCAACCGTTTGTAGCTATAATCCAGCATTTGGTTTAACACAAGGTTCGCCAGCGGGTGGAACGTATTCTGGAACAGGTGTTTCTGGAAACATGTTCAATCCATCGGTTGCAGGTGTGGGTACAACCAACGTAACGTATAGCGTTACTCAAAATGGATGTACGAAATCGATTTCAAGTCCACTTGTTGTAAGCGCATGTTTGGGTATTGAAGATCAAGCGTCGGAAAATGTTGTAATCATGTATCCAAATCCAGTTGAAGGTTGGATGACAATAGCTGGAGTTGACCTAGTCAATTATTCAGATGTTGAATTGCGAGATGCAACTGGAAGATTGGTTCAACAGTGGAAAATCGATACAAAGGAAATGCATGTTGATCTCTCGATGTTCGCATCAGGACAATATACAATTACGATTGTAGGAGGTGCTAATCCAATTGTGCGTAAGATTCAGATATTAAAATAAGTGAATAGATGAAAACAAAAAAAATCCGTTTCCAGTTGGGGACGGATTTTTTTTATTTCCGATTTTTTAGTTGATTGGATAGCACAAGCAATACTTGGTGACAGGCTGCGCAAGTGCTGAAATATTGAGGTTATCCGAAGCTTTTGAAGCATCGATAATTTCGCCGTTTTTCATCAACAGGTTGATATTTTGTTTGTTTTGATTGTATGCGTTGTTGGTCAAGACTTCTGAGTATACAAAGTATTCAATTTCTTCATCGTTGAGACCAAATTGGTTTCGAACGATTTCTTTTTCCAGTTGAATGCGATCTGGTCCAAAAGAATCTTTCGAAATTTCAATCTTGAAGAGCTCTCGATTTACCAATTTGGTTGATAATAGCGAAAGTACTTTGTCTTCGCTTTGTTGCCACACTTTGACCGCACCCATGATATCAAAATCATCCAGTTGGGCAAACGTTTCCAAGGTTTTTGGATCGTTTGTAAAATCAGCATGCCGGATGTCGTTGGTCAAAAAGAACATGAGTGCAGGACTTGCGAATAAATCAACTCCATTCGAAATCAGGTATTTCGCACGACGCAAAATGTGAATGAGCATAAATTCGGCCGCTACTACGGTTTTGTGTAGGTAAACCTGCCAATACATGAATCGACGAGCAACGAGGAATTTTTCAACCGAATAAATTGCTTTTTCCTCGAGTACCAAATTTCCAGTGTGCACGTTAAGCATTTCAATGATTCGATCCGATCCAATCTGTCCTTCGGTTACACCCGTATAGAAACTATCTCTATTCAAATAATCCATTCGATCCATGTCTAATTGGCTGGAAACTAGTTGGTACAAGAATGGTTTTTTTGAATATTTGTTCTCGAAAATCAACAATGCTAAATCCAACTGACCATCGAATTCTTCGCTCAACCGTTTGATGAAGAAACCCGAAATATCTTCGTGGCTGACGCGGTTTACAATGTCGTATTCCAACGCATGACTGAATGGACCGTGACCGATATCGTGTAATAAAATGGCTATTAAAACCGCTCTTTCTTCATCCTGTGTGATCTCATGCCCTTTTCTTCGAATTGTGGAAATTGCCAAGGACATCAAATGCATTGCACCCAATACATGATGAAACCGCGTATGCAACGCTCCTGGGTACACTAAGTGTGTTAACCCCAATTGGTTGATTCTTCGGAGTCGTTGAAAAAAAGGGTGCTCAATTAAATCAAAAATAAATTCGTCGGGCACCGTTATGAATCCATAAACGGGATCATTAAATATTTTTTTCTTGTTGTTTCTGTTCAGATTTGGGCGCACGTGCTTTTTTTGACAAATTTACGAAAAGGAAATGAGACAGTGATTTAGTCCAACGAAACAGATTCAAACTGCCTCGCACGTTAATAGCGATTGCTAAAAAAAGCAAAAGCAACAATAAATATGGTTAACTTTACGTATTCCACGAGGAAATAAAACACATTTTATGCAAGCAAAAATTCTATGGGCAGATGATGAAATTGATCTGCTTAAACCACATATTCTCTTTCTTGAATCAAAAGGCTATTCCGTAGTCACCGTAAACAACGGTTCGGATGCCGTTGAAAAAAGTCGAGACGCACACTTTGATGTCGTTTTTTTAGACGAGAATATGCCCGGAATTTCAGGCTTAGAAGCGTTGACGCGCATCAAGGAAGAAAAGCCACTTGTTCCCGTCGTGATGATTACCAAAAGTGAGGAAGAATCGATCATGGAAGATGCAATCGGTGGAAAAATTGCCGACTATTTGATCAAACCGGTCAATCCAAATCAGATTTTGTTGTGTTTAAAGAAGATATTAGATCATAGTAAATTGGTTTCGCAAAAGACGAATTCCAATTATCAACAGGAATTTCGACAATTGGGGATGCAATTGAATGGACGTTTAGACATTCAGGAATGGATGGATTTATACAAAAAACTCGTTTATTGGGAGTTGCAGTTGGAAGAAATTGAAGACCAAGGAATGACCGAAATTTTGGCGATGCAGAAGAAAGAAGCTAATTCTTTATTTTGTCGTTTTGTTGAAAACAATTACATGGATTGGGTAAATGGCGATTCCGAAGCGCCTCAAATGTTGCATACCGTGATCAAAGACCGTGTCGCACCGTTGATGAATCACGGAAAAGTGTGCATGGTAGTCATTGACAATTTGCGTTTTGACCAATGGCAAATTTTAAAGCCAATTATCTCCAAATATTTTACCGTGGAAGAAGAAGATATGATTTTAAGTATTCTTCCAACGGCGACACATTACGCCCGAAACGCACTTTTTGCAGGGCTTATGCCGTCCGAAATTCAGAAAAAATTCCCTAAATTATGGTCGAATGAAGACGATGAAGGCGGAAAAAATTTACACGAAAAAGAATTTTTAGAAGCCAATTTAACCCGTTTGGGGAAAACCGGAAAGTGGTCGTACCACAAAATAACCAACAACGAGGCAGGGAAGAAGTTGGCCGACACCTACAGTCAATACAAAGACAATGATTTGAATGTAATCGTTTACAATTTTGTGGATATGCTTTCGCATGCACGAACGGAAATGGAGATGATTCGCGAATTGGCCGACGATGAAGCGGCGTATCGTTCGCTCACTGTTTCGTGGTTTGAACATGCACCTTTGCAAGATATTTTCAAGAAAATTGCTGAATCCGGAGCAAAAGTGGTGATTACAACTGATCACGGAACAGTTCGGGTCAATAATCCCGTTAAAATTGTTGGAGATCGTTCGACGAATTCCAATTTGCGTTATAAAGTTGGTCGAAACCTAAGTTACAAAGGAAAAGAAGTATTTACAGTCAAACATCCCAACGAAGCATTTTTGCCCAAAACGGCACTTTCAGATGAGTTTGTTTTTGCGCGCGAAAATGATTACTTAGTATATCCGAATAACTACAATCATTTTGTCAACTATTATGGCAATACGTTTCAGCACGGGGGAATTTCATTGGAAGAATTGTGTATCCCGTTCGTTGTGCTGAAAGCAAAATAGTATTTACTTTTGACAGATGGAATTTGTTGTACAGAAAATCGAGGACTTGCCGACGGTTGCAAAAGCATTGTTGGATGGGTTAGAAGGACGGAGAGTGATTGCTTTCGACGGGCAAATGGGGGCAGGTAAAACCACGTTTATTCAAACCGCTTTGAGAGCAATGGGCATCGAAAATACGGATGGTTCGCCAACCTATTCACTGGTGAATGTCTACAAAAGTCCGTTTTACGGAGCTGTTTTTCATTTCGATTTGTACCGTCTGAACTCGGAAACGGAAGCGTTTGATATTGGGATTGAAGAAATGTTGTACAGCGATGGCATTTGTTTTATCGAATGGCCTGATAAAGTAGAATTTCTCTTGCCCGACGATACCGTTCGCGTAAAAATCAGACTCAACGAAGCACTCGATCGTGTTATCAGCTGGAATGATTTTTCTGAGGAGGTGAAATTGTAGCTTTTTGTAATGAAAGATGGATGATGAAATTCAATTGATTTGTCTCGTTGGACAAGAATAAGTTTTAATTGTCAAGTACAGATATCGTTACGAGTAACCTAAATTGTTCGAATTTGAATGTAGTTTTCATCATCTTTGGTACGACTATGCTTTAAAAAAATTGATCGAACTTCAAGCAACAAAACCATTCGGTAAAAAATCTTTGTTTCGATCGAAGAAAAGTTCTAAATTGCTTGTATCTTCGTAGTAAACATCGCTTTTCTAAAAATAAAAAAAATGATTACAGATCCCGAACTTTTGAAAAACTTGATGAAAGAAGGTTCTTTTCTTCCCAAAGAAGAGATGTTAGAAATAGCGCGCAAAAAAGGCAAGTTATACATCGGAATTCCGAAAGAAACTTCGTTTCAGGAAAAGCGAGTTTCGTTGGTTCCAGAGGCCGTTTCCTTGTTGGTAGCGAACGGACA
>SSGT01000021.1 GCA_008017065.1 Crocinitomicaceae bacterium
ACCTCCTGTTCATGCGGAGCTAAGTGTTGCGTAACGGTTAAGCAACGGATAAGATCGCCGTTTCCCCGAGAAGCAAAACGCTGCGTAATTCGAGGTATCATTCTCGTTAAAACCTCCTGTTCATGCGGACCTAAGTGTTGCGTAACGGTTAGGCAACGGATCACACCAACAACTATCCGACGCACGCAAAACATATCCAGCGAATTTTGACCCCATAAACCCAAATAATCATTTCTGTTTTGTAATTTCGTGTTTCATTTATGATTCGACCAAAAAGTTCTTATTTTTCTTACAATCCATGGAACTTTTAAACAAAAATGTAGCACATGAAAAATAGAATTACACACTTATTTAACATAAAATATCCAATTATTCAGGCAGGGATGATTTGGTGCTCGGGCTGGGAACTCGCAGCCGCTGTTTCAAATGCAGGAGGATTAGGAATAATCGGTTCCGGATCGATGTATCCAGAAATTTTGGATCAGCACATTCAAAAATGCAAAGCAGCAACCGACAAACCGTTTGCAGTTAATCTACCCATGTTATATCCTGACATCGACAAGCACATCGAAACTATTATCAAATACCAAGTTCCAATTGTGTTTACTTCCGCAGGAAATCCGAAGACATGGACCAAAAAATTGCAAGAGCACGGGATCGTTGTGGTGCACGTTGTTTCGAGTGTAAAGTTTGCATTGAAAGCACAGGAAGCGGGCGTGGATGCTGTTGTTGCTGAAGGCTTTGAAGCGGGTGGTCACAATGGACGCGACGAAACAACCACTTTCTGCCTCATCCCAATGGTAGCCGAAGCGATCGACATTCCGTTAATTGCCGCAGGTGGTATCGGAACAGGAAAAGGAATGTTAGCTGCCTTAAATCTCGGTGCTGATGCCGTCCAAATTGGTAGTCGATTTGTGGCGACACCTGAATCAAGTGCTCATACCAATTTCAAACAATGCGTCATAGAATCAAACGAAGGAGACACGTTGCTCACGCTGAAAGAGCTTACTCCAGTGCGACTCTTGAAAAATCCATTCTTCGACCAAGTTCAGGAAGCGTATCAAAACGATGCAACGGTCGAGGAGCTAACCGCTTTACTCGGACGAGGTAGAGCAAAAAAAGGAATGTTTGAAGGCGACTTGATCGAAGGAGAATTAGAAATCGGCCAAGTGGCAGGATTAATCAAAGAGATCAAACCCGCAGCCGATATCGTTTCGGAAATTATTACAGAATACAAAGAAGCAATTGCATTACAAACCTCTGAAAAATTTACATTTGAATGATTGAATTCGAACGATTTACACTTGAAAATGGATTAAAAGTAATTTTCCACAAAGATCCCACCACTCCACTCGCTGTAGTGAACACATTATATGATGTCGGCGCGCGCGACGAAGATCCATCAAAAACGGGATTTGCGCATTTATTTGAGCATTTGATGTTTGGCGGTTCCGTTCATATCCCCGACTTCGATGCGCCACTGCAACATGCAGGAGGAGAAAGCAATGCATTTACGTCCAATGACATAACAAATTACTACGACGTACTTCCTGCACAAAACATCGAAACTGCTTTGTGGCTCGAATCGGATCGGATGCTTTCGCTGGCCTTTACTCCGAAAAGTCTGGAAACGCAGCGCAACGTGGTGATCGAGGAATTCAAACAGCGCTATTTGAATCAACCGTATGGGGATGTGTGGCTCAAACTTCGTCCATTGGCGTACCATGCTCACCCATATCAATGGGCAACAATTGGGAAAGAAATCAAACACATTGAAGACGCTCAAATGGAAGATGTGAAAGCATTTTTTGCCAAGTACTATAATCCTAGTAATGCTATTTTATGCATCGCGGGCAATTTTGAGTTGGAGCAAGTAAAAACACTCGTCAACAAATGGTACGGCGATATTCCATCAGGTTTAAAACCAGCACGAATTCTTCCTGCTGAGCCACAACAAACGGAATTTAGAGAGCAAATTATCGAGCGGAATGTTCCTTCAGATGCATTTTATTACGCATTCAAAATGCCTGAACGAAAATCCCCCGACTACTACATCGCCGATATTTTGTCGGACGCCTTGGGGAGAGATAAATCGTCGCGACTGTATGTGAAAATCCAAAAAGAATTGAAATTGGTTACTGAAATCGGCGCATACATTACGGGGTCACTCGACGATGGCTTGTTAATCATCAGTGGAAAATTAAGTCCGGATGTGACCTTCCAGCAATTGGACGACGCACTTTGGATTGTTCTAAATGAAATCAAAGAAACAACAATTTCGGACATTGAATTGGCGCGACTTAAAAACAAAATCAAAACAGCAAAGGCGTTTCAAGAGCAAGGTCTATTGAACAGGGCAATGAATTTGTGTTTGTTTGAATTATTGGGAGACGCAGAAGGTGTCAACCAAGAAGCACTCATCTATTCAGAAATCGAACCAAAACACATACAAACGGTTGCCAAACAAGTATTAAATCAGTCCAATTGTTCCTTATTAAAAGTAAAAACGACCCAATCATGACGTTGAGAAACATAGCTCCACAAATACATCCTCTCCAAAAAATCGATTTTATCGAACCAAAGATTTTTGATATTACACCGGAAGTTCGGCTGTATTGGATGGCTACCATACCCGACGAAACTACGCGCATTGAATTTCACTTCGATGCAGGTACCATTCGAGGAAATGAAAAAGTAGCTGGTTTTGTAAACAGTCTGCTCCTCTCCGGTACCGCACAGAAATCGACGACGCAAATTCACGACGAATTGAACGGGTTGGGTGCATACATCGATCAAGAAATTGGTCAAGAAACCGCAATCATCAGTTTGTATTGCTTGCGCGAGAACGTTGAAAAAGCAGTCGAGATTTTAGCAGATGCCATTCAACACGTTGTTTTTTCAGAACAAGAGGTGAATGATATGCTCCGCGAAAAACGACAAAATTATTTGGTTGCTTCCGAAAAAGTAGGCGTTTTGGTGCGACGGGCTTTTCAACAACAACTGTTTAGTAATTCGGAAAGATACAGTCGACAACTCGTATTTGAAGACCTCGAACACGTATCGCCGTTGACCTTGAAACGATTTCATCAAGATTTCTATTTAAAAGGACTGTGCAAAGTAGTTGTCGTGGGAAATCTCGAAGCTGCTTACATCGATCGTTTGATTGATACCGTGGGCGGTTGGTCAAAATTAGGCGAGCCGCAATTTGAATCCGAATTCATCAACATTCCCGGACATACACACGTAGAAAAGGCAGATGCTGTGCAGAAAGCAATTCGACTTGGAATTCCATTGTTCAACAAAACGCATGCGGACTTCTTAGATTTCCAGATCATGCAAACCATTTTTGGAGATTATTTCGGAAGTCGCTTGATGTCCAACATTCGTGAAGACAAAGGATACACGTATGGTATTGGTTGTGGTGTAGCAGAATCCAACAAAACAGGCTATTTTATCATCTCAACGGAAGTCGGAAAAGAAGTAGCTGAAGCAACTTTGAAAGAAATCAAATTTGAAATGGACCGACTGAAAACGGAAGCCGTTCAGCAAGAAGAATTGGATTTGGTGAAAAACTACTTGCTCGGACAAATTCTGAAAAGCGCTGATGGGCCAAATGCGATGATGGATTTATTTATGGCAACGCAACGCCACGGCAAAGGATTTGAATACTACAACGAAGCGATACAACACATTCAGCAGATCGATCAAAAACGCATTTTGGAATTGGCAAACACCTATTTGAATTGGGATCAATTTTCAATCGTTACGGCAGGAGCTACTTCTATCTAACTAATAATCAAGTCAAAAAAAATACACAACGTATTCAAAATAAAGCAAGAAAAGGAGCATACAGGTAACTGCGTTTTAATGAATTCGCTATTTTTGTTCAAAACAAAATACGTAAAAAAATGAAAAAAGTCTTACTAATTCTGAGTCTATTTCTTGCATCAAGTGGGATTCACGCGCAATCGTACACGTTCTTGGTAGGTCCTTCGACACCTTACCAAGAGTTAGATGCTCCAACTGTGTTAACCAATTCTTCCGAAGTATGGGACGATCCCGGTTTGACAATTCCGGTGTCGTTTCCTTTTCAGTTTTTTGGAAATAATGTGACCGCTTTTTATACACACCTCGGTTTGGGTAGTGATTTGTATACGGAGGAAAGTCCAGATGTTGCTAGTTCACCAATGATCAGCGCCGGCTTGTTAGATATTGCCGATCGAGGATTCCCGAGTGGTCCTTCCGTATCTTCTATTTCCTACCAAGTAGTGGGTGCAGCAGGCAGTCGTATTTTAAAAGTTCAATGGAAAAATGTTGGGTTGCTTGACGACATCGAACAAAATGAAACGTCGACCGACTTTTTGAACTTTCAAATCTGGTTCTACGAAACATCAAACAAAATTGAAATGCATTACGGAACCGGACAACTTCAAGACTTCAGTTTTTACGGAAATTTTCCCGTTACTTTAGTAAAAGCAGTTGGATATCAAAGTCAACTAATTGAAGACATTCACTACCTGACCGGATCGCAAACCAATCCGTCGATGGTTGTTTCAGATGATATTGATCAATTTATTGAAAATTCATTGACAGGCTTACCTTCGTCAGGAACAGTTTATGTGTTCAATCCAATTTCATCGGTAAACGTCGGCGAAATAGCATTCAATGATGACGTTTTGATGTTCCCAAATCCAAGTACCGATTTTGTAACCATACAATCAGATGTTACAATCAAGAATATCGTGATTCGTGATGTACTTGGCAGAGAAGTTCTCAACACTGAAATTGCTAGTGCACCGATCTCGGTTGCGTCCTTACCAACAGGAAACTACCTTGTTGAACTAACAACGGAATTTGGAACGCTGCGCAAATCCTTGATTAAAAAATAAAGCACTCATTTTTTTTGCAGAAAGTCGATCAACAAACAAACTGTGTAAAAAAGCATGCAAGAACATCTTCGATTGAACGTTGTGTTCTTGCATGCCTTTATGTAACCTGTATTATTCGAGCGTATTTACCCCCAACTACAAACCATTTTGGTCGAAATGAGTCACTAAATCGCTTCTAACGCTTGCGCAATATCCGCAATAATATCCCCGTGGAATTCAACCCCAACCGATACGCGGACCAATTTTTCGGTGATGTGCATCGCATTTTTATCTGCCTGTGGCACATCGGCGTGCGTCATCGTTTGCGGATGTTCTGCCAAACTCTCTGTACCACCTAAACTCACCGCAAGTTTGATTAACTTCAAATTATCCAAAAATGCAAATGCTTCTTTTTCGCCTCCTTTTACATCGAAGGCAATCATTGCACCAGCTGAAAGGTATTGCTTGTGGTAGATCGCTTTTTCTACATCCGTCCCCACCTCATCGATAAAGCCAAGGAAATACACTTTCTCCACTTTTGGATGATTTCGCAAGTAATTTGCAACTTCAACCGCATTCTTAGCTTGTTGATCCATACGTACTTTCAACGTTTCCAAGCTTCGCATCAACATCCACCCGGTGAACGGCGCTGCCATGTTTCCGAAAAAAGTACGCAATCCTTTGATACGTGCCATCAGTGCTTTTGATCCCAAACATGCGCCGGCAATTACATCCGAATGTCCTCCGATGTATTTCGTTGCCGAGTACAATACCAAATCAGCACCGTGTTTCAACGGATGTTGCCACAAGGGTCCCATATACGTGTTATCCACAGATAAGATCACCGTTTTTTCACCGGTTGAGAAATATGCTTTGATCTCCGCACACATTTCGATGTCAATCAACGCATTGGTTGGATTGGCGGGCGTTTCAATATGAATCATTGCCAATTTATCTCCCTTGCCAGTTGCCTCGATGCGCGCGATGATTTCAGCTTTCGAATCCGTTGCTAAAAATCCAACGGCATCGATTTGCATTTTTTTCAAAAAGTGGTTGATAAAATGATCCGTACCACCATAAACCGGACGAGAATACAAGAGCAAATCGCCAGGCGACATGAATTCCAAGAGTGCCGTTGAGATCGCAGACATCCCGCTTTCAAAAACAGCACAATCCTCTGCCCCGTCCCACAAGCAAAGTCGATTCTCCAAAATCTCCAAGTCGGGATTATTCAAACGCGAATAAATCAACCCCATTTCTTCGTCTTTTCCTTGCTCTCTCAATCCGTAGGCAACCTCAAAAAAGTTTTTACCTTCTTGCGCATTCTGAAACACAAATGTAGATGTTTGAAAAATCGGGCACTTCAACGCTCCTTCTGATAAAGCAGGTTTATACCCATAACTCATCATTAAACTCTCTGGACGCATGTCTTTATAATTCATCGTTTCCTCTTTAAATTTTCTCCAAATTAGAAAAATAAACTAGTAGGCTAAATTCAACAGAAAATAAAACTATAATAAAAACAATCAGTAGATTTTATATCTTTACAACCAAAGTCAAAAGAATGGAAAAAGAAAATTATTCGTTCGATTATCAATTGGATCACATCGACGAACACATTTTAGCACTGTTGGTTGAGAATGCGAAACTCGGCTCAAAAGAAATTGCTTCATCCGTTGGATTGACTGTAACGCCAACCTATGAGCGGATTCGACGGCTCGAAAAACGCGGATTTATCAAACGGTATAAAGCGGTTCTCGACAAGAAAAAAATGGGAAAAAATCTCCGGGTTTTGTGCAATGTACAACTCAAATCACACGCTGCCGAATTTATCGAATCATTTGAATCGCAAGTAATAGAACTCTCGGAGGTCACAAGTTGCTTTCACATCGCTGGAAATTTCGATTATCTATTAATCATCGATATAGTAGACATGGACGAATATGCTGAATTTTTGAAGGAAAAATTGGCATCGATTCCGCATATCGCAACTGTTCAGAGTTCTTTTGTCATGCATGCACTGAAGGACAACGATTTTTAAGTTACCACTTATTCATTTCCAAAATATAGCGATATCCGGTTGAATCGATACATACCGCTTTGCTGTAGTCCAAGTAACTCGATGAATTAACTCCGTAGTGTGTTTCAAATTTCTGCGTTCCAACAAAGATATTTGCCACTCCGCCGAGGAAAAAGGGTGTGTGGTAGGGCTGTGTCCACGAATAATTCCCCTCGTGTTCTAACGAGTTGACAATTTGCAGTTGAACAGCTTCTCCAAAAAGTGAACTCATTAAAAAACCGCTGGTTTTGAATTTTTGTTGTGCTAAGAAACTCGAAAATTCACCGTTCAAATAGTACGTTGTTCCTTTGTGTGCAACAGCAAGATTCGATAAAATTATTTTTTGAACAGATGTTGTAAAATTAACGTTACTCAAATAAATCGCTTTCAATTCCCCATTAAAAACGTGTCCATTGGATTTAAAATCAATGTATTTCACGGTCACTGTATCGAGTATATCTCCGTAATTTATTGCAAAGCGCACTTGAATCGTACCGTCAGTTGAATCGCTGTAAAAATCACAGAAATTGTCCTTTTGAAAATGGATCGTATGTGTAACAACGTCAGAAACAGTATCGCTTTCTACATCAAAGCAATCCGCTTGATCGTAAAATTCTTGTGTGCAAAATTTATCCACCAATGATTGCGAAAAAACCAAGGTATTCAAATCGCTACTTATCCACTGAATACTCTCACTTAGGTTTCTCTCAAGCAAATTCTCTGAGTTCTTTTTGCAAGAAAACGCAATAAACAACCAACTTACAATAACTAAATACCGCATCTTTCTCTACTTTTTAGTGGCGTAATTCAAATTCAAATGTGCTCCAAATTTGAAAGTCAGATTCACATCATTTTCAGTTCCTGTGCTGAATTTCACTCCCGGAAGCATTCCCAGTTCGGCTGAAAAACCAATTTTCATATACGGTGTATACATAAACCGGATCAAAAAACCGATTCGTTGCTTTTTATACTCCTGATTGAGATACAAATCTTTCGGTACAAACAACCCGTAGGGTGAATAAACAATACTCGTGTCGTACTCTATTTGGGGTGCAAACAGCAACTCCATGTCCATTTTGAGAAGTGAGTAAAACTTCTTTCGCTTCAGAAATTTGAGATCAAATGCATCAGCGAAATTTTCCAATTTGTCTTGTTTTTCTGTCGAATAGGAAATAAACTTAAATCCAATGGAAAATTGCTGCGTCCGAGAATGGATAAAAACTTTGTCGATTTCATACCTGTTCCCGCCTAAATCATAAGGATACAATGCTGCGTCATCAATTCCAACACGTTTGATTCTATCCTCATTCACATACCCAATTGAAAAACCAAGATGACGAAATCCTGAACCGGTTTCAGTCGATTTCAGTAAGCCAACTTTTCCTCCAAAAGTTTCCGTTGAACTGATCAATTGATGTTCTGTACGCATCAAGTTGTTGTATTTGTAATTCCCTTCGATGTACAAAGGTCCCAACTTGACAAGGGATGAAAACGTGTATGGAAAGTAAGTCGAATTCAAATCGACTTCTTTTCCAGCGGTTGCATCAAGCATGAATTTTTGCTGACCAAAAACAGACGCAACGCCAAAAACAACCACGATTAGGAAGCATATTTTTTTCATTTTTGATTCGATTTATAGGCTTTGATTGCTTTGTATTTTTTAATAAAGCGAGCATACGGAAATAGATATGCAATTGAAAAATTGGTCGTATTCGCAAGATTTGCTTGAAAGTAACGCGAAGTTTCGACGGTATACACCAATGCACCCGCTTCAATACTCGCATACAACGTGAAGAATGCGCCACTTTCACCAAATTTTGCATGATTTCTAGAAGTAGAAAGCAACGTTAAATCTGCTTCAAAAGCGGCATCTGCTCGTTGCAGCCCATCGTTTGCTTCGTATTCAAATCCTTTTATGTGTGCGTAACCGAGTCCTAAACCAACCGCACAACGGGTAAATTTAGTATCGTTGATATCAACTCCAGCGTGTTGCCCTGCAAACACCTCAAACAAATCGATACCAAATCTACCGTAAAAACGATTCATTCGGTATTGTCCTGCCAACTCATTTGCTTCCTTATTCACTTTAAAAAATGGCCCTGGCTGGTAATTATCTATCGTTTGTTTTTCGGATGCTTCGGATGCAAATCCTACTTTTCCGGTTTCAATTAAGAAATCGGAGTACAAAAATCCAGAACGAATGTAGTATCCCAAACCAATCATTTTTGTCTGGCCTGCATATCCGTAATTCCGAAACGCGTAGTGCGGAGCAATGGCTGTAAATGTTCCAACAATCGTTGTATTTCGTTCCCATTTGTAAGGAATTGTCTCGATGCAAATGAGATTGTATTCGATACCGTTTATACGGGTTGTCCCACTGGTAAGTTTATTGTAAACGCCCGTACCGTTTGCAACAGTCATTCGTTCCGCATCCATCATGTTGTACAATCCATCGATTTTTATTCCGATTTCGGGATAAAACGAAACGTTTTTTGCTGCTTCCAATCCTTTGTTTTGCAGGGAGAAATTCGTATTCAAACGAAAGTCAATCCCCACAAACGGAAATTGAAAAGAAATGGAGGGTGCTAGTTTAAAAACCGATTGCGAAGCGTTGTTGTTGAGCCTTCGAAACCCAAATCCACCCGAAAGAGCAGGTACCATCAACGCACCTTTTATATCGAAAATTCGTCGCCCTTTGATTAACTTCTGGATCGGGAAGTGAGCCATGAACGCCGTTTCACGCATCGATAAAGTATCTCTCTTTCCCAAGTAATTTTGAAATTGAGCTTTCCCAAATCCGTATTCGAATTGAAACCACTGCGAATTGTAGGTGATTTGTCTCCAATCTGAACCTGCGTCGAATTCTTTTTTGATCAACGGATTTTTGAAATGATAGTAAATCGTAGCGGATGCCATCATTTGGTCTTTGGATTTGAATAAATCGGGAGTTTCTTGGGCAAAACTTACCGACGTAACCATACCAAGTGCTGCAAAAAAAAGCCTTTTTTTACGCCATTCGATTCGAAAGATGTGATTCATGCGCATGCGTCTAAAACTTGTCATTCGTGTAATTCGGTTCTGTAAATTCGTGTATCACTCAAATCGACTAGCGCCCCAAGCACGAGCAGAGCATCTTTAGCGGGTAGTTTATCAAAATGAACTGAATGAATTTGATATCCATTGAGGTTGATGTTCTTTTTAAATTCCATTTCAGCAACTTGTCGAATGCGCTGCTCGGATCTCGTGTCTTGCTCGTCGTACACTTCAACGAAAGCAGCACTGTAATACACCGCAGAAGAAATAAAATTGGAACTAACTTTGCGAAGTATATATGTAACAGTGTACGTCTTTTGTATGCGTTCTGCAGCAAGTGCGTCCTGCTCCATTTTCAACGCCGCTTGTCTCGCTTTTTCAGCATTTATCCTCTCCAAATCTGCTTTGGTCACTACTGCTACGTTCGATTTTAAGTCTGCTTTACTTTTTACACTCATCCGATGCATAATGATGTAAAATCCATTTTTATCCGTAGGCTTCAAACCATCCACTTGATTTTGATTTTCCGAGTACGGTATCCACAACAATTTGTATTTCAACATCTTGTTTTCGGGGACATACAGACTTGAAAAACTAGCAATTTCCTTCACATGAAAATTGTGAAAATGATACTTATTTGCAAAAAACAATTCGGGTGAATTGAGGTGAATAGGGTAATTTTCAACCTTCGTTAAGCGCGCAATTTCTTGGATGTCGGCATCTGAGTATTTTTTCGCTTTCAAGACTTTCTCGAGGTCTCCATTCCATTCCAAATAGCCATAAATACCGCCCCAAATGGCTCCGATGTAGACCTGCTTAGCCTTTTTATGTTCAACAACTTGCGCAGATAAAGCACACGTTATTACTAAAAAAACAAAGTGATTATACGTTTTTTCATACGCTTAAGAAAAACAAAAACAACTTGAACTAAAAACCCAATTCCGTGAAAAAAGGATTCTTTGTAGTCAAATGTAAATTAACTTTTCTAATAAAAAAACGACATCTTCCATTTTACTGCAAATGCGTTATATGGAAAACTGAAACCACATCAAAAGACGCGTTCTATGCTCCCAAACATCAAAACCCAGCGAATTCGAAACGAAGTCTTCAACGCCACTATGAAACGGGAATAATACGGAAAAGTGAGTATGCGCCTGATAGTCGTTATTTGTCTTCGTCAATTTCGAAAATTAATTCAGAGATGGTGGTTTCGTCAAAATATTTTTCAGCGATTTCCTGCAACTCATTGGTTGTCAATTTATCAATCGCACTGTAAATCTCTTGAATTGAATCGATTTGATTGAAAAGCAACAAACTTTTTCCTAAACCGAGCATAATCCCTGAATTGCTATCGAGTGAAAGTGCCAAATGTCCTTTCAATTGTTCTTTGGCTTTTTTGAGTTGAATTGCGTTTAGCGCTTGCTCACGCATGATTTTCAATTCTTTATACACCAATTTCAAGGTCTTGTCCAAGTATTTTTGGTCAGTTCCAAAGTAGATTGTCCAATAACCGATATCAGCATACGGCGAATAATTCGCTTCGATATTGTAGGAATAACCGTACTTTTCTCGAATCGATAAAATCAACCGTGAATTCAACGCAGGTCCGCCCAACACATTGGTCAACAACGTCATTCCTCTACGTGCTTCATCGTTATAACCCGGTGCTATCCCACCGATAACGGCATGTGCTTGAAAATTTGCTTCTTTGGAACGGATTTTAAACGGTTCGTATCCCGTAAAAGGTTTTGGTTGAACCATTTTCGAAGAATGCTTTAACGGACCATAATCCGCTTCCAACCGTTTTACCAAGCGATCGAGCGGAATGTCGCCAACAAACGAAATCACAATGTTTTCAGCGAAGAAAAAGCGGTTGGTATAGTTCAGCAGATCATTTCTATGAAAACTAGAAACGGAATCTTTTGTGCCTAAAATATTGGTTCCAAGTGGATGATTTTTAAATAGAAGCGCTTCGAAATCATCAAATATTTTATCGCCCGGAGAATCGAGATACGAATTGATTTCATCCAAAACGATTTCTTTTTCCTTTTGGATTTCCTTCTCGGGGAAATTCGAATTCAAGACGATATCTGCCAACAATTCGGATGCACGATTCAAATGTTCTTTGGTAAATGAAGCATACACACAAATTTCTTCTTTTGTCGTGTAAGCATTCAACTCTCCCCCTACAGAGTCCAAGCGTGAGAGGATGTGCAACGAGCGTCGTTTGTGCGTTCCTTTGAATATACAATGTTCGAGAAAATGTGCCAATCCCTCTTCATTGCTCTCTTCGTAACGCGAACCCGCAAGAATCGTGACGCCTAAATGTGCAACTTGCGCAGGCGCATGCATATAAACCAATCGGATTCCATTACTCAAGGAAACAATACTCGGTGATAATTCTATCATGCTTGCAATTAAGGATTTTTTCTAAAAACAGCCCACGAATCGTTTTGTTTTTCAAATACAATTCGATCGTGTAAACGAGACGGTCTTCCTTGCCAAAACTCAATTTTTTCGGGAACCAAGATATATCCGCCCCAATGTGGTGGGCGCGGTACTTCCTCCGGAAAACGTTCGTTCAATTCAAGCAAACGAGTTTCCAAGAGTTCACGCGATTCTAACAATTCACTCTGCTGCGAAGCCCAAGCTCCTAACTGGCTTCCACGCGGACGAGAAGCGAAGTAAGCATCACTTGTTGCTTCGTCTACTTTCACTGTGATTCCTTCGATCCGGACTTGTCTCTCCAAGACATTCCAAAAAAACAACGCACACGAGTTTGGGTTCTTCAACAAATCTTTGCCTTTTTGGCTCGCATAGTTGGTGTAATAAACAAAACCCTCGTCAATCAATTCTTTCAAATAAACGATTCGTGAACTCGGTTTATGCAACTCGTCCACGGTTGTGATTGACATCGCATGCGGCTCCGCTTGTGTTGAATCGAACGCCTCTTTGTACCAAATTCGAAAAAAGGCAAGAGGATCATTTCCTACATGATCGGATAAAATTCCTTTGTCAAAATTATGGTGATCATCTCGGATTACTTGTAAAAAATCTTCCATCACTTCTTATGCTTCTTCCGTAAATTCATCTTCAAATTCACTGTCAACATCTGTGTCGTCGAACGTTTCATCGTCTTCATCCTCGTCTTCAAGTTCATCATCTAAATCGGAGCCTGGAGCTGAATATACGCGTTTCCCTGTTTGAATAATTGGTTCATCCTCCAACTCGATCAGTGGTTTTCGAGAGATTTCTCTATCTAGATCTTCGACGTATGGAAAAATATCTACGATTGGAGAAACGGTAATTGATGGAATCAAAAAATCTACCAACATCGTGGATAAACTTTCATGCATTCGATCGTATGCTTCTTTTACGGAATGTGCTCCGATCAGGAAATTCTGCGAAACTTTCTTCGGTTTGTCTGAATCTTCTGTCGCACCCTCAAAGGAAATTTTACATTTGTACCACGTGTCGCTGTCTTCGTACTGGAAAATATCATGAAAGTCTGTTCGCGCTATATTTGTTACTGTAAATTCGCCTCGAATAATTGAACCTAACTCTTCGTAAATCCGAGCTTCAGCGTCTGTAAAAGTCATAGCAGCCAACAAATAAGGCTCAGAAACGCGCTTAAACGCCCCGTTTTCCAGTTGTTTTGTATATTTTACTTTTACGGTAAACCAATTGTTCATACTGTGTATTTTTATTCAAAATCTGAACTGATTTTGAAGGATTATAAACTCATTTAATTGTGGTACAAAATTACACAAATGATTTGTGAATTACTTGCTTTACGAATTGTTATTTCGCTTCATGAAGTCAGTTTGATAATTCACCTAGCGGAAGCGATTTGATGATAAATCGACTTGGAATCGGAATGCTGGCGCGCTGGATACCTGACTATTTATTTAGTGGAATAACGGTTGCGTAACCGTTACGCAACACTTAGACCCCCTATTTTAGCCGATTTCCGAAAACACCAACCAAAATATCCGCAAAAAAAACTACAATTGAAATAGGCATATCCAAATTGTTCTCGCGTAGCGAAAATTGAAAAAACGCAACAACAACAATCCTGAA
This sequence comes from Crocinitomicaceae bacterium, assembly GCA_008017065.1. Lineage (GTDB taxonomy): Bacteria > Bacteroidota > Bacteroidia > Flavobacteriales_D > Crocinitomicaceae > JAQVCM01. Next base: position 14,041 of record SSGT01000021.1, read on the forward strand.
ATCAGCACCAGAAAGAGCAAGTCAAACGAAAGGAACGGAAAACAAAGCTACCAAATTGATTTCGAAGTATATTTTAACTACGAATCGCAATACTGGATACCTGACTATTTATTTAGTGGAATAACGGTTACGTAACCGTTACGCAACACTTATACCCCCTATTTTAGTGGATTTTCGAACTCACCGAACAAAATAACAGCAAAAAAAACTACAATTGAAATAGGTATATCCAAATTGTTCTCGCGTAACGAAAATTGAAAAAACTCAACAACAACAATCCCAAAATTAGCACAAGAAAAAGCATTTCAAATGAAAGGAACGGAAAACAAATGCAAAAAAGAAAAAGCATTTCTGCAACCGCAAGTGCGTAACTCACATACAACGAACCAATAAAATAGCCTGGTTCTTTCTCAAATTTGTATCCGCAACTTGAACAAACTGCATGCATTCTGGGTGCTCGAAGCACAAACACATTTCCATTATCCTCAAAAATTTTTCCGGTCTTACATTTTGGACATTTACAGCGAACGATACCTTGAAAATTGGTCATTTTTTTGTTGTAAAATTACGGTCTACATGTAGATTGGCGAAATACAAAAAACTCAATTAACAGGACAAAAGGCACATTTTGTGTATTTTTACAGCATGAAGAAAACAACGATTCTTGATATTAAAGCCTTTGAAGACAAAGCGACACTCGAAGAATTTTACTGTAATCGCTTTGACAGACACTTGGAAAAGAATCACCGCGAAATTTCAATTCCACACAAACACAACTTCTATCTCGTTGTATTATTTACAGCGGGAACAGGTTTCCACGAAATCGATTTCATTCGCTTCGACGTACAACGAGGAAGCGTATTCTTTTTGTCGCCTGGGCAAACGCATCATTGGGAATTCAGCACTCCGGCAAATGGCTTTATTTTCTTTCATTCAGATACATTTTTTGAGCTCAATTTTACACAACAACGCCTTTCACAATTTCCGTTCTATTACTCTTCGCAAAATGTCCCGATGGTTCTACTTTCTGAACATCAAACGGAAAAAATGGAGAAAGAATTCAGTGCTCTTTTCCACGAAACAACCCAAATTCAACTTTACAGAAAACAAAAAATCGTCCAACTAATGGATGGTATTTACATCGACTTAGCGCGAATTTACTTATCGGAAACGCAAACGAAACAAGCCGTAAAATCCAACTATTCACAACAGATCAAAATGCTTGAAAACCATATAAACCGGCACTACAAACTTCAAAAATCGCCCTCGTTTTATGCGGATCAAATGCATGTTTCAACCAAGCATCTCAATCGAATTGTCAACGAATCGATTGGCAAGACAACCTCTACCCTCATTTCTGAACGAATTTTGTTGGAAGCAAAACGTTATCTATGCAACCCATCCATGAATATCGTTGAAATTGCAACCGAATTGGGATTTGAGGACAGTGCCTATTTCTCGCGCTTTTTCCGAAAAAACGAAGGGATGCGACCAACAGAGTTTAGATCCAAATACATCACTGTCTCGTCCAAACACGCTGTGGAAAACGAGTAGAAAACTGAACCAATCCTTCGTTGGCAGCACAAACAAATTGTTTCACATTGGCGCTGGTGTTTGACATCGTATCCATCGCAACGACAATCGCACTTTCATACGTTGTCCCGTTCAAAACAAAATCCGAAAAATAAGTCGTATTCTCATTTTGAACGCGAATCGAATCTAACTCTGATAAATAATCAAACTCGCCAATTGCATCGCCAACATTTACGCTGAAAAAGAGTTGTGTGGGCTTGTTGACATAAAACGCATTTTGCTTAAAACTCCCTGCTTCCGACGAAGTGACCCGAATATGAAAAAATTCATCCTCACTCACCACATGCTGCTCGTGTTGACAAACAACTTGCTTTTTTAAAAAAGTTCCCTTTTGAATTGCTGTATACGTGGGAGAATTGTAATACGTCGAAATCACAATCGAAGTGTCATTGCCTAATTGATCAACGAAATGTAAGGTATCGTACAGTTCGTGTACACGCCATTTCTGAGCGAGCGTACCAATTTCCACGCATTGAATTTCTCGGTCTTTACAACTGGCAATCAAAATTGCACTTACTCCAAAAAGCACCCATTTCTTAATTCTCATTTTACTTGTTTTCCTCTTTGATGACTATTTTGTCAAAGGGTTGGAAAATCGTTTCTTGAGAAGATAGCTAAAATTCAAAAGTAAAGCAATTAGCATAACCAAGAGGCAACCGATCACATTCAAAAGCATGTAACTAATTTGTTCAGATTGATATACCCAGAAATAGTAGATCCAAATGACGAGTAATTGCGTGACTAATCCGCTTATAAAAACAACATTCCCATTGACGCGTCGAAAGAAAAATGCCAACAAGAAAATCCCCAACACATTGCCGTAAAAAATAGAACCTACGATATTCACCAACTGAATCAAATTTTCAAACAAACTGGCTATTCCTGCAAACGCAATTGCAATCACTCCCCACAACACGGTAAACCATTTAGAAGCATTTACAAAGTGCTTGTCCGTTTTTTCCGACTTCACAAACCGTTTGTACAAATCCATCGATGTGGTTGAACCTAATGCATTCAAGGCTGAGGCCGAAGAGGACATCGCCGCAGAAAGTATCACTGCCAACAACAATCCGATCACTCCTGTCGGCAAGTAATTCAAAATAAAATGAATGAAGACATAATCTTTGTCGTTTGCCTCTTGACTTGGATCCGCTCGCTCGATAATTTTCTTGGCTATCTCTCGGTTTTCACGGTCCTGTTGATTCAGCTGTTGAATCGAAGCAACCAATGATTGATCTTTCTTCCCGCCATCTAGTGATTTTGCAAACTGAAGTTGCATTTCCTCTTTCTGCGCGTGCAACTGTTGTTGTTCCAACTCCAAGGCATGATATTCTGCGGCAAAACGCGAGTTTTCGACTTTTTCTACTGCTTTTGGATTGAAATTCAATGGCGTTTGATTGAACTGAAAAAAAACAAAGACCATAACTCCCACTAGCAAAATAAAAAACTGCATCGGTATTTTGAGTAGACCGTTGAAAATCAGCCCCAATTGACTCTCACGAACCGACTCACCCGACAAATATCTGCCCACTTGAGATTGGTCCGTTCCAAAATACGATAAGGAGAGGAACAAACCGCCAAGTAGTCCACTCCAAAATGTGTAGCGATTGCTTGGATCAGTCGAAAAGTTTAGTACTTCCAATTTATCATTGATTCCTGCAATATGCAATGCTTTACGAAATGTAATCTCAGCTGGTAAATAGTGTAGTATCAAGAAAAAAGCCAAAAACATACCAGACATAATGATAAACATCTGTTGCTTTTGCGTCACATTTACAGCTTTTGTTCCACCGGAAACGGTGTAAATGATAACCAATCCGCCGATGACAAAAATCAACAAATTGAGATCCCATCCCAGGATCGACGATAAAATAATAGCTGGCGCAAAAATGGTTAATCCGGTTCCCAAACCGCGCTGAATCAAAAACAATACAGCTGTCAACGTTCTGGTTTTGACATTGAATCGCTCTTCCAAAAATTCATACGCCGTGAAAACTTTCAAGCGATGAAAAATGGGAATAAAAACGATGCAAATAATAATCATCGCCAACGGTAAACCAAAGTAAATCTGAACAAATCCCATTCCATCGTGGAATGCCTGTCCAGGAGTTGACAAAAAGGTAATTGCACTTGCTTGCGTTGCCATTACCGACAAACCGACTGTCCACCACTTTGCTTCGTTGTTCCCCAAAATAAAATCCGTGACATTCTTGCTTCCACGTGTCTTTAATGTCCCATAAACGACAATAAACAGAAGCGTTCCGCACAAAATGATCCAATCGATTAATTCCATTTATCAGGTAAAGTTTAGTGTGAAAAAATAAAAAAATAAAAACAGACAAATGTTGAATACCACAACCAACGTATAGGATTTTTTCCAGATGAATGGTATTTTTTGCGGTGGATCTTTTTCTACGTTCATTTCCCAATCGAAATTAAATTTGCAAAAATGCGATATGCGCCCGGTACTCCTGCTGGAAATTCACGAAACCAACTGTATCCGGTATAGATGTAATATCCTTTTCCGTATGGTGCCACCAACAATCCTCCCGATTTAGAAGTCTCGTTGGCATCATTGCACGCCAAAATCGGTGTAAAGGCAGCGTCCCACTGACCAGCAAAATACAACCCTCGTTCTTGCTCCCAACCTTTGAAATCATCCTGCGTAATTTTATTTGGATAATTTAAGACGGAATGATCTGGAGCTAGAAATTGAACTGCTGCGTTTTCCTCCGTTACGCGATCGCGAGAAAGTTGGATCGGAAAAGGTGCTAAACTGTCAACGACCAATTTGCCGTTCGTATTGTATTGAACAATCACTGTTCCTCCGTTTTTAATGTACTTAAAAATTTCCGTTTGCTTAAATTTCAGCGCATCGATCGTATTGTAAGCACGAATTCCAACGACCAACGCGTCGTACTTGGCAAGTAACTCGGCAGAAATTAACTCGGGTTTCAAAACCGTCACTTTGTACCCAATTTGCTCCAAACTCGCCGGAATCACATCGCCCGCTCCTTCGATATAGGCAATGGACTCTCCCCGCTTCTGGATATCGAGTTTGACCAATTTGGCTACCGCTGGCAATAAAACGGTCTGGAATGGAATGTGGCTGTAATTGATGGAAATACGTTTCTTGTCAAAGCGTTCACCACTCACTTGTGCAAACGGTACAATATTCCCTTCAGACGAAGTGGTCGGTGGTTGAACGGTAAATAAAAACGCTTGCTCCATTTCTTTTCGCGGAATACTGAATGCTTGCTCAGTTGGAGATATTTTCCATCCCGCAGGAACGTCCAAGGAAACAGTACCACTAACTTGGTTGGCAGCCGCTTTCACTCGCACTTTGACTTGTTTTGAGGCGGATGAACTAAAAATAAAAACATCTTCTTCCATCTGCAATGTAACTTTCGGAACTACTTCAAAAGGCCGATATATTTCCCCAATTTCAGGGCTGTTTTCCTTGTACACAATCGGTTGAAGATATGTAATATCAACGCCGTTAATTTTCAATGTAATTGCAACTGAATTGTAAACGGGAGTTAACGGAAGTCCGATCTTCTCTTGCTGATCTACGGCATACATCCCCAAACTCCAGGGTTGATTCAGCCAGTATGCGGATGTATATTCAGCGTTTTCATCCAAGCGAATTGTATCCTTGAACTGCACACGCAGGTTGTTTTTCAATACAGTCGACTCGCCTATCGCTTGGTTTGCACCAACTACTTGCATTTTTTCGAGTGAAATGGCAACCGAACTTCGAACAATCACCTCCGAATTCAAGACCACGGTCGATCCGCGCGTTGCAAGATGTTCGGAAGAAGCAACTTCCAGAAAAAGTCCGGAACAAGCTGCGATAATTGCTTTTATTTCTTCGGTCTTTATTGCTCTCCAATGTGCGTCTTCCAACCTCTGAATTAAGGCGTATGCTTTTACCAATGCAGGCACACTCGCCGCTGGATTTTTGAAATCAAACTGCTTTTCGACTTGCCCTAAAATCTTGCCGATCGCCTCTCCTCCTTTCACCCGCGACCACGTCGTATTGATGCCCTCGAACAAATCTTGGTTGTTTTTGGGCAACGTTCCTTTCAATAATTCTAAATACTCAATTTCTTCGCCTCGCGCACCAGTGGTACCGAAACCTTGCGACTGATGTTTACTTCGACTCAAGGCTGAAATTTCACTATTTGACAATCCGGACGTTGGATCGAACACACCCGTTTTCAGTGAGATGTAGTTGGATTTATCGGCAGCATCAAATTTTTCTTGACTCCCGAAAAACCACCACGACGTGTTGAAAAAGATACGTTTTGCCTGCCATACTTGCACATAATTCAATTGCGAGGCGTATCGGGTGTTATCGGCAGCCAAATCAAACGCTTCCAAACTTAGCATTGCAGATGCAGTATGGTGTCCGTGAGTTGTGCCCGGTGATCGATGATCAAATCGGTTGATGATCACATCCGGTTGAAATTTTCGAATCGCCCAAACGACATCCGCTAACACCTGTTCTTTGTCCCAAATTGACAATGTTTCGTCGGGAACTTTCGAAAAACCAAAATCATTTGCCCGCGTAAAAAGCTGTTCCCCACCGTCTACTTTTCGAGCTTGAACGAGTTCGTTGGTGCGGATGACACCCAACAATTCACGAATTTCTGCACCGATCAAATTTTGCCCTCCGTCTCCACGCGTTAACGATAAATACGCAGTACGCGCATGTACGTGATTTGCAAAATGCGCGATCATTTTTGTGTTTTCATCATCTGGATGCGCTGCGACATACATCACCGAGCCCAAAAAATTTAACTTTTGAATGGATCTATAAATATCGGTAGAATTGGGTTTTGCAGGTTGTTGTGTCCAAGAAATCAACGGAAAAGCAGCTGCTAACACAACAAAAAATACATGGGAAAGTCGATCAAACATAAATTAAAACGAATGGATGTTGAAACGTAAAAATACGGATTAAAATCAAAGCGGTATCTCGGAAATCCGAAATTCAACTACTCAACACCTGATTGGGGGGATTGTTTAGCAGGTAATCAAGTTTGCTGTTTCCTGCGTTTATTGTTACGAACACAAAATCGGACAAGCTAAAAACAGACGTTAATTTGCGCTCCTTACTGCCAACTAAATTTTAAATGAGTTATTGCAAATGAAACGGCTTCTTGCGTTCATTTCCATTTTGTATCAATTCGTCTATTCGCTTTTGCTTGGTTTCCGGTCGTTTGGCAAGTAAAACCCAATGCAATATTGACTTTCGAACGGATTTACTCAACCCTTCGAAAAACTCCATCGCCACCGGATTTTTGAGCAACACGACTTCTAGATCAGGTGGTACCGTCAGTGTCTCCACTTCGTCTAAACTCTCCCACGATCCATTTTGCTTCGCCCGTTCCACACAAGCGATACCCGCGGGAGCCATTAATCCAGCTTCGAGCAGCACCTGTATCTTCTCCTTGTTGATTTTTGACCACGTCCCCTTCGGTTTTCGAGGTCCGTAAAACTGAATAAATCGATCGGCATCGATTGTCTTTCGAACACTGTCTATCCATCCAAAACACAATGCAACATCCACTGCATCTGTCCATGAAAGTGTCGGACCAGCCGACTTCTTTTTGTGGCAAATCAACCAAACTCCCTGTTTTGTGAGGTGATTCTCCATCAACCAAGATCTCCAATCGTCCTTGCTCGTCGGACAAAATTCACCAACAACTTTCATTCAATTATGCCTCGAATTTCTTTCCATCCTTGAAAACAAGAAATGATTTGTTGAATAGTTCAACCAATACCAAATTCCCATAAATTGCATAAATCGCATCGGGTTGATTGGTAAGTTCTGTCAATTTTCCATTCATGAACACACTTACTCCACCCATCAAATTTCGAAACGCAAAAACGTTGTTTTTCAGCTGATAATCTTTCGGCATGTAAGTTGTCAATCGTGTTTTTTCGCCGTTGCTAAATGTGTAAACCATGGTATTTTCGCCCCACACAACGATGTCGTCTTTTACTTCCCAAAACGAAGCCGAAAAATTGGTCAACGCTGTTTTTGTACCATCCTTGTAATGCCACAAATTGCCGTTCAAATCCTCATACACGGCAAATCCTCGTCCCGACTTGTAGCTTTTGACGAAGAACGTTTCAACATCCAGAAACTCGCCGTTCTCAAAAATGGCAAACGTACGGTGTGTCGGATCGTTAAAGGTCAGCATATCAGTTCCCGCATTAAACGTAATCCCTTGCATCCAAACGCCCAAGTCATATATTTTACCGCGCCAAAAAACTTTGTAAAAATCGCCATTATCTCGAAACGCGATGATATTATCACCGATCACTTCCGGCATGTACAATTCGCCGGTAACTTGATACAACGGATACACATTTCCCTGATAAACTGCATTTACCGTGTTGAAACGTGTATCTTCAAATACGATCAAACTGTCGGAAACAGCGTAATTTCGGCCAAATGTCGTCAGCAGCTTTTTTTCTCCTTTATCCAAGTAAAAAATCCCGGGACCGATGTTCCAAGCAAGCTGAAAATCCGACATTTTGTATTCGACATTCATGTTGGTAAGTGCAATTTTATTTTCGCCATCGTACACTTTAAAATCTCCGCGATTATCAATGTATGCGACTAAATTGTCACCCGCTTGAAATGATTGAATTCGCTGAAACTCGATTTGCCGAAAATTATTCATGTAAAAAGTTCGAAAATACCCATTGAAATCGACAAACGGAGCAATCTGCGCTTGCGACGAAGCGGTAATTATCAGCAGGAATAAACAAATTATCAAGCGCATAAAATGGAATTGTAAATTATCAGACTTTAAAAATAGCAAAAAACTCGCCATAAATCCACGACGGAAGAAACTGACGATGCGTTTTGTTTTATTTTCAATTCGGCCCTCTTACGGAGTTGATGTGAGCGTGCTCCTTTAATCCTTGGATTTCGATCTTTCATCCCAATGAATAGCCTATAATCATTTTGCGTATATTTGTTTCAAATAAAAATTGAACTTTGTTCTGAATATAAATCAATCAAATAAACATGAAAAAACAACTTTTTGCCATCGCAGCACTTGTCATCACAGGCAATGTCTGGTCTCAGCGCAAAATTGAGTATGTAGAATATGATTTACCAAACGGTATTCACGTTATTCTACATGAAGAACACGCTACTCCAATTGTTGCAGTTTCCATCATGTACCACGTAGGTTCAAAAAATGAAATCCCAACGAGAACAGGATTTGCACACTTTTTCGAACATTTGTTATTCGAGGGCTCTACAAACATCGGACGAGGTGAGTACAGTGAACTTGTTGAGAAAAACGGTGGTGCATTGAACGCAAATACTTCGCAAGACCGCACGTATTATTACGAACTACTTCCTTCCAACCAATTGGAATTGGGATTGTGGTTAGAAAGTGAGCGTTTGTTGCATGCAAAAGTTGATAACACAGGAATTGAAACACAACGCCAAGTTGTCAAAGAAGAAAAAAGACAACGCGTCGACAACCAACCGTACGCATCCTTCTTGACTGAAATGTTTGTGCGCATGTATCAAAAACACCCTTACCGTTGGCAGCCAATTGGTAGCATGGAACATTTGGATGCTGCCCAAGAGGAAGATTATATAAACTTTTACAAGACGTTTTACGTACCTTCGAATACCGTTTTATCGATCGCTGGCGACATCAACATCGAGCAAACCAAAAAATGGATTGAAAAATACTACGGAAGTATTCCAAAAGGACAAGCAATCAATTTGTTTCGCGATTTCGAAAACCTTTCGGATGAAGCGTTTTTGAAAGCGTATGGAGTTGAAAAATCAAAATTTGATGCAAAAAACTTCATGGGTTCAAAAAATCCTGAAGCGGTTAAATTGATCAAAAAATACGAGTCCACACCAACGATCATCCCACGACCTGCGCGCGACGAGCCTGCGTTCAAAGGTGTAGTAACCGACACGATCTATGACAACATCGAGTTACCTGCGGTATTCATTGGCTACAGAATTCCGGAGCAAACACACCCAGATGCTTATGCACTTGATATGTTGAACACGATTTTATCGGGAGGAACAAGTTCACGCATGAACAAAAATATCGTTGAGAAAAAACAATTGGCAATTGCTGCGTTTTCGTTTGCGTTTCCATTGGAAGATCCAGGACTCGGGCTTGTAGCTGCGATCGGATCGGCAGGTGTTGAATTAGCGACCTTGCAAGCTGCTCTTGACGAAGAAGTGAAAGCAATTCAGAATGAATTAATCTCTCAAGAAGAGTTCGAAAAACTGCGAAACACGAAAGAAAATGACATTATTTCGGCTAACAGTTCTGTGGCTGGAATTGCAGAAAACCTGGCTCAAAACCGCATGTACATGGGCAACACTGCTTTGATCAATAGCGAATTAGCAAAATACATGGCCGTGACGCGCGAAGATATCCAACGCGTTGCGAAACTTTACTTTACACAAAGTGACCGTGTGATTTTGTACTACTTACCCAAAGCGAAATAATTGATTCGAATTCGGTTGGAAATTTTCCAACGTTTACATTCAAAAAAATTGAAACAAAATGAAAAAAATAATTTTATCTGGTGCACTGATTTTGATGGCGACAGCGAGTTTTGGTCAATTAGACCGCTCTGTTCGTCCGCAAGCAGCAACGCCACCAACAATTAATATCAAAGATTCGGAGGTATTTAAAACAGCCAATGGCATCACTGTAATCCTATCCGAAAATCACAAATTACCGAAAGTTTCCATCCGATTGGTCATGGGATCAGATCCATTTTTAGAAGGACCAAAAGCAGGACTTTCAGCAGTTGCCGGACAATTAATCATGTCGGGTACAACGAACCGAACGAAAGACAAATTGGATTCGGAAGTGGATTACATCGGTGCAACGTTGACAGCTGATGGTAATTCAATGTTCTTATCTTGCTTGACAAAGCACATCGACAAAGGCTTAGGACTAATGACCGACGTGTTGTACAATGCAAATTTTCCAGAATCAGAATTCAACCGCATCATCAAACAAAATGAATCTGGCTTGCTCTCGGCAAAATCAAATCCAGATCAAATGGCTGACAATGCGGAACGCAAGGCAAATTTCCCAGCAGGACATCCGTACGGTGAAATTATGACCGAAGCAACATTGGCTGCCATCAAGAAAGCGGACGTCGAAGCATACTTCAAAAAAATGTTTACGCCCGATGGAAGCTACTTGGTAATCGTTGGAGATGTAACCAAAGAACAAGCAACTAAAATGGTTGACCAATACTTTGCTTCGTGGAAAGGCGGTCCTGTTTTCAAGTCAGATTACGGACAAGGTCAATTCAACAAAGGAAACCGCGTCATTTTTGTCAAAAAACCAGGCGCAGTTCAATCCAAAGTTTCCATCTCGTTTCCAGTAAAAATGAAACCAGGAGAAATGAATCAAATTCCACTTACGGTTACCAACGGAATTCTTGGAGGTGGAGGTTTTGGAACACGTTTGATGCAAAACTTACGTGAAGACAAAGCCTACACGTATGGATGCTATTCTGCGTTGGACATTACCGACAATGGAAGCTGGTTTTCAGCAGCAGGTAACTTCCGAAACGACGTAACAGACAGCGCGATTGTTCAAATTCTGAAAGAAATTGAAGGAATTGGAAATGCGTATGTGAAAGATTCTGAATTGAGTTTGACGAAATCAGCAATGGCTGGAAATTTTGCACGTTCGCTAGAGAGTCCGCAAACAATCGCTCGATTTGCATTGAATATCATCCAAAACAACTTGCCAAAAGATTACTACCAAACATACTTGAAACGCCTAGAAGGAGTTGACAAAGATGCGGTTCTTGAAATGGCTCAAACATTCTTCACAGCAAAAAACTGCAACATTGTGGTGGTTGGAAATGAAGAGATTTTGGAGAAATTGAAAGTATTTGATGCGGATGGAAAAATTGAAATGTTTGACGCTTTCGGAAACGAAGTAAAAGAAATGAAAAAAGCAGATATTTCGAAAGAACAATTGATTGAAAAATACATTTATGCAGCGACTGCGACTACTTCGATGAAAGCGGCTACTAAAAAGATCAAAAAAATCAAATCGCTCAAACAAGTGATCGAACTATCAAACCCACAATTTCCAGCTCCGTTGTTGATGACAAGCTACTTCGTTGCACCCAACAAAGAAGCTATGAAAATGGAAATGCAAGGAATGATGATTCAAAAAGAATGGTTTGATGGTACAAAAGGTGCATCTTCCAACATGCAAACGGGTAAAAAAGACTTGACGGCAGAAGAAATCGCTAAAAAGCAAAAAAATGCAGGTTTATTTCCAGAGTTGACCTATGCAACATCCGGTGTAAAAACGGAATTGATGGGAATTGAAAACCAAAACGGTGTAGATGTGTACGTACTGAAAATCGTGGACGGAGACAACCAATCATTTGACTACTTCGACGTAAAAACGTTCCAAAAAGTAAAATCGGTTTCGATCCAAAAACAAGGAGACGATGTCGTAGAAGTAACGCGAACTTATGGCGATTACAAAGATGTAAGCGGTATCCAAGTTGCTCACAAAACCTCATTGATGTTGGGAGAAATGGGCTTGGAAGGAAAAGTTACGACCGTAGAAGTAAACGGAAAAATTGAAGAAACCGTTTTCCAATAGCACAATAAAAACAAAAATACCCCTATCAAATCCCGTGTCGCTGTGGCACGGGATTTTTTTTGAATACAACAGAATAAACGAACTACAAAAAGGGACGTCAGTTAACCGCGGTTATCTGTTTCCTTTTTTTATTTTTGCAAAAAAATTAGAACTATGTCAGAAGCTATTAATCAAGGACACGTCACTTATACAATCAACGAAATCGGTATTGCAACGATTGAGTTTGGACACCCGATGAGCAATTCGTTGCCGGGAAAAATACTTCAAAAATTAGCCGACACCATTACCGAATTAGGAAGCAATCAGGAAGCGAAAGTACTTGTTTTACGCTCAGCTGGAGAAAAAGCCTTTTGCGCAGGTGCAAGCTTTGATGAATTGATTTCGATTCAAGATTTAGAAACTGGAAAAAAATTCTTCTCTGGTTTTGCAAATGTGATCAACGCTTGTCGTAAATGTCCGAAACTAATCATCGGGCGCGTGCAAGGAAAAGCAGTTGGCGGAGGAGTTGGAATGGCTTCTGCAGTTGACTACTGTTTTGCGACAACCAATGCGGATGTCAAACTATCCGAATTAGCCGTTGGGATTGGACCATTTGTGGTAGGACCTGCGGTCGAGCGCAAGATGGGTACAGCTGCAATGAGTCAATTGGCGATCAATGCCACTGAATGGCAAACCGCTGAATGGGCGGCCAACAAAGGATTGTATGCCGATGTTTTTGAAACCGCAGAAGAAATGGACCAAGCGATTGAGAAACTAGCAACCACCCTTTCTACGTCAAATCCAGAGGCCATGTCGATGCTGAAATCTATTTTTTGGCAAGGGACCGAGAATTGGGATACCTTATTGGCAGAACGCGCAGGAATGAGCGGGAAATTAGTATTGTCTGATTTTACCGTCAATGCGATCAACAAGTTTAAAACCAAATAGGAAATTTTCATTGAAAGGCATTGAATCGAATTACGTTCAATGCCTTTACACAAGTACCAATTTCCGATGAGAGATTTTTTGTACCTCGCTCCGCTGCAAAGCTTTACGGACCACCACTTTCGGAACGCATTCCAGCAAGTATTGGGCGATGTAGATCGATTTTATGCGCCGTACTTGAAAATGTCAAACGACGGAACGATTAAATCAGGACCAAAAATCGACATACTTCCAGCAAACAATCCTTTTGAAACGGTTGTGCCACAAGTAATGGCTTGCAACACTGCCGACTTTTTGCTAATGGCAGATTACATTACTGACTTGGGCTACACCGAAATCAATTGGAATTTGGGTTGCCCCTATCCGATGGTAGCAAAACGCGACTTGGGCTCCGGAATTTTAGACAAGCCCGAAAAAATCATTCAAATCATCGAAACAGTGCTTCCCAATATGAACTTGAAATTGGGAATCAAAATGCGGATGGGATATGAATCGACCGAAGACATCCTTACCCTGCTGCCCCAACTAAATGCCTACCCATTGACCGAGATCATCGTACACGCACGCTACGGGAAACAACTGTACACCGGAAGTTGCGACCACGATCGCTTTGAAGAGATTATCCCGCTGTGTAAACACCGATTGGTCTACAATGGCGACATCGAAACGGTACAAGATTTTCAAACACTCAAAAAACGTTTTCCAACAATAACGGATTGGATGATTGGTCGCGGTGCGATTGCAAATCCATTTTTGTTTGAAATGATTCAGGAAAACAGTCCCGAATTTCCAATGGATTGGCAAACGGTATTCGGTGAATTTCTTGCGTTGTTGTTGGATAGTCACCTACAAGCAAGTTCAAACGATGGAAACACGCTTTTGAAGATGAAACATTATTGGGAATATTTCGCAACGGGGATTGAAGATGGGAGTTTTCACTACAAGCGATTCAAAAAAATAAAAACAATTGCAGCCTACCAAAATTTTATAAGCGAATTTTCAGAGATCGAAGCAGAATAATTCAGAATAAATGGAATTATTTCAAAATTCGTTTGTTAATAAAATGTTTAAGTTATATCTTTGCACCCCCAAATTAGGGGAATTGTCTTATTTAATTAATATTTATTGTGGATACATTAAGTTACAAAACGAAGTCTGCTAACACAGAAACCTCTGGAAAGAAGTGGTTGTTGGTAGATGCCGAAGGCCAAACAGTTGGTCGCTTGGCGAGTGAGGTAGCGAAGTTGATACGTGGGAAACACAAACCAAACTTCACACCACACGCAGACTGCGGAGATAACGTAATTGTTATTAATGCAGAGAAAGTATCATTTTCTGGTACTAAATTAGTGAACAAGGAGTATGTCCGTTACACGGGATACCCAGGTGGGCAAAGAATTTTGACTGCACAAGAAATTTTACAAAAACACCCTCAACGTTTGATTGAGAAAGCTGTAAAAGGAATGTTGCCAAAAAATACTTTGGGACGTAATTTATTTACTAACTTGAAAGTTTACGTAGGTCCTGAGCACAAACAAGAAGCTCAAAAACCTGAAGTAATTACTTTTAGCTCATCTAAAAAATAATTATGGAAATTATCAACACATTAGGAAGAAGAAAAACTTCCGTTGCCAGAGTTTACATGAAAAAAGGTACTGGTAAAGTTATCGTAAATAAAAAAGAATACAAAGAGTTCTTTCCAGTTGCGATGTTGCAATCAAAAATTCAGCACCCTTTCCAATTGACAGATACAGTTGATCAATACGATGTAACTGTAAACGTTATGGGTGGAGGTATCAACGGACAAGCAGAAGCGATCCGTTTGGGTATTTCAAGAGCACTTGTGAAAGTATCTGAGGATTTGAAACCAGCATTGAAGGCAGAAGGTTTGATGACGCGTGACCCACGAATGGTTGAGCGTAAAAAACCAGGTCAGCCGAAAGCACGTAAGAAATTCCAATTCTCAAAACGTTAATATTAAAATATTTTGGCGGTTGTTTAGTATCCAAGCGAGTAAGCATTGTTCGTCAGTTGACGAATCCCTCATTCCGCTGATTACTAAAGGAACGTAAACAATTAAAAAACAATACTAAAATGTCAAAAGTAGGTTTTCAAGAGTTATTAGACGCAGGTGTTCACTTTGGACACCAAAAAAGAAAGTGGAATCCAGCAATGGCGCCATACATCTTCGATGAGAAGAAAGGTATCCACATTATCGATCTAAATAAGACAATCGCTCATCTTGACCAAGCATGCGCAGCGATGACACAAATCGCAAAATCAGGTAAGAAAGTTCTTTTCGTAGCAACGAAGAAACAAGCAAAAGAAATCGTAGCTGAGCGCGTTAAAGCTGTAAACATGCCGTTCGTAACTGAACGTTGGTCTGGTGGTATGTTGACCAATTTCCAAACGACTCGTAAATCGATTCGTAAAATGGCTTCTATTGATAAAATGAAGACAGACGGAACATGGGATACACTTTCTAAAAGAGAGCGTCTATTCAAAACTCGTCAACGTGAAAAACTAGAAAAGAACTTTGGTTCAATTGCTGATATGACTCGTCAACCAGCAGCTATTTTCTTAGTAGATATCTTGAAAGAGAATATCGCTATGCACGAAGCAAAAAGATTAAACATTCCGATCTTTGCAATGGTTGATACGAACTCAAACCCGAAAATGGTTGATTTCCCAATTCCTGCAAATGACGATGCTACAAAATCAATTTCAATCATCTTGGATGCGATTTGTGATGCAATCAAAGTTGGTTTGGAAGATCGCAAAAACACAAAAGACAAAGTTGCAGACAAAACTGAAGTTGCAGAAGAAGCAGCTACAGCAACTGAAACTAAAGAAGATTAATCATTAAATAATAATTTTACGATCATGGCAATTACAGCTGCAGATGTAAATAAATTGCGCCAACAAACAGGCGCAGGAATGATGGATTGCAAAAATGCATTGGTTGAATCAAACGGTGATTTTGAAGCGGCAATCGACATTCTTCGTAAAAAAGGTCAAAAAATCGCTGCTAAACGTGGTGAAAATGAAGCAAAAGAAGGTTTGATCTTCGCACAAGCTTCCAACGACGGAAAAACAGGTGTGATCTTGGCGTTGAACTGTGAAACGGATTTCGTTGCAATGAACGATAACTTCCGTGGATTCATGCAATCATTGGTTGATATCGCATTGGCAAACATGCCTGCTTCTATCGACGAATTGAAAGCACTTCCTTACGACGACAAATTGTCTGTTGAGGAAAAAATCACAGAACACGTTGGTGTTGTTGGTGAAAAATTAGATCTTTCTAAATACGCAACAATTATTGCTGCTCAAGTATGTGCTTACAATCACCCAGGAAATCAATTGGCGACGTTGGTAGGTCTTTCTGACGCTTCTGAAGCTGCTGAAGAAGCTGGTAAACAAGTGGCGATGCAAGTTGCTGCGATGAACCCATTGGCGTTAAACAAAGATGGTATCGATCAAAACACGATCGATCGCGAGTTGGAGATTGGAAAAGAATTAGCGATTCAAGAAGGTAAACCAGCTGATATGGCTGAGAAAATCTCTCAAGGTCGTTTGAACAAATTTTTCCAAGAAAACACGTTGTTGAGCCAACCGTTCGTTCGTGACAACAAATTAACGGTTGCTGAGTTCTTGAATACAGCAGGAAAAGGATTGACAGTTACTTCATTCGAGCGTTTCGCAATGAAATAAGAACTTTCCGAATGGAAAATAGACAAAGAGGTTGGAGTTGATCCAGCCTCTTTTTTTTGTGCACTAAAGTCGCACAGCCGACACGAAACAACAATTGAATCCTCACCAGTGTCGGAAAAGAAAACAATCGAATCTAGCGCGTTTTACGTACGAATTGAACGAAACATAAAACAACCAACGAATGGCCCCCTATTTCAGCAAACAGGGACGTACACAAACCAACAACTATTAAAACATGTATGACGGCGACAATTCGCCAACGGATTCATCGCAATCGAATATTTTCGGAACAAACGTCCATACGATCAATCTAGAAACTTGCTGGCTAAAAAATCAACCAATCAGACGATGATATATTTAAAGGGAATGTAAAGCAATGATCAACAAACGGTATAAAAGAACAAGAGCTTTAGACGGGCGTCTAAAGCTCTTGCTACACTAATCAACCTAACCTACTACTACTGGGACAAAGGTAAGGCTTTTTTCCGTTTGCACAAGCATTCAAGCGTGTTAAAATATGTAAACAAAAAGCTCAGGATTCCTATATTATTCACTTGCGCTAATCAACTAATTCAGATTTTATGGATGAAAAAGAGCGATTTACGGATTGAAGTGTTTATATTTAGAGATTATTTGTTTCAAATATAAAATCTACTGGAAACAATTCAGTGAATAAGATTCCAATAAAAAGCCTATTTTCGTAATCAAAATTGCTTTAAAATTCCGAATATCGCTCATATGAACTCAATATTAATCATAGATGACGAAGAAGATATTTTAGAAATTCTAAAATACAACTTGTTAAAAGAAGGCTTCGAAGTCGCTGTCGCAAACAATGGTTTGGATGGAATTGAAATTGCAAAAACGTTCAAACCTGATTTGATCATTCTAGACGTGATGATGCCTCAAATGGACGGCATCGAAGTATGTGAAGTGCTCCGGAAAATGCCTGGATTCGAAACCACACTCATTTGCTTTTTGACCGCTCGAGGTGAGGACTACAGTCAAATTGCAGGATTAGACGCTGGAGCGGATGACTACATTTCGAAGCCTGTAAAGCCACGTGTATTGGTTAGTAGAATTAACGCAATGCTACGCAGAAAATCAAATCCAGAACATTCCAAAGAAGAAATCCCTTCCAACGAAGAATTGATCATCAACCGCGAAAAATACCTTGTATATAAAAGCGGTGAGGCCTTGCATCTACCCAAAAAAGAATTTGAATTGCTCGCATTGCTTGCCTCTCGACCCGACATTGTGTTTGAGCGGGAACAGATCTTGGAAAAAGTATGGGGCTCAGATATCGTTGTAGGAGATCGAACGATTGATGTACATGTACGCAAACTACGTGAAAAAATTGGCGATAAATACATCAAGACCGTAAAAGGAATTGGCTATAAATTTGAATCCTCTCCCAAATAGAGCGGATTCAAATTTTTATGATTCAAATTAAATCCCCAACTCGACTTGAAAAATTGCTCCCAACTGGTTTGCTTGTTTGTCGTTTCTCAAATCTTGCTCCGATTGGTACGTTAAATTCCCTTGCAACTTCACCCGGTGCCCGTAAACATATTTGGTAACACCCAAATGGATATGTTGTTGTGCTTTTTTGTTCACATTCAAGAAAATCGGATTATTGTAAATCGATGAAAAAGGCGTTATAAACGCATAGCGAACTGCAATTTCATAGTTGTTTTTAAATAAATAACTTGCTTGCGTTAAATTTCCATATCCCACGTAGCTACTTTTCGTTTCGGTTGGATCTGCTGACAATACAGTGATTGGTTTATTTGATTTTCGAGTACAAAACTCGTTGTAAAACGCGAAGCCTTTGAATTTAAAAACCATATCCACCGAGAGATTCTGCAGGTCTGCAAACTCATACAAGTCATTCCCTAATTGTCCCGCCTCCCGTTGTGCTCTCGAATTAAAATTGTACGTTCCAGCAAGCGACAACTTCGGTTTAGGCTCCCGAGCCAAATCTCCTTCAATGTAATCGTTGTTGTTGGTAAATCTTCCAAAAGGCAACAATTCAATTCGACCCGTGTAAGATAATCCTTTATCCGATCGGTTGGTATTTCTTCCTTCTCCGGAAGTGATTGCACCTTTCAATGAATAGTATGGTTTATCAAAACTAGCATGAAAACCAAAGTCACGATCCAATGTAAATGTTGCATTGACGATCGAACGATCTGCAAACTGTAAATCTCCCGATGATACCACACGTTGTCTGTTGCCAGGCAACTTCGTTTGACCAATACTCACTTTCAACGCTTTAGTAAATTGATAACTTATCGTTGCGTCCCGCACCGCGTTTGGACTCGAATTTATACTATCATTTTGTGTTCCATCCCAGTCCATGTCGCCTCGAGAAAACGATAGCTGTACATAATACGTCAATTTCGGTGAATACGCAAAACCTTTCAATTTCATTCGCAATCGGCGCGTTCTAAATTCAAACGTTTCGGGCGTAAAATCGCTTTCACTCGTCGACTGATACGCCGCACGATTCTGCATCCGAAACTGAAATTGAGTCGAAAACAAACTATCTTTCTGTACAAACTCAATACCGCGATCGTTTTTCATGTATTTTTTAAAAAACTCAGTGGAAGATTTGCGTTTATCAATGGTTTCAGCTTGTTGCTGAGCACACACATTTCCGATTGCACAAACCGCTAGCATACTAATTAAAGAGGTTTTCATATTCTTCATTTTGAGAGCGCAAAGTAAATGGATTAATATTGAATTAATATAAACAACGATGAATGGTAATATTAACTTAATAGAATAGTAATTTTTAAATATAGTTTTTATTTGTGCTTATGCTCAAATCGTTAGCGTAATTTAACAGCAGTTAAAAATGAAAAAAAGACATTACATGAATACAAAAGACTTAACATTCCCTTAACATTCAACTGGTGTTCTTACTGCTAAAAATTACAAAAACACAGTAAATCAATCGTTTACAAA
>SSGT01000025.1 GCA_008017065.1 Crocinitomicaceae bacterium
CTTCAACGGAATAGTTAAGCAAAATATTGATAACAAATTTTCAATTAACGCATTAAATGATTTATTTCAATTTTCAAAAGGAAAAATTTTACCCATTAATAAGTCAACAAACGTTAAGCGTATTGAGGAGAATCCTCAAGATTCACAGCCTAAAGACCGTGTAATACTTAGTACGAAAACTCGAGTAAAGGATCAAGGAGATGACGACTACCTCTATACTATTGAATTTGAATCTGAAGAAAACGTGCCTGAACATACAATAAAACTTCAAGTTGGAACAGATTCAAGTAAGGACTACGTTGAAATTAAATCAATAAGCAATAAACAAAATATAATTAGTTTTAAAGGAAATGAAATGAAATTAAATGTTGTAAAAGGATCAAATGTTATTGAAGGAATTAAACTTGATACGCCTTTTTTGTCCGTACCTTATATCCAATCTGTTTAAAGAATCTTTATGAAAATAACTAATAATTTTCCTTACGAAGTCACTATAAACAAAGCATGCGACATTAATCTAATTGAAAATTCAGATAAGCAATTAGTATATGAAATTACAATTCCTCAAAGTTATCTTGATGGTCTTGATCCAAACATGGTATTTCTAATTGATAATGGATCTTGTGAACTAGGCGCTGAATTAAATTGTTCCTCCACTTTATATCGTAAATGGTTCAAAGCAAGTAATAAAGAAAAGTTTAAAGTCAATATCGATCGTAAAAACGTGGCCGGTAAATTTACATTGCAAGTGTTGGTTATTGCAAACAAATCCCTTGAAGAAAATGGAGTTCTCTTAATGAAAGGCATGCCTATAGCACTTTTAGGCGATTTGACTTATTCCATTGAAGGTGAATCATACCCATTGTTTATTTTTCAAGAAGCACAAAATGATAACATCACTTACAACTTTGACTGTGATTATATTGTAATCTTTTTGCCAAAAAAACATTACCAAGATTTACAAATTCAAAAGGAAACCCCCACAATTAGCATATTATTAAGTTCACACTTTGCTCAGCTTGCACTTATTGAATCCTTTAAATATTTTAGAGAAGATACTTCTCACTTTGATTACAACTGGTATAGTGAATTATTGAATAGATGGAAGGATTTCAGAAAGACAGATGAGGAATTTCCAGCGGAAGAAGATTACCAAGATTTCATTAATTACATTTTAAAAGATCCTAGCATGACACTAGTTGACCACCTCATTTCTCACTTAAAAAGTACAGTTGATGACAACGATTAAACTACTACCAACAAAGGATATTAATACTTTAGTAAAAGAAGTAAGCGAACTAAAAAGCATAGAAGATTATAAGAGGTTCTGGTCTGACTTCGAATACCTTTATCAAAGCTACCCGCGTAATGAATTAGCGGGTCTTTTAAAAAAATTCAATGATTTGATAAAGGAAGATGCTTCAGAAGGTCAGTTAGCTGAATTTCTTAGTAGAAGACTCCTGATTAGCCGCGCCCAAGCTTCAAATCCACAATACTGGATTACATTAAACTTCATATATTTTTCAGATTTTATTCGAAAATTGTATGAAACAAAATCTGATGAAGTTGATAAGCTTAAAATTAATTTACAAAGCTATTTTATTCCTACTAGTTCACAATCGAGTCTTTTAAAAGGTCCCATCTCAGGGTTATGGTGGGCTGCTAAAATTACTGTTTTACCTGACTTTGATTATAGATATACCTATAAATTCTTACAGGATAGAAATTTACGATTCAAAAATCTTGGTGGTCATCAAATTATTAGACACCAACCTGCACTACTAGCTTTACTCGACTTCTTGGAAGAAAACAGGGATGCAAAGTATAAAGATACAGGTAATTACATTGGTTCTGAAGCCATTGCTCAAGCAATGTCAAAGACCCTTAATCAAGTAGCAGGAACAAGGTTAATCACTATTTTTAATCAACAAGAAATTCGAGAAATACTTGAAAAATATAAGCAGTATATTATCAGATTGGCAATAGCGATTCATGAAGGAAAAAGAGAAGTTGTAGAAGAAAATAATCTTGAGCAAAGGATTGGAAATCAAATTATATCTGATTCGCACAATGAAGGACAGAATTTAACGGATTTCCTTATTAAGGAGCCACTACCTATAAAACCTGTTATTGAAACTCAGAGCCCTCCATCTCTTACAGTTGTAGGAACTAGTATTAAGCAGCCACATGAAATAAATAATAATATCGATCGTCATTTTCTCTACAATAAAATAAGTAGAAAGTATAGAATATCAAAGGAGGAAGATGAAAATTTTGACATAGCGATTGGTTTTAGTAGTACGAGGATAGACCAAGTTTTATTACACTTTTACAAGCAAGGAAAAATTAATCGCACTGTAATTGGACCATCAATTAAAAATTTGAATTTGGAAACAATGTATTCTAATGGATCAAATCAAAAATTGGATTTATTAGATATACAAATAGTTAATAGCAAATTCTTGATTGGAATTGCTTATTGTTTCTTAGGAGTCACATATCATAAATTATACAAAGAAGATATTCTTAAGAAGAATAACCAAGATTTAAAATTGGAAGGAAAGCAATTGATGGAAAAAGGCTCTTATGACTGTATTGCTTACAAAATTCTTCCCTATGATTTTATCTATGAAATTGATGAAAATCGTATTTATTCCAGTCCAACAGCTAGAGGTACGACATTATTGAACCCTTCTTTTTCAGATTATTGGAAAAAACTTCAAAAATATTGGCCAGAGTTGTTTACAGAGGAACTTTTTAAGGATTGTGAATGAAATCTTTTATAGCCCCTTGCTAAAGTGTGCTCGAAGTAAACCAATCGCATTCGTTTTTTCAACCCATTCTTTTACGCTGATTTTATAACTATTCAAACCAGCTTGACTTTTAATTGTGGCGAATTCGCCATAATTAAAATTTGGGATGTTGACGGTTTCCAATCCAAAAGCAATTGCGAAGAACGTGTTTTTACTCAAAGAAAAGATTGCCTAAAGAACGAATGGCCCTTCCTAAACTCAACATTTAAAAACCTTCCTAAAAAATCCCTTTCACTTTCAAAAATTCCTCCAACGCTTCGGGGTCTGAATAGATCACTTCGCGGGCTTTACTTCCTTGGAACGGACCGATGATTCCGTATCCTTCGAGTTGATCTACGATTCTTCCGGCACGGTTGTACCCCAATTTGAGTTTGCGTTGCAACAAACTTGCGGATCCTTGTTGGTGCATGACCACAATGCGCGCTGCATCTGCAAACATCGGATCAATGTCATTCAAATCAATGTCGTTGCCTTCTCCTGCACTTTCACCTGAGTATTCTGGTAATAAAAGTGCTTCTGGATACGCGCGTTGATTTCCGATGAACGCACAAATTTCTTCTACTTCGGGCGTATCCACAAATCCACACTGCAAGCGAATGATGTCGGAACCGGTCGAAATCAGCATGTCTCCACGACCGATCAACTGATTCGCTCCCGTTGCGTCGAGAATCGTACGTGAGTCGATCGCAGATTGCACCCTAAACGCAATTCGTGCAGGGAAATTGGCTTTGATCATCCCGGTAATTACACTCACCGACGGACGTTGTGTCGCCACAATCAAGTGAATTCCAATCGCGCGGGCAAGTTGTGCGATACGTGCAATCGGATGTTCAATTTCTTTTCCTGCGGTCATGATTAAATCTGCAAACTCGTCAATCAACACCACGATATACGGCATGTAACGGTGTCCTTTTTCGGGATTCAGACGGCGAGAAATGAATTTTGCGTTGTATTCCTTGATTGTTCTTACTTGTGCATCTTTCAAGAGTTCGTAACGCGTGTCCATTTCGATGCATAACGAATTTAGGGTATTCACAACTTTCGACGTGTCGGTGATAATCGCCTCGTCTTCGCCGGGTAGTTTTGCTAAGAAATGACGCTCGATGTGACTGTAAAGCGTAAGTTCGACTTTTTTCGGGTCTATCAGCACGAATTTGACTTGTGCCGGATGTTTTTTATACAAAATCGAGATCAAAATCGCATTCAATCCCACGGATTTACCTTGACCGGTAGAACCAGCAACCAGCAAGTGGGGCATTTTGGTCAAGTCAAACGTATACGTTTCGTTGGTAATCGTTTTACCGATCACGACTGGAAGTTCAAAATCCGAATTTTGAAACTTTTCAGATGCAATCAACGAACGCATGGATACCATTTCAGGTTTGCTGTTTGGTACTTCAATACCAATCGTTCCTTTTCCTGGAATCGGTGCGATGATTCGAATTCCGAGTGCGGATAAACTCAATGCAATATCGTCTTCCAAGTTTTTGATTTTCGAAATTCGAACACCCGGTGCTGGAATAATTTCATATAATGTAACGGTCGGTCCGACAGTTGCTTTGATTTTTGCGATGTCTATTTTGTAGTGCGATAGCGTCTCGACAATCTTATTTTTATTGTCTTCAAGTTCTTGTTTATTGATGTTTACACTGTTGTTTCCCCATTCTTTCAGCAGGTCGATTGACGGCAGCATGTATCCAGAAAGGTCCAAGGTTGGATCGTAGTCGCCGTATTCTTGACGCAGTCTGTCGGTCTCGTCTTCGGAGAGGATTTCTTCTTTTGGTGGCGTCACGACGGTGAAATCTCCTGCATCCAGCGGTTCTGAAAAAACCGGTGTGGGCTCTGGAATTTCGATTTCGAAATCGTCTTCTGAGGTCGGTGATGGAGCTGTATTTGAACTAGGTTTCAGGGTGATTTCAAAATCGCTATCTGCCAATTCCAACTCTTCTTCGTCCAATTCCTCTTCGTCTTCTTCGTCAAAATAAACAGGTGCCTGTGGCTTTTCGGTCACAATTTCTTCTTCGCGAATTGGATTGATGATGTGGATGTCGGCCATCGACCCTGCGTTTGTGGTTGCACGGTTTTCGGATTCTTCCAATTCTTCCTCGCGGATATTTCGAGCGATGTATTTTTGCCAAAGGGCTTTAAAGTCGGGGTTAAACAACGCTACCAGCACCATATAGAGCAAGGCAATGATGAAGAGGAGTGCGCCGAATTTTCCAAAGGAGAGACTCAGCCAGTGATTTGCGTGGAATCCAAATGCTCCACCCAAATAGTTAACCGTGGAAGCGAAAAATCCAAAAAAGAGAGACGACCATACCATGAGTGTTAATCCGACAGTCGTCGTGCGTGAAACGGGAAGAATTTGAATCGCAAATAGCCATTTGAATCCGTTGAGAAAAATGAGAAAGGAAATCACGAACGAAGAGATTCCAAACCAACGGTAAATAAACAAGTGAGAAATCCACGCGCCCATTTTTCCAAACCAATTGGACACAGGTTCGTCGTTTTCCTCGAATAAAATAGAAAGCAAGGATTGATTCATCACCCGATCTTGGTCTATTTTCCACGTAAATAAGTACGACAAGCAGGCAAAGAAAAAATAGAGTGAAATCAAGGTCAGTACAGCACCTAAGATGGTTTTTGTACGCTGTTTATCA
Organism: Crocinitomicaceae bacterium; assembly: GCA_008017065.1. Lineage (GTDB taxonomy): Bacteria > Bacteroidota > Bacteroidia > Flavobacteriales_D > Crocinitomicaceae > JAQVCM01. The sequence goes on from SSGT01000025.1 coordinate 5,474, forward strand.
AAGCGATTGGAAAGATAGTCCAGCGGATTTTTCCGTGGATTTGCGGGTGCTTTTGACTCTTTTGGAGCCTTCTTGTCACTTTTTTTTTCTGTTGTTTTTTCATCCTTGCGGATAAACTCGTTCTCTTGTGCCATTTCGAAAGACTATTATACAAAGATAAATGGCAATTTGGGATGCCAACGATCGATTCGCCACCAACTTTAAACAATCGAGTGTTAAGTACTTGTTCGAAAACGTTCGTGAAAATCGTTACTCCGATTTTGCCTTGAATAGAATATTCAAAAACTCATCAAACGAGATTTTTTGAAAGTCGCTGGGTATGCCAAATAAATCCATATTGACTGGCGATGCTTCCACACTCTCGAGGACATAATGCAACAAACCATCTTCCATTTGAATGTAATAGTCGACTGGCAAACCTTTGATTCCTTTAAGCACATCGAGGTATTTTGGACTGAAGTTGGGCACATACCACATTTCGATCGGCTGCTTGAAATTGGGGTGCGATACCAACACACGCTTTGCTTTTAATCCAGCTATTTTTTTAGTGCCTCTCTTTTTTTTGAAAGCAAATTTTGTTGGGATCGTATCGGCTGGCAAGTGTTGTTGCAAGGCGTATTTTTGGTTTTCGTATTCGAGCAATAAATAGTATTTTTTAAACAGTAAATGCTTGATCAATACCTGTGGACCGAGTTGACCGGTTTCAGATTCGATGCGCACCAAGGTGTCGTTGGTGTATAAAACAGACTTCGATTGAAATGTAAAAACACTGTCGTTGGTTCCTCTGAATTCAATGTTGTAGATCATTCGACCCGAAAATGGAATGTGTTTTTGTGCCGTCAATTGCACGGAAACCAATAGAATGAGATATAAAATTAGATTTTTCATACAGCGAAAATAACTGTTTTTCCAATAGCGATAAATACGTTTTTTGTTACACTTCTTTTTTTGCACGGCTTGCCATCTTTAAAACAGGAAAATTCATCGGGATTCGGTAGATCAAGTACGACAATGTTTTTATTCTAGTGCATAAATAGTACATTTGTAATCTACAATCGAATTTATGCAAAAAGAGATAAAATTTCTCATCAATCCTTCGGAAATTACGGCTGGTACGCGGGGAGGATCGTTGGGACCATTCGCCTTGATGTCGGTAGCCAGGAAGGCTGAAAACTATTTGTTTGGAACCCATGAAGTGGAAATCATTCCGGATGAAAACCACTTGTTGGATCATCCAACGGCGCATGTGTTTGCGAAGCGAATCGATGGATTAGTCACGATTTTTCAACGCATCAGTACTGCTGTTGCCGACACACTCTCCGATGGGAAATTCCCATTCGTAATTGCCTCCGATCACGGTTCGGCAGGTGGTACAATCGCCGGAATAAAAAAGCAGTTTCCGAATCAACGTCTCGGCGTAATTTGGATTGATGCCCACGGTGATTTACATTCTCCATACACAACTCCTTCTGGGAATATTCATGGAATGCCGTTGTCTACTGCGTTGAATGAAGACAATTTGCCTTGCAAGTCAAACGACGTGCCTAGTGAAACAGTTCAACTTTGGAACGAGTTGAAGTCGATGCATGGAATTGCGCCCAAAATCCAGCCCGAAGATTTGGTTTTTGTCGCAGTTAGAGACACGGAATCGCAAGAAGATGCCTTGATTGAGCGACTCGGAATCAAAAATTTTGAAGTGAACGAAGTCAACCAAAAAGGGACGAAGGTTGTTGCTGCAGAAATTCTCGACAAGTTGCGTGATTGCGACCACATTTACATTTCGTTTGACGTAGATTCAATGGATCCAGAAGTTACTTCGCATGGAACAGGAACGCCTGTTCCACATGGATTAATGCCGCAACAGGTGATTGATTTGATGGATAAATTGATAGAGAGTCGAAAAGTAGTTTGCTTGGAATTTGTGGAAATCAATCCATGCCTCGACGAAAAAACAAATAAAATGGCTGAAACAGCATACGAGATTTTGCTCCCAGCACTACAAAAGATAAAAGAACAAACACACTAAATGGAACAATTAATTAAACAAACACTTGTGGCGCATGCGGTCGAACTTTTTGGAGTTCAGATCGAAGAAAAAAGCATTCAATTTCAATTGACCAGAAAAGAGTTTGAAGGAGATTTGACTTTGGTAGTATTCCCTTTCGTGAAATTATTGCGGACTTCTCCAGATCAAGCAGCACAAAAAATCGGTTTGTTTCTGAAAGAAAAATTAACTGAAATTTCAGCTTTCAATGCAGTACAAGGTTTTTTGAATTTGTCCATTTCCAATGCGTACTGGGTCGATGAATTGAGCGCGATGCACAACAATCCGCGTTTTGGCTTTCAACCAGAAGCGAGCAAAGGTACGATGTTGGTAGAATATTCGTCTCCCAACACAAACAAACCCTTGCACCTGGGGCATTTGCGTAACAATTTTTTGGGGTTTTCAGTTGCTGAGATCTTGAAAGCAAATGGTCATAAAGTGGTAAAAACGCAGATTATCAACGATCGTGGTATTCACATTTGCAAAAGTATGTTGGCATGGGAACGTTTTTCGCCGATCAATGCAAACGGTGAACGTGAAACGCCCGAAAATACAGGCTTGAAAGGCGATAAATTGGTGGGTAAATACTACGTTGAATTCGACAAACAGTTCAACGCCGAAGCGAAATCGATCCTTGAGGCGTGGAATGCAGGAAATTTCGACAATTATCCACCACATATCGTAGCCGAATTTCACAAATTGGAGGCTGCGAAAGCGGGGAAAGAAGAAAAAGCGATTGATGCACTCAACGACAAAATCAAGGATCTAGCAAAAAATGAAACCCAAATTTTGCGCGATGCGAAAGAAATGCTCGTCAAGTGGGAGGCACGTGATCCGCAAGTTTATCTGTTGTGGACCACCATGAACAATTGGGTGTATGCTGGTTTTGAAAAGACCTACCAGAAAATGGGGGTTGATTTTGATACCTTGTACTACGAATCAGAAACCTATTTACTCGGAAAAGACATGGTGATCGACGGGTTACAAAAAGGTGTTTTTTACCGAAAAGACGATGGTTCCGTTTGGGTCGACTTGACAGACGACGGCTTGGATGAAAAATTGTTGTTGCGCTCCGACGGCACATCGGTCTACATGACACAAGACATTGGTACGGCACTCGATCGTTTTCAAGATTATCCCGATTTAGAAGGCGTTGTTTATACCGTTGGAAACGAGCAAGATTACCACTTTAAAGTGCTCTTTTTGGTATTGAAAAAATTGGGTTATTCGTGGGCAGAAAGCTGTTTTCACCTGTCATACGGAATGGTTGATTTGCCCTCTGGAAAAATGAAATCCCGCGAAGGAACGGTAGTAGATGCAGACGATTTGATAGATGAAGTAGTTGCGAAAGCAAAAGCGATGACTCAAGAGCGCGGACATTTAGAAGGAATGGATGACGGTGCGAAAGAAGCATTGTTTCAACAAATTGGCTTGGGCGGATTGAAATAC
>SSGT01000186.1 GCA_008017065.1 Crocinitomicaceae bacterium
GGAATAGAAGAAAATGCAAAAGACATCATTCAAAATGTATATCCAAATCCATCCAACAATTTAATTTTCGTTGAATTGGAAAACAAAAACAGCAAACATCTTATCGAATTGCTGGATCTTTCAGGACGCGTTGTACTTTCTGATGAAATTAACACAGGAAAATACACGATCGAAAAAGGTCAATTGAAAGCAGGAACATACATTGTAAAAGTATCGAATGAATTTGGTCAAGCAACGGTTCAAAGCGTACTTTTCTATTAATCGACAATCACTTTCACATCAAAAATGTCTCTCAGAAATGGGAGGCATTTTTCATTTATAGACCAAGTTACAAAAAGTTAAAACCGCACACTTATTGGCGAATAATACTAATTTTGCATCAATCAAATTGAAACATAACTTTCAAAACATAACACATGAGAATTACTCGTACAACTTCAGAATCTCTTTTTGAAAAAGCAAAAAATTATTTCCCCGGCGGAGTGAATTCTCCTGTACGAGCTTTCAAATCCGTTGATGGTGCGCCGCTTTTCATTAAAAAAGGAGATGGTTGCCACATTTGGGATGAAGACAACAACAAATTTATTGATTTTTGCTGCAGTTGGGGACCACTTATTTTGGGGCATAATCATCCAGAAGTGTATTCCAAAATTGTTGAAACCTTGCAAAATGGTTCTAGTTTTGGAGCTCCAACGCGTTTAGAAAATGAATTAGCGGAATTGATTTTGTCTAGAAATCCATATATCGATAAAATTCGATTTGTAAGTTCTGGTACAGAAGCGGTAATGTCAGCACTTCGTTTGGCCCGTGGCTATACTGGAAAAGACAAAGTCATTAAATTTGACGGTTGTTATCACGGACATTCAGATTCACTTTTGGTAAACGCAGGAAGTGGACTCGTGACACTTGGTGAATCTTCAAGTGCAGGAGTACCTGCAAGTTTCGCGCATGAAACCTTGGTTTTGCCGTTAAACGACATTGAAGCATTGAAAGCGTGCGTGGCAGAATACAAAGATGAAATTGCTTGTGCAATCATCGAACCCATTCCTGCAAACAATGGACTACTGCTGCAAGAAAAAACATTCTTATTGGCTCTGAGAGAAATTTGTACAGAAAACAACATCCTTTTGTTTTTCGATGAAGTAATTTCTGGATTCCGCGTTGCTTTTTCAGGCGCAGCTGAATATTATGGAATCGCTCCTGATCTCGTTACGTACGGAAAAATCATCGGTGGAGGTTTGCCGGTGGGAGCTTACGGTGCGAAGAAAGAAATCATGGCGTGCGTTTCACCCGACGGGCAAGTATACCAAGCAGGAACCTTGTCTGGAAATCCCGTAGCGATGGCAGCAGGAATCGCGCAATTGACAGCGTGTGCGCAACCCGGGTTTTATGAAAATCAAGCGGAGCGAACAACCCAATTCATTGCACCAATCAATGCACATGCGAAAGCAAAAGGGTATGACTTCGAAATCGTTAGCATTGGATCTATCTTTTGGTTGAATTTTGCAGGAAACAAAACCATCCGCAAAGCAGCAGAGATCAATCCCGATATGACTGGATTCCGTCATCTACACAGCGCGCTGTTAGAAAGAGGTGTTTATTTGGGTCCAAGTGGTTACGAAGTTGGATTTGTTTCAAGCGCACATACTCCTGAAATATTAGCAACTGCAAGTAAAATTATGTGTGAAGCATTGGATGCGATTTACGCGTAAAACAAGATAAAACGTCAAACGAATCCCAAGCTATACTTTATTAGTTTGGGATTTTTTATGAACTTACTGAACGTTCGAACCTACGCAAAGTGAATGTAACGCATCACTTTAAAAGACAACTCCGTGAATAATATTTTTGGATTCGCATTTCGATCGATGTGGTAATAGGCGTCGTTGAAGTTTTCCATAAACCCTTGAATGTTGTTTCCAGTAATAAACTTCGAAAAATTCTTCAAAAATACGTCTTCTTCCGTCGAAGTTGTCGTGAGTTGATTTTCGGTATAATTCTTCAACAAACTCTGTCTAAACATGTGCAGGGCGTATTTCAAAAACGTTTTTTGACGCTCCTTGCCAATTTGTCCCGCTGCATCTGCCCAATCAAGCATCGGAATAACATCCTTTTTGTAGCAAACGCGCATCAACTGAATAAACATTTCCCGATTGATCTCTTTCTCGTCGTGTTCCCCCAACAACTCACCTGCTTCGATCAAATTTCCTTCGGCTTGCGCCGCAAAGCTAGTGGCTGTCGAACGATCAAGTTGCTTATTTACTTGTAAATAGGACGCTAATTCGTCCAATCCAATCCGCGGTACTTTGATCAGCTGCGTACGAGAAATAATCGTTTGAAGCAAATACTCTTGTGTATCTGCAAGCAAAATAAAAATTGTTTTTTGAGGTGGCTCTTCCAGGATTTTAAGCAACTTGTTGGCGCACGTTAAATTCATTTCTTCGGCCATCCAAATAATCATTACTTTGTAGCCGCCCTCAAACGATTTGTAGCTCAGTTTCTTGATAATCTCTTGACTTTCTTCCGCAGAGATGATCGGTTTTCTGCCTTTTTCATCGATTCGCGCGGTCCATTGATTCAAATTGAAATACGGATTCAACGCGATCTGCTCCCGCCAATGCGGTAAGAAAAAATCGCTTTTTTTGTCGATCGCTTGTACAACAGGAAACGAAAAGTTTAAATCGGGATGTTGCAATTCCGTCACTTTTCTGCACGACGGACAAACCCCACAACTGTCGTCTGCTTGCTTGTTTTCACAAAACAAAAACTGAACAAACGCCAATGCTAATGGCAATCCACCAAAACCTGAATTCCCCAGAAACAGTTGTGCATGACTAATTTTGTCGTGCTTTACCTCATCCAATAAATGGGCTTTTAACTCCGATTGACCAACAACATCTTTGAATTGCATGTGCTAAAATTAGTGATTTTTATGCTGCAAAACGGGAAGAAACGGTCGAAAAAAGTTAAAATTTGTCGCGCTTCCGATCGGGCAAAAAACCAAAAAAGCACAAAAAAACGAGCGTGAATGAATTAAAATCAGTATCTTCAATAAAAAAAAGAAAGCATGAAACACACAATTATAGCCGTTTTCACACTCCTTAGCGTTTTTGTTTTCGGACAAAACGAAGTGCGAATAAACGAAGAACACACGACCTTTTCTGTTGGTTCGAAAAACAGTATCGTTGTCAACATTCCATTTGCGAATCTAGACATTCTTGAAAAAGAATTGAAAAGAGAATTGAAAGATTGGGGCGGGAAGTACAATTCGTCGAAGGACGAGTATACCTCAACGCAAGCAAGTTTTAAAGCTATGGGCGACAAACCCTTCGATGTAATTGCTAAAATCATCAAATCGGGTGAAACAGTGAAAGTGGCCTTTGCGATCGATTTGGGCGGTGCATACTTAACGAGCAATCAACACCAAGAGCAATTCAATGTGATGAAAGACAAAATCAAAGCATTTGCAATCAACGCTTCGAAAGAATGTGTTGCAGAAGAATTGAAAACCGAAGGCAAGGTGCTTTCGTCTTTAGAAAAAGATCAGAAAGAATTGGAAAAAGACAAGGAAAGCTTGCTAAATTCGATTGAAGACTACCGAAAAAAGATCGCTGAAGCTGAGAAAAAAATCGAGGAAAACGTCTCAAATCAATCGAAGAAAAAAGCGGAAATAGCAAAACAAGCAGAGAAATTAAAAGAAGTGGAAAAGAAGAAAAACATCCACTAATTGAAATAAATCGAAAACAAAAGACTGGTGAAAATCAGTCTTTTTTTATGCAATCATGCGCCACTTGACGTGAGTAGAAAGTGTTTTTTTCTATCCATTGATTTTACGTATCTTTGCACAAAATATGCTCGTGATGAACACAAAAGAAAACGGTCGCAACAAAGAAAACAGTAAAAAGACCGAAACCGAAAAAAAGAAAGAAGGAACTTTCAAATCCAAAAGTACTGGTAAACCAGGAATCAAATCCAAAACGCCATCGATGTCTGCTTTCCAAAAGAAACAAATCGACGGGAAAAAAGACGGAAAGTTTGCCGGGAAATCCAACAAATACGTTCCGTTCAAAGAACGCGAAAAACAAGGCGATCCGATGCCAAGTTTCAACGAAAATGAAATCCGTTTAAATAAGTTCTTATCCAATGCAGGCGTTGCATCGCGACGAGAAGCAGACGTATTGATTCAAACGGGAGTTGTAACCGTCAATGACGAAATCATCTTGGAATTGGGTTACAAAATCAAACCCGGTGACGTTGTTAAATACGATGGACAAACCATCAACGCGGAAACAAAACGCTATGTATTGCTCAACAAGCCAAAAGATTTCATCACAACGATGGATGATCCATTGGGAAGAAAAACGGTTATGTCGTTGGTGAAAAAAGCATGCAAAGAACGGATCTATCCTGTCGGAAGATTGGACCGCGAAACAACCGGTTTGTTGCTTTTTACAAACGATGGAGATTTGGCCAAAAAATTAACGCATCCACGTTACAAAGCTTCCAAAATTTACCACGTAGAAGCCAATAAACCGGTGACGTTGGAAGACATTGAAAAAATGCGAACTGGAATCACATTGGAAGACGGATTGATCAAATGCGATCATGTTGAATACATTGAAAACGGTGGTTCACGCGAAATCGGTGTGGAACTGCACTCTGGTAAAAATAGAATCGTTCGCCGAATTTTTGAATCCTTGGGGTATGATGTCGTTCGCTTAGACCGTGTCAAATTCGCCAGTTTGACCAAAAAAGACCTTCCGCGTGGATTTTACAGACATTTGACTGAAAAAGAAGTTGCGTTTTTGAAAATGAGTTAATTTTAACCCATTCACAGAACGGATTACCGAAAATAACAGAAAATGAAACACATCAGTTTATTGATTTTACTTTGTTTGGCGTTGGGAGTTCAAGCACAAACAAAAAGAGCGAAGAAAAAAGTGTCGTATGGAAAAGGAACCCTTTTTGGATATTGGGGTTACAACCGTTCGGTGTACACCAAAAGTAACTTGCATGTCGTTGGACAAGGATATGATTTTACGCTCAAAAATGCCAAAGCGAGTGACAATCCAAGCCATAAATTCAGAGAATATGTGGATTTGACAAACATTACCGTTCCGCAATTCAACGCGCGAATTGGCTATTATTTCAAAAATCATTACGCCCTTTCGTTTGGTTACGATCACATGAAATACATTTTCAACGACCGCAACAATGTGTTGTTGGATGGAACAATCAATCCAGGTGTTGACACCATTTGGTCGGGAACTTACGACAACGTGCCTGTGACAACCGATCGCAATCATTTTCACTACGAAAATTCGAATGGTTTGAATTACTTGCACTTTGAGTTGACGCGTTCCGATATGTTATACCGCACAAAAAACTCAAAATTTGCGATTACGACGAATTTAGGGGTCGGTGCTGGCGGAATTCTCTCCTTCAACGATTTTGCTTTCGCACAGAAAAAAGACATGGTAACCATTTCGTTATCGGGATATGCTTTATCGGCACATGCAAGCGTGCGCTTTGAATTTTTCAACCACGTTTTCTTGCAAGCAGAAGGAACAAGTGGATTCATGCACCAAACCCGCGTGCGCGTGCGACCAAACGATTTGAATGCGTATGTTTCTCAAAAATTTGGCTATGCCATGGGACACATCACCGCAGGATTTTTTGTGTATTTGAAACCAACGAACAATTGCGACGATTGTCCGAAATGGTAATTAAAATTACGCGATGAAATTTGAAACACCGCCCTTCAGAGTGGTGTTTTTTTTTACCCCAATTTTTCGAGTCCGTTTTGACATCTGAAATCGGCGCGTTCTTTCCGAGATTCAAACAGCAGCCTGCTTTTCGAAACTTCACCTTCCCGATCAGGACGCGCGTGATCTAAGTGAAACTGAATGCATTTGTAACGCAC
>SSGT01000102.1 GCA_008017065.1 Crocinitomicaceae bacterium
ACGAAAGAGGGTGTTTACACAAACCTGAAAAAGGCGTTGGCAACAGAAGGGAAGTCCAAAATTGCTAAAAATCCAACCTTTAAGTTTGATATTGGTGATGCGGGTAACTTTCTAGATCGATTGGATGCAATCAACGTTCGGTTGAAGGAAAAAAACAAGCAAACCATTAGTCATGAACCAGTTGAGGAGGTAAACTACTTGGCGAATTTGATCAGTTTCTTGTTGCCAATCATTATTTTGATTGCTATCTTCATGTTTGTCATGCGCAGAATGGGGGGCGGTGCTGGCGGCGGCGCTGGAGGTCAAATTTTCAACATCGGAAAATCCCGTGCGCAGGTATATGAAAAAGGGAAATCTACCAACGTCACATTTCAAGATGTGGCTGGTTTACATGGTGCAAAAGAAGAAATTCAAGAGATTGTTGAGTTCCTGAAGAATTCAAAAAAATATACAGAATTGGGAGCGAAAATTCCAAAAGGTGCTCTTTTGGTGGGACCTCCAGGAACTGGTAAGACGTTGTTGGCGAAAGCGGTAGCGGGTGAAGCAAAAGTTCCTTTTTTCTCACTTTCAGGTTCCGATTTCGTGGAAATGTTTGTTGGGGTAGGTGCTTCGCGGGTGCGTGATTTATTCAAGCAAGCAAAAGAGAAAGCACCGGCAATTATTTTCATCGATGAGATTGATGCAATTGGTCGTGCACGTGGAAGAAACAACGGAATGGGGTCAAACGACGAGCGTGAGAACACATTGAATCAGCTGTTGACAGAAATGGACGGTTTTGGAACAAACTCGGGAGTGATCATCCTAGCTGCTACAAACCGTGCAGATGTATTGGACAGCGCGTTGATGCGTGCAGGTCGTTTTGATAGACAGATTTATGTCGATATGCCGGATATCAACGAGCGAAAAGAGATTTTTAAAGTGCACTTGAAACCGTTGAAGCTGGACAATTCCATCGATATTGATTTCTTAGCGAAACAAACACCAGGTTTCTCTGGCGCCGACATTGCCAATTTGTGTAACGAAGCAGCCTTGATTGCGGCTCGTCATGCGAAAACACATGTGGAGAAACAAGATTTCTTGGATGCGGTCGATCGAATCGTCGGTGGTTTGGAAAAGAAAAATAAAATCATCACAAAAGAAGAGAAACGAGCGATTGCTTTTCACGAGGCGGGTCACGCAACGACCTCTTGGTTGTTGGAATATGCACATCCATTGGTGAAGGTAACAATCGTGCCGCGCGGTCAATCGTTGGGAGCAGCTTGGTACTTACCTGAGGAAAGAAGTATTACAACGACAGAGCAATTGTTGGATGATATGTGTTCTGCACTGGGAGGTCGTGCTGCAGAAGAGTTGATCTTTGGTAAAATTTCAACAGGAGCGTTGAGTGATTTGGAAAAAGTGACGAAACAAGCCTATGCAATGATTTCAATGTATGGTTTAAACAAGCGGGTTGGAAACATTTCGTTTTACGATTCGCAAGGACGAGATAGTTTTACGAAGCCGTATTCGGAGGTGACTGCACGGATTATCGATGAGGAAGTAAGTTTACTGATCGAATCGCAGTACCAACGTGCGTTGCAAATTTTAACGGACAACAAAGACAAGCTAACGATTTTAGCTGAAAAATTGTTGGAAAGCGAAGTGATTTTCAAAGAAGATTTGGAAGAGATTTTTGGAAAAAGAGCTTGGGAGCCACAAGAAATGACCGGAGAAGAGTTTGTTGCTGGTTTGGCAGAATCTGCAGAGGAGAAAGAAACACGTGCTGAAGAAGAAGCGAAATCGGTGTCTGAATCTGTTGAAGAAGTTGAAGAAAAAGCGACTGAATCAAGCGATGCAACCAATCCAACCGGGTTGAATCAGGACGAGCATGCAGAAGAAAAACAATAAGCTTTATTTTCCATCGGAAAAGGTATAATTTTGAATTCCCGTTTAGTTTAGGACTAGGCGGGATTTCTGTTTTAAAATAAGTCTATATGAATAACATTGTTGTAAGGGGATTGTCGGGTGCCGTTTTTGTCATCTTGGTAGTAGGGAGTTTGTGGTTGAATGCGTACACATCATTGGCGGTTTTAGCGTTGTTTACATGCCTTGGGTTGTATGAATTTTTCCAACTTTTCCGGAATTCAAATCAAGTACAAGTTTCAGTTCTTTTTTCAACGGGAGTGCATTTTTTTATTTTTCTGCTCGTCGCTGCAAGTTTGTTCAACTGGATTCCAAGTTATTCCGTTTTTCTTGCGTTGCCGATTTTGTTTTTGAGTATGTTGGTTGAGCTTTGGCGAAAAGAGGAAAATCCACTCTTAAATTTAGGAATTCATTTTCTTGGTTTGATTTACGTGGTAATTCCGTTTTTGGTAATTCTGGCATTGCAACTTAAGACGGCCAATCAACATCTCGTTATTTATATGCTTATCTTAATCTGGTCAAACGATACATTTGCTTATTTGAGCGGTAGAATGCTTGGAAAAACAAAGCTTTTTGAACGGATTTCTCCCAATAAAACGTGGGAAGGAACGATCGGCGGAGTGATTATGACCGTGGTGGTCGGAGGGATTGTTGCATTCACCACCAATCAGGATTACTTTTTTTGGCTGATTTCAGCACTCATTGTTGCGCCGTCAGCTATTTTCGGGGATTTGTTGGAATCGTTGTTTAAGCGAAGTCTGAACATTAAAGATACGGGAAACATCATGCCTGGTCATGGTGGTATCTTGGATCGCTTTGACGCGGCCTTGTTTACTGCACCGATTTTCTGCTGTTGGTGGTTGTTTTATCAATTTATTTAATTAGTAGACTGAATTTTAGATGTTTAATTCTGTTTTTTGCGTGTTTGAAACATTGAAAAGCTGAAAAAATCACACAATTCAATCGTAAGACAGCTGTTTATAGCTACTTTTGACAAAAATACAAGCATGAAATTACACAGAGAGGGATATTTAATCATAGCAATTGGCCTGGAGATTTTGGCACTAATTCAAGCCGGAAACTATTTTTTGTTCACATACACGAATTGGTTGTGGCTTTTTATCCTTCTAAGCTTGGGCGTGCTGGTTATGGCCTACTTGATTATTCAATTTTTCCGCGTTCCAAACATCAAATGCCAATTTGAAGCCAACGACATACTCTGTCCAGCAGATGGAAAAGTAGTTGTAATAGAAGAGGTGGAGGAAACAGAGTATTTCAACGACAAGCGCATTCAAATTTCTATTTTTATGTCGCCGCTCAACGTACATGCAAATTTCAATCCGATCTCCGGTGTGATGAAATATGTAAAGTACCACAAAGGCTTGTTTTTGGTAGCGTGGCACCCAAAGAGCAGTACAGACAATGAGCGAAGTACATTTGTTATCGAACATGCGAATGGAAAGTCTGTTTTGTTTCGTCAGATTGCGGGTGCTGTTGCCCGACGTATTTGTTATTATGTGCAACCAGAACAAACGGTGACCACAGGAGAAGAATTTGGTTTTATCAAGTTTGGATCGCGTATTGATCTGTTTTTACCCTTAGATAGTGAAATTTCTGTTAAAATTGGTGATGTTGTCAAAGGAAGGATCACCAAAATTGGAAAGTTAAAGGAATAAGTTATATATTTATGCTATAAATTTGAATATTATGAAAAAAGCGTTTGTTGTATTATCATTGGTTTTGTTCACAGGGACATTAACAACTTCTGCAATTGCAGCGGTTAACGGAAATAAAGTTGAGCTTAAAAAGCACGATGATAAAAAGAAAAAGAAAAAATCTAAAAAAGGTTCTTGCTGTGCTGAGAAATCAGGATGTGCTGCAGGTGAGAAAAAATCGTGCAATGCAGGTGAGAAAAAATAGTTTTTTCTAACTAGAAATTGGAGAGACCGTTTGAAAAGATGGTCTCTTTTTTTATGTTTATTTTTTTATGAAAGTAGATAATCGAGTAACGGATTGCATTGCAGAAGCGCAGCCTTTTGCTCAGCCGATTTTGGATTTAGTGCGAACGTGGGTACATACATATTGTCCCGAGGTTGAGGAAACAATTAAGTGGAATTTCCCGTGCTTTCTCTACAAAGGCAAAATCATGTGTTTTATAGCTTCGCACAAAAAGCATTGCAGCGTAGGATTTTGGTTGGCACCCGTGATGCAATCGATTCAGGCGATACCCGAAGGAATGGGGATTTTAGGCAAGTTGACCGATCTTAATCAACTTCCTAGTGAGCGTCAATTTCAGGAAATGGTGCACGAGGCTATGCAGTTGATTGACGCAGGAATTACCAATCCGAAAAAAGCAAAAGTGGAAAAAGCGCTTGTCATTCCCGATGAAATGCGAAATGCATTGCAGTCATCGAATACCTGTTGGAATAATTTCAATGCATTTACTAAAAGTCAGCAAAAAGAGTACGTCGACTGGTATCAGGATGCCAAAACAGAAGCCACGCGTGAAAAACGGTTGGACACCCTACTTGAGTGGATTGAGGAAGGAAAAATTCGGATGTGGAAATACGTTCGTAAATAAAAAAATCCCACTGCAATGTACAATGGGATTTTCAATTTATTGGATGTTTTTTTAATCTTTCACCAGCGAGTATCCCGGGTACTTTTTACTGTCGTACACAAATTTTGTGTCTTCCACCGTAGGGTTTGCGGTAAATTTCGTCAATGAATACGTCATTGTAGTTCCATTTTTTGATTTCATCACCGCCTTTTTCAATTCATTGCTTGTTTTTGAGATGTAAAGTAAAATGGTATGATAATCTACTTTTTTAGGCTCTTTCGGTACGAGTTTGATGACATAAACCGTTTCACCGTTCAACGTTTCTTCTTTTTCGAACGCATTTTTAAAATCTTTCTCCCAGATCGTCATCAACTTTTTGGGATTGATTGATTCTTCATCACCTCCAGAAGCATCGGTTTCGTAAACTGTCTTTTCTTCTTTAACAATTGTCCATGTCTTTAATCCGTTGGAAATAATCGTGTTGTCACCGTAAGATGCGTAGAATTTATCACCTTTTACCCAGCCTTTTCCGATTTCACTTTCGTTGGCTCCAGCTGCATTTTTGATACTTGCACTGAATTCGATGTAAAACGACTTCATACCTTTGATTTTGGTAGAAAGTTTGTCTAAAATCACTTGGGATTTGGATTCTTTTTCTTGAGCAAAAGCTGTGATAGAAAAAATGCTAAAAGCTATTAATAGAAATTTCATTTTGTTTTGTTTTCAGTGCAAATATCAGAAATTGTGCCAAATAATAATGAATCTAGTTTAAATATAATTTGAATGCAATCATGTTGGAGTTGATTTCAGCGGTAATTCATTCGCCACAACAACGTTCAAAGGCATTTGCGAGTGAATTTATGCATATAAATTTGCTTCTGATCCTAGTATTTATGGCGGTAGATTTTATAACTTTTATTACCTTTGAGTTATGGACTACAAGTCAATCATTCAAGATATTCAGCAAAAGCGTTTTAAGCCTCTGTATTTATTGCATGGTGAAGAACCGTATTACATTGATTTGATTTCCAAAGCAATTCGAGAAAATGCATTGGAGGAGCACGAGCGTGATTTTAATCAAATCATCGTTTATGGAAAAGATTCCGACGTTTTGTCAATCATTTCCGAAGCGAAAGGGTACCCGATGATGGCAGAGCGTCGGTTGGTGTTTGTGCGTGAAGCCCAAGAATTAAAAGACATTGAAAAGCTCGAAAGCTATTGCAGCGCGCCAAATGCAAGCACTGTATTCGTGTTGGCCTATAAATACGGTAAATTGGATTCCCGCAAAAAACTGTTCAAAGAAATTGCGAAGAATGGATTGGTTTTTTTATCGGACAAAATCAAAGAGTACCAACTGACCGATTGGATCAATGCGTATTTACGGACAACGGAATATTCCATCACTCCGAAAGCAAGTGCGCTCTTAGCTGATTTTTTGGGCAATGATTTAAGCAAGATTACCAACGAACTTGATAAGCTTTCCTTGTTATTGCAAAAAGGGACGACGATCAATGAGGTACATATCGAGGAAAATATTGGAATTTCAAAAGATTACAATGTTTTCGAACTTGTCAATGCAATGGCGATTCGAGATGTTCCAAAGGCATTACGAATTGTGAATTATTTTTCGCACAACCCAAAATCAGCCCCTTTGGTGATGGTGGTTTCCAATTTGTTTAATTTTTACGTGCGTTTGATGCGTATTCATTTCATGCCAAACAAAGCTGGAGATTATGTTGCCGCTCAGTTGCGAGTGCATCCGTTTGTAGCAAAGGAATTGACGCAGGCGACAAAGATCTATCCACCCAAAATGATTTCGCGAAATATCGCTTTTTTGTACGAATATGATTTGAAATCGAAAGGTGTAAACAACGCTACATTTTCTGAAAGTGATTTAATGAAGGAGTTGGTCTTCAAATTAATGCATTAATCCATGAATTTATTTTACATACCGGAGGTAAAACCGGACACGAAGACGATTGTTTTGTCTGAAGAGGAATCGAAGCATGCATGCCGCGTGTTGCGCCTCAAAGTGGGGGATCAGCTGCGTTTGTTGGATGGTGTAGGTGGTTCGTATGTTGCTGAGATTGCGGATGATCATCCGAAGCATTGTCAGGTTTCGATTGTTTCGTACACATTCGAACAACCGGCGGAACAAGAAATTCATATTGCAATTGCGCCTACGAAAAACAACGAGCGACTTGAGTGGTTTTTGGAGAAAGCTACCGAATTGGGGATTACAGAAGTAAGTTTAGTAGTGTGTTCCAACAGCGAACGCAAACAAGTTAAAGAAGAGCGCTTTGAGAAGATACTGATAGCGGCGATGAAGCAGTCACAGCGTACGTATTTGCCGAGATTGAATGGGTTGATTTCCTTCAAAGATTTTCTCCGAAAGCATCCTCAGGGAGCAATTGCACACTGTTATGCTGGTGAGAAAAAAGCGATTAAGGACGTAATGAAACCGTCGAATTATCCCATTTTAATCGGTCCTGAAGGCGATTTTTCCAGAGAGGAAGTAGATGCTGCTCTCCAACTCGGATATGACGTTGTATCGTTGGGTACTAATCGTTTACGTACTGAAACCGCTGGCTTGTACGCGTGTATGTTGTGTTTAAAAAATTAAGATTATGAGAAGTGCAGTGCTTGTAGTGATGTTGTTTGCTTGTTCGATGGTAGTTGGACAAGGTACGTATCAGTTGGCCGTGTTGAAATACAGCGGTGGAGGCGATTACTATGCCAATCCAACCTCGTTGCCAAATTTGATCACTTTTTGCAATCAAAATCTGGGTACGAATATCAGTAAAGAGGTTCCTTTCGTGGAAGCGGGAAGTAGCAATATTTTTAATTTTCCGTTCGTGCACATGACCGGACATGGAAATGTGGTTTTTTCGAGCGCAGAAGTGGAGAATCTCCGAAACTATATGTTGGGAGGCGGTTTTTTGCACATCGACGATAATTATGGGATGGACGAATTTATTCGCGTTGAGTTGAAAAAAATATTCCCTAGTCAAGAACTCGTTGAATTGCCGACAAATCACCCTATTTTTCACCAGAAATACAATTTCAACGGGTTGCCCAAAATCCACGAGCACGATGACAAGCGAGCACAAGCATTTGGTATTATCGTAGAAGGCAGATTGGTTTGTTTATATACCTATCAAACAGATCTTGGTGATGGCTGGGAAGATCAAGCAGTGCACAATGATCCAACTGAAAAGCGACGACAAGCATTACAAATGGGTGCGAACATATTGATGTACGCATTTTTCAATTGATTTCATTTACTTGTGTGCGAGCGCTTCGATCATCGCGTGCAATTGATCCCGCAGTTGGAAGAGGGCTTCTAGTTTGATCGAACTCCCCTCTAAACCGTTTAGCAACAGTTCAGGAATTTTAGCGATTTCTGGTTTCAAATCAATTCCTTGTTGAGTCAAGTGAATCCACACTTTGCGTTCGTCAGAACTATTTTTTTCGCGCCGTATCCAACCTTGTGTTTCCATGCGTTTCAGCAAGGGAGTAACCGTGTTGGTGTTCAAAATCATTTTTTTTGCAATGTCATTGACAGCGATCGGATTTGTTTCCCACAGTATCAGCAATACGAGATACTGTGGGTATGTAATTCCAAAGCGATCCAAATGAGGTTGATATTCTTTGGTTATCAAACGCGAAGCCGCATAAACCGGAAAGCAAATTTGTTTGCTTAATTTCAATTGATCGTAATCCATGTTATCCAAGCAACTGATTAGTTTAGAATCGTTTTGAGGTACTTTTCGATTTCGGATGGTTTGGTGGTCGGACTGAATCGTTTTATCGGTTTTCCGTTGGCGTCGATCAAGAACTTTGTAAAGTTCCACTTAATTCTACTACCGAGAAAGCCAGCAAGTCGTTTTTTTAGAAATTTGTAAAGCGGGTGCGCATGGTCACCATTTACATCTACTTTGGAAAACATTTGAAAGCTGACGCCGTAGTTGATGACACAACCTTCGGAGATCGATTTTTCATCGCCTGGCTCTTGATTTCCGAATTGATTGCACGGAAAACCAAGAATCACCAATCCTTTGTCTTTGTACTTTTGATTGAGTGCTTCCAATCCTTCAAATTGCGGACTCAAACCACATTTACTTGCTGTGTTTACTACCAATACTGTTTTTCCTTTGTATTCTTCCATGGATATTTCTTTTCCTTGGAGGCTTGTTGCGCTGAATTGATAAAATGAATTTTCCATTGTTTGTATTTATGTCGTGTACGACATAAAATTACGTATTTTTTCTGTTTCGAGCGCTTTTGATTCAAATTTATTCGGAGATAGGTTCAAAAAAATGTTGAACTCGATGGAACTTAAACCGTATCTTTGTGGTCCATCACACAGATTTTCAATGAAATTTAGAGACAAACGAACCGCAGGAAACGCTGCAACGAAGAAAGATTTGAAGTTTACAGTCAAATCAACTACACAATTGATGCAATTTTTAGCGGATTCATTTCCAGGTAAAAGCAGAAACAGTATTAAGTTTTTATTGAAAGAGAAACTTGTGACCGTGGATGGAAAGGTAGAAACTCAATTCAATTTGGCGTTAAAAACGGGACAGTTAGTCACCATTTTAGGTGAAAAGCAGGTGGTTGAAAAACCGATGTTGGGTGTGGAGATTGTGTTTGAAGATGCAGCGATTATTGTAATCAACAAGCAAGCAGGATTGCTAACGATGGGCTCAGAAAAAGAACGAACGCGCACGGCATACGCCATGTTGACGAGTTATGTTAAAAAGGAAAAGGCAAGCAATCGCATTTTTATCGTACACCGCTTAGACCGTGAAACTTCTGGTTTGTTAGTCTTTGCTAAAAATGAAAAAATTAAAAAGAAGTTGCAAGATGCGTGGAATGACACGATTGTTGAACGAACTTATGTGGCATTAGTAGAGGGAGAAGTACGGAAGGATAAAGACACAATCGTTTCTTATTTAAAAGAAAGTAAAGCGTTGATTGTTCATTCAAGTCAAAACGAAACCTACGGACAGAAGGCGATAACACATTACGAAGTTATTGGTAGAAAAAAGGGAACGACCTTGTTGAAAGTGAATTTGGAAACCGGTCGGAAAAACCAAATTCGTGTGCACATGCAAGATATCAAGCACCCAATCGTTGGTGACAAAAAGTATGGAGCGAAGTTGAATACCATCGGGCGTTTGGGATTGCACGCGAAAGTGCTTGCGTTTCATCATCCTGTGACGGGTGAGATCATGCGTTTTGATTCAGCAATTCCCAAAAAGTTTCAATAAAAATGTCCGTTTCATTTTTCGAATCAACATAGATTTTCTGTAGGTAAATTTCGTGTGCTTTTCGAATTGAAATTTCTCGTTGGGG
>SSGT01000205.1 GCA_008017065.1 Crocinitomicaceae bacterium
ATGTAAGGCATATGAGGGCATATGAGGTTGGGTGGTTGATGTGTTTGACCATATAAGGCATATGAGGGCATATGAGGTTGGGTGGTTGATGTGTTTGACCATATAAGGCATATGAGGGCATATGAGGCTGGGTGGTTGATGTGTTTGACCATATAAGGCATATGAGGGCATATGAGGCTGGGTGGTTGAAGCTATATAAGTAATCATTGTTTATTCTAACTGTCGATAAAGTTCATTTACGTACGTTTTTTGCCCTTCTTTGTATAAATTAGTGCAATTAAAATTAAGGATTAGTCCGATTGGGGATTGGAGTAATTTCATGTAGGTAATTACCTGTGCCGCATGGATTGGAAGGATTTGATCAACAGCTTTTAATTCTACGATTAATGCATCTTCTACGAATAGATCGCAACGCAAATTCGCATCGACGAATTTGTTTTTATATACCACTGGAATACTCGCTTGTGAAACAAATTGGATATCCCAATCTTTCAGTTCGATTTGTATACATTTTTGATAAACACTCTCTAGAAGACCAGGACCAAGTTCTCTATGAACTTCAATCGCAGCGCCATTAACGCGGTAGATTAACTCTTTGTAGTAAAGTTTTGACTTTTTGTTCATTGTTTATATCATAAAAGGTTATCCCTAATATACGAATAAATTTCAAAACGATAAAATTCAACATACTTTTTTTCGATAGTCAAACTTTTACTTCGTTAAAAAACACTGACATGTCCTCATGCGCCTTCAATGGTTTAGATCCTATTCTCTCGCGAGCAACTATAAATGCCTTCAAATGTAGTTTTGGTTTATTACACGTCGTCTCAAAAAAAAATACTTACATGTCCTCATGTGCCTTCGATGGTTTAGATCCTATTCTCTCGCGAGCAAGTATACATGCCTTCAAATGTAGTTTAGTTTTATTACACGTCGTCTTAAAAAACACTTACATGTCCTCATATGCCTTCGATGGTTTGAATCTTATTTTCTCACGAGCAAGTATACATGCCTTCAAATGTAGTTTACGTTTATTACACGTCGTCTTAAAAACACACTTATATGTTCTCATATGCCTTCGATGGTTTAGATCCTATTCTCTTGCGAGCAACTATAAATGCCTTCAAATGTAGTTTTGGTTTATTACACGTCGTCTCAAAAAAAATACTTACATGTCCTCATGTGCCTTCGATGGTTTAGATCCTATTCTCTCGCGAGCAAGTATACATGCCTTCAAATGTAGTTTAGTTTTATTACACGTCGTCTCAAAAAACAACTTACATGTTCTTATATGCCTTCAATGGTTTATTTCAAATCATTTTGAGGTGCTCTTGCGTTCTCAAATCAGAAAGTGTATTTTTGTTGGTTCAAAGCAAATTTATAACATTCAAAATGATTGAAAATCAAATCAAAAATGCGATTCGCGATGTCGTCGATTTCCCCAAGCCGGGA
Source organism: Crocinitomicaceae bacterium (assembly GCA_008017065.1). Classification (GTDB taxonomy): domain Bacteria; phylum Bacteroidota; class Bacteroidia; order Flavobacteriales_D; family Crocinitomicaceae; genus JAQVCM01. The sequence goes on from SSGT01000205.1 coordinate 1,453, forward strand.
ATTGTTTTTAAGGATATTACGCCGATCATGATGAATCCAGTTTTATCTCAGCAAATTTTAGATCATTTGGTTGATACCTATAAAGATCAAAAATTGGATAAAATTGCGGGGATTGAAAGCAGAGGTTTTTTGTTTGGATACCCATTGGCGATGCGATTGGGACTTCCGTTCGTGTTGATTCGCAAAGCAGGAAAACTACCGTACGACAAAATTGGTTACTCATACGATTTAGAATACGGAAGTGCTACAATTGAGATTCACACCGACGCAATTGCTTCGGGAGAACGCGTGCTGATTCATGATGATTTATTGGCTACTGGAGGTTCGGCAGCAGCAGCGGCAGAGTTGGTCGCGATGTGCGGAGGCGAAATAGCAGGATTTAACTTCTTGGTCTCGTTGGATTTTTTGGAAGGAGAAGAAAAGTTGAAACATTATACCGAAAATATTGTTAATTTAGTCAGCTATTAAACGATAATAAAATTGATTACCCCAAAACGAATAAAATGAATTTTGAATTAAACGAAAATCAAAAAATGATCGCGCAAATGGTGCGTGATTTTGCAGAAAAAGAAATCCGTCCAAATTTTATGGAATGGGACGAAACACAAGAGTTTCCCGTTCACGTTTTCAAAAAATTAGGTGAACTTGGTTTGATGGGAGTATTTATTCCTGAAGAATACGGAGGGTCTGGATTTGGTTACGACGAGTATATCACCGTGGTTTCTGAAATTGCGAAAGTTTGTGGCTCGATTGGATTATCAGTTGCTGCTCATAATTCATTATGTACTGGACATATTTATTACCATGGATCAGAAGCGCAAAAGAAAAAATACTTGCCCTTGTTAGCAAGTGCTGAATGGATCGGCGCTTGGGGACTGACGGAGACAGGTACCGGTTCGGATGCTGGAGGGATGAACACAACGGCTGTAAAAGAAGGAAACGAGTGGGTGTTGAATGGTTCTAAAAATTTCATTACACACGGGAAGTCTGGAGATGTTGCTGTTGTCATTGCACGTACAGGAGAAAAAGGAGATTCAAAAGGAATGTCTGCGTTTATCGTTGAAAAAGGCACACCTGGATTTTCCGCAGGAAAAAAAGAAAACAAAATGGGAATGCGTGCCTCTGAGACGTGTGAACTGATTTTTGATAATTGCAGAATTCCAGCTGAGAACTTAATCGGAGAAGAAGGTCGCGGATTCCAACAAGCAATGCAAATTCTGGATGGTGGACGAATTTCAATCGGCGCATTGGCACTCGGAATTGCAAAAGGTGCATACGAAGCAGCTGTGAAATATTCCAAAGAAAGAGAGCAGTTTGGAAAGCCAATTTCTCAATTTCAAGCAATTGCTTTCAAATTAGCAGACATGGCAACGCAAATAGAAGCTGCTGAATTGTTGCTATATCAAGCTGCGTATTTGAAAAATAACAAGAAGAATTTGACAAAAGAATCAGCAATCGCAAAATATTACGCTTCGGAAGTGGCTGTCACAGTTGCAAATGAAGCAGTACAAATTTTTGGTGGTTACGGTTACACAAAAGATTTCCCAGTTGAGAAATTCTATCGCGATGCAAAGCTCTGTACGATTGGAGAGGGAACTTCCGAAATTCAAAAATTAGTTATTTCAAGAGAAATATTAAAATAAATTTGCATTTTCAAAATTTGGAAGTATCTTTGCAACCCAATTAGAAAGAAATTTAATAAATCAAGATATGTTAATCATTCCGGTAAAAGAAGGCGAAAACATCGAAAGAGCGCTTAAGAAATACAAAAAGAAATTCGATAAAACGAATGTTATGAAAGAATTGAGAGCTAGAAAAGAGTTCATCAAGCCTTCTGTAATCAACCGTCAAGCAAACATTAAAGCGTCTTACAGAGAGAAAATGATTTCTCAAGAAATGTAAGAACTTGCAATATTTTTGAAAAGGGAATCCGTTTGGGTTCCCTTTTTTTGTTGTTTCCCAATGGAATATACTTCAAATGCCGTATCCTTATTCAGTCATGTAATCGCTATGTTTGTCAGATGAAAAGTGTTTCGTTACACGGATAGAAAGGTTGACTTAAAAAGTAAAAAGATGAAAAAACTGATCTTTAGTTGTATGCTGGTTTGGAGTGGCTGGTCTAGTGCACAAGAATTCACGTCGTTTGAAGGAACAAATGGTAAATGGGGGTTTCAAGATTTTTACGGGAATGTGGTTATCGAAGCCATTTTCGATCGCGCCGGAGATTTTTCGCAAGGAAGAGCTGCGGTTATGGTAAACGACGCGATTGGATTCATTGACACAACGGGAAAATTCATAATTCCTTGTAAATACAGCTGGTCTAGCGGATTTTCTGGAGGCTTTGCTATCGTGAAATTAAATTCAAAATACGGGTATGTTGATTTGAAAGGAAATGAAATTACACCGATTCATTTCGATTATGTATTTCCATTCCGAAACGGCTATTCGATCGTGAATCAAGGAGGCACGTATACTGAGAAAGGTTTTTTGGGCGGAAAATACGGTGTTATCGATACCAACGGGATACTAGTAGTCAATCCTAGATATGATTTTATTGACTCGTATCAATTGTTGATGTTTCAGGGAAAGATGCAACCACTTGCTCAGGTAACAAGAGCAACGCGTGTTTTGGTAGGGAATGACAATTTTCTTTCTTTGCTGAATTGCCAAGTGGGTTACCTTGATTCGAATGGGAAAGAAGTTATCCCGATAAAATACGGAGAATTAGCGTTTTCTGAAGGTGGTCTTATTTGGGGAATGAAAGAAGGTAAGTGGGGTTTATTGAATCAATCCGGGAAAGCGACAACGCCATTTAAGTACGATTATTTGCCTGCCTCACGAACGGAGTTGTATGGTGCCGACACTGTGTTGTTGATTCACGTTGAAGTGGATTCAAAATTTGGGTTTATCAACCGCGAAGGACGTGAGGTAATTACACCTATCTACGAAGATTATTTGAGTTTTTCAGAGGGCTTGATTGCAATGAAACGTAATGGAAAGTGGGGTTTTTTGAACCAAGAAGGAAAGATAGTGATACCGATCATGTATGATCAAGTTAAATCGTTTGAAGGAGGATATGCGGTTGTGCAACTTGCAGGAGAAGAATTCCAAATTGATTCAGACGGGAAACGACAGAATTGATTGCCAGTAAGTATAATTAACTTCAAGAAGTAGAAACTTTTTTGTCGTCTTAGCGTTAATCCAAGAATGAATTCGAGAAATTTTGTGGTTGATTTTGAAAAGTACGTAACGATCGAAAAGCGTTTTTCTGGTCACACCGTAGTGGCGTACATCAAAGATGTGACACAATTTCTGGAGTATGCAAATATTTTGACGCTTTCAGAATTGAAGGAAGTCGAGCATCAATTGATTCGCGGGTGGATCGTTGAGCTAGTAGAAGCGGGTGTTTCGAATCGTTCGGTAAATCGAAAACTTTCCACCTTACGCACTTTTTTTAATTGGCTTCAAAAGCAATTGATTATTGAAAAGAGTCCAATGCATAAAGTTCAAGCACCAAAGCAAGAAAAGAAACTCCCCACGTTTGCAAAACAAAGTGAAATGAATTCGCCAAAATGGGATCATTTGTTTTCGAACGATTTTGAAGGACAACGAGATCGTTTGATGGTCGAACTGTTTTACCAAACGGGTATTCGTTTGAGTGAGTTGATTGAGTTGAAGCGAAAGGATGTTACGAGTCAAACGATTAAAGTATTAGGAAAAAGAAATAAAGAACGAATCATTCCGATTGGTAAGGAGTTGCATGCGCTGATTGAACGATATTTGGAAGTGAGTCATCGAAATGAAATTCAATCGGAGCATTTGTTTACACTTTTTAACGGAAAAAAGTTATATCCAAAGTTTGTTTATCGAAAAATTAATCAATACCTTGGTAGTGTAACGAATTTGGATAAAAATAGTCCGCATGTGTTGCGTCATACTTTTGCCACGCATATGTTAAATAATGGTGCCGGACTAGAAACATTGAAAGAATTATTAGGTCACGCCAATTTATCAGCAACGCAGGTATACACGCACAATTCGTTTGCACAGTTGAACACTATTTATTCACAAGCTCACCCGCGTGGGCACAAAAAAGATTAAGACATGGAAATTAAAATTCATTCAATCCATTTTGATGCAGATCGTAAATTGTTAGATTATATTAACGACAAGGTTACCAAGTTGACCTTGTTTTTTGATAACATTATAACATGTGAAGTGTTTTTAAAGCTAGATAAGAGCAGTGACAAAGAAAACAAGATCACGGAAATAAAAATTCTGATCCCTGGTAAGGAGTTATTTGCAAAGAAACAATGTAAATCCTTTGAAGAAGCAACAGATTTGGTGGCTGAAGCGTTGAGAAAACAAGTTGTGAAGCATAAAGAGAAAATATAACCTTATGAATTGATTTGTAAGTATTTAAATTGAGTGGTTCACAAGCCACTCAATTTTTTTTTCACTTTTTTTGATTTTTTTTTCAAATTTGCTTGCTACAACGGAAATCTTGCTTACATTTGCAAACCCAAACGGGAAAACAACACAGAAATCGTTCTTTAAAATTATTATAATTACCAAATTTCAATGTGCCGGTGTAGCTCAGTTGGCTAGAGCAGCTGATTTGTAATCAGCTGGTCGTTGGTTCGAGTCCGACTATCGGC
>SSGT01000211.1 GCA_008017065.1 Crocinitomicaceae bacterium
ACACATGAATACACAGCTACTTACAAACATTCAATTGATTTGGATATTCAATGACAACGGAAACTAACAAGTTTCCGTTTTTTTTTTCATCGAAACGCATCAAACTTGAAAAATAAGCTCATTTTCAAAAATATTAATGAAAACCTTCTATCTTTGATTACGGTCAAAAAACAACTTCAACAATTTTGATCCAAATCCCACACGTTCATGTTTGTAAACGAACCTTTTGATGTTGAGAAATTTGAAGAATTTTTTCCATACATGGAAGAGGTTTTCAAGTTCGGATCGTACTTTGTGAACTTGGAAAAAAACGAGGTCAAATGGAGCTTGGGAATGTACAAAATACTCGCAGTTGAGCCAGGGAAATTGACAAGCAATCCCGAAAGTTTTTACCAATTTATTGTCCCGGAAGATCGAGCGCTTTGCATCGAAAAAATCAAGTATTCGATCGAGAATCGGGAACCCTACGAAATGGAATTTTCATTAATCGATGCCCTTGGAAATTTCAAACGATTGTCTGCAAAAAACTTTTTAAAATTCAACGCTGCAAATAAGTTGATTAGCTACAATGGACTCATCAAAGACATTACCGAGAAATTCATGCGCCAACAAGAATTAGAAGCGCAAATCAAATTGCTCGATAAGTCGAATCAAAATTTGCAAGAGTTTGTTTACGTCGCATCGCATGACCTCCAAGAACCGCTGCGAAAAATTGCTGTTTTTTCCGACCGGCTTCAGTCCAAATTTGGAACTGTTTTGGGGACCGAGGGACAAAATTATTTGCAACGAATCATTAATTCTGGGAAAGGAATGCAAGTTCTACTCGAGGACTTAATTGATTTTTCCCGGCTTTCATTTGTCGAAAAAATCTATACACGCACGTCACTCACGGCGATCGTTGAAGATGCTTTACACGATTTGGAAATGAAAATTGAAGAATCTGGTGCAACAGTTGCATTTTCTGAATTACCGACGTTGGAAGTATATCCATCTCAACTGAAACAATTGGTAATGAATTTAATACTCAATTCCATTAAATTCAGAAAAAAAGACCAGCCTCTTCGCATTGAAATCAAAGGGAAATCGGTGACGTACGAAGATTTTCCAGCGCTATCCTTGCAGGAAAACATACCGTATGTTCAGTTGGATTTTAGCGACAATGGTATCGGTTTCGATCAAGCATTTGCGGAACGAATTTTTTTGGTATTTCAGCGTTTGCATGGCAAAGTTGAATACAGTGGTTCGGGAATTGGGTTGTCGATTTGCAAAAAAATTGTCGAAAACCACAACGGATTTATTTTCGCACAGGGTGAATCGCAGATCGGCGCGACATTCACTGTTTTACTCCCACAAAATCACAGCGAAGCATGAAATCAATCGATAAACAGAAATTGCGGATACTGATCATTGACGATGATGAAGACGACTTTTTTATTACTTCCCAGTATTTAGAAGAGATTTTCGAATTTGAAATTGAGACAACGTGGTCGTTCCAACTCGACGACGCAAAACAAAATCTCGTTTCCAACTCGTTTGACTTGTACTTTGTTGATTTTCGATTGGGTGCCAAAACGGGATTAGAAATGTTGGAAGAAGCGATCGCGGGTGGTTGCACACAGCCTATCATTTTACTCACCGGAATCGGAAACCGTGAAATTGATACGCAGGCCATTGAAAAAGGTGCGTACGATTACTTGGTAAAAAGTGAATTAAATCCAGAGAAACTAGAACGCGCAATTCGGTATGCGATGGAACGTTTCAAAAATTTCACGGTAATCTCGGAAAACGAACGTAAATTTCGCCTCATTTTTGAAAACGCCATGAGTCTGATTTTTACGTGCAACGAAAACTTAGCTTTCACGGAAGTAAATCCTGCTGCGCATTATTTCTTCAACTGTTCACCCGAAGAACTGAAGAATCGCACAATCATTGAATTGCTTGAACCTTCCGCGGCTGAATACATCAAAGGAAAAACGAAAACAAGATCCAACATCAATCACCTGACGATTAAATTGAAAAATGTTGAAAACGAGCCAATCATTGGGAATTTATCCATGAATTTTTTCGAAAATACAACCGGTGAGTCGTATTGGCAAGGAATAATTTACGATGAATCAATGCGCTCACAAGCAGAACTTGCACGCATCCAAACTGAAAAATTAGAGGCAACCCATCGCTTAGTCGGCACTCTTGCACACGAGATCCGTAATCCGTTGACAAATATTGGACTATCCATCGACGGAATTATCGAAGCTGGACTAGCGGATCAACAGCTAATTTACGCGGATATTGTAAAGCGAAGTGCATTTCGAATCAACGAAATCATTACTGACTTGCTGAATTCATCCAAAGAGATCAAGCTGCGTTTTGAGCAAGTGGACTTGAATGCGTTGATTGAAGAAGTGGTTCAAATCGCACAAGACAGTAGTCAATTGAAACACGTCGATCTACACGTCGAACTTGCCAATCATCCCGTATACAAATCGCTGGATCGAGAGAAATTTAAAATTGCGTTGCAGAATTTAGTTTTTAACGCGATCGATGCGTGCGACAAGGACTCATCACTACTCGAAATAAAACTGGTAGATACAAAAACGCAGCCCACAACCTTGTTGGTAAAAGACAACGGTTCAGGTATCCAAGAAGAAGATCTCAATAAGCTGTTCGAACCGTACTTCACTACCAAAAAGAACGGCATGGGATTGGGTTTGGTGTCGACTCTAAACATCATCAAATCGCACAAAGCCCAAATCGAGGTTCAATCGAAGGTCGGCATCGGTACCACTTTCCGAATCGTTTTCGACGAAAGTGACATGAACTAGTTTTTGGCCAATGCTGTTTTGTAGGTTGAAATAGCCAATTCTCGTGCTGCTTTGTGATCAACGATTGGTTTCACATACGCGCTTGTACCGTATTCGGGGACCCATTTCTTGACATACTTCAATTCTTTGTCAAATTTATCCAATTGCAAGGCTGGATTGAAAACCCGAAAATAAGGTGCTGCATCACAGCCACAACCCGCTGCCCACTGCCAACCGCCGTTGTTGCTCGCCAACTCAAAATCCAACAATTTTTCAGCAAAGTACTGTGCACCCCAACGCCAGTCGAGCAACAGATGCTTACTCAAAAAACTCGCCACAACCATCCGCACGCGATTGTGCATGTGTCCGGTAGCGTTCAACTCTCGCATGCCTGCATCCACTAATGGATAACCGGTTTTCCCGTCGCACCATGCACTGAAATGAACTTCGTTTCTGCTCCACGGAATTTGGTCGTATTCCCTGCGGAATGAATCCTTCGCTGTGTGTGGAAAATGAAAAATAATCATTTGATAAAAATCCCTCCAAATCAATTCGTTGAAGTACTTTTCGTTTGTAACGGAAGCCAGCTTCGCCAATTTACGAATACTCGTGGTTCCAAAACGCAAGTGTAAGGATTGACGTGAAGTGCCCGCAACAGCAGGAAAGTCGCGTGTCTCGTGATACTTTTGAATAATTTTCTCTGCAAACGATGCCGTAGGAAAATCATGACGCTTCTGACTCTCAAATCCCATTGATTCCAACGTCGGTAACTCATGGCGGTCCGCTGTCTGAAACAGATTCGCGACATACTGCTCCACAGGATACGATTTCAAATGAAAATCGGTTAACTTTTCTTTCCACCTGCGCATGTAGGGAGTAAAAACGGTGTACGGCGTTCCGTCTGCCTTCATCACTTCGCTTTTTTCAAAAATCACATGATCTTTTGAGCCTTTAAAAACAACATCCCGTTTGGTGAGTAACTCAAATAATTGCTTGTCGCGTTCCAATGCAAGCGGCTCGTAATCTCGATTTGCATACACGGCTTTCGCATCAAAATTGCCGACTATTTCAGGGATTAACTCAACAGGTTTACCGTAATACACGTGCAATTCGGTACCCAACTGGCGATACGATTCTTGCAGTGATTTGATCGTTTGATGAATAAACAACACGCGCTGATCTGTGGATGGCAACAAGGAAAGAATGGTTTCATCAAAAATAAAAACAGGAACAACATTCTTTTCATTCTTCAACGCGTGGTACAAGCCTGCATTGTCTTCAATTCTTAAATCCCGTCGGTGCCAAAAAATGACTTTTTGCATGTTCTTTTTTTGAAAAAATGGTTGAGACCTTGGCGCTTATTTTCCATCGTAAAAAATGCTGTTACGCTCTGTTTCCCACAGGCGAACTTCCAAGCTGTACTTTGAATCAATTTTTGCACGTAGTTTATTCCAAATAACCAACGCGATATTCTCAGCCGTTGGAATCAGATTCGCAAACTCTGGGCAATCGAGATTCAAGTTTCGGTGATCAAATGCTTCTTTGACCTCTTCGGTCACGATATCACTCAAAATTTTTAAATCAATCACATATCCCGTTTCAGGATCAATTTCTCCATCTACCCACGTCTCCAATGTGTAGTTGTGTCCGTGGTAATTCGGATTGTTGCATTTTCCAAATATTGCTTCATTTTTAGCATCGTCGAACGCTGGATTGAAAAGTCGATGTGCTGCATTGAATGTTTCTCGTCTGCAAACTTTCATGGTGTGTGTTTTTTATAAAAATGTGTTGGTAAAAATAGTATGCAATGTGGATTAAAGTACGGGTAGGCGCAGTTTTTCGATGTGATTTTCCACGATCAACTTAAACCAAAACGTAAATTTAGCGGGATCAGCCTGCATTTCTTGTTGAAGTTGTTCGAGCGCAACCCAACGAAAATCACTCACTTCTTCGGGATTTGGAAACACATCGCCTTCGTAAAAACCGAGTAAGACGTGATCGAGCTCATATTCAATGAGGTTATTTTCCAATTCCGTTCGGTAAATGAAATGAAATTGCGAGTCCATCGGACAATCGAAACCCATTTCTTCGCGCAAACGTCTGTGTGCAGCCGCCTCGATCGTTTCTCCTGGGGCTGGATGTGAGCAACACGTATTCGTCCACAAATTAGACGAATGGTATTTCCCGTCGGCCCGTTTATGAATCAACAATTCGTGTTTTGAGTTGAAAACCAAAATCGAAAATGCGCGATGCAAAAGACCTTTTTGATGCGCTTCTAACTTCTCCATCGTCCCAATTTCGCTGTCGCTTTCATCCACAAGAATGACTTTCGTTTCGATCATACTTAAATCAAATTTAGATTGTGGCGTAGGTATGAAAAAACGAAAAGACTGTATTTTTTATTGTTGGGAATACGCACACGCTCATTCAAAATGGTATCCGCGGCAGTTCCTTTGATTTTTTGAAACAACTTGTAGTAATAAACATACGCCATGTAAACGCCAAATCGTACGTCTTTTGGCAATTTTTTTATCCCTTCGTAGCCATCGTGAAAATCTTTTGCAATGTCTTCTTCAATTTCTTTTTTGACGCTTGTGTTGAATTCGTTGAGATTGATCCCCGGAAAATACGTTCTCCCTAATTCATGATAATCTGCTTTCAAATCACGGAGAAAATTAATTTTTTGGAACGCCGATCCCAATTTCATGGCTGAATCCGTCAACTGATTGTATGCTTTCTCATCGCCTCGAACGAATATTTTCAAACACATCAAGCCAACAACTTCTGCCGAACCGAGAATGTATTTTTCATACTTCAGTTGATCGTACGTCATTTTTTCTGAGTCCAAATCCATTTCCATACTGTCGAGAAACGTGTCGATCAATGCATGTGGAATACGGTATTTATTAACTGCCCATTGGAAACTATTCAAAATGGGGTTCAATGAAATTCCTTTTTCAATCGCGTCATAGGTTTGTTTCTTGAAATCGGCAAGTAATTCTGCTTTATCAAAATCGTGAAATGAATCCACAATCTCGTCTGCGAAGCGCACAAAACCGTAGACGGCATAAATAGGTTTCTGCAGATCTTTCTGCAAAAAACTGATTCCCAGTGAAAAAGATGTGCTGTATCTTTTCGTCGTGAGCGTACTCATTTCATGGGAAAGATTATCAAAAATTTGCTTCATTCGTGTTTGCAGTTAATGGGTTCTATATATCTTCAACAATTTACTTCTTATTTTGTTGAAACACGTCAATTATTTTATTTAATTTTTATTTTGTATTGCCCGTAAAACTTGATTTGCAACAACTTCTCCGGAAATAATTGAGGGCGGAACTCCCGGACCTGGAACGGTTAATTGCCCTGTGTAAAATAAGTTATTCAAATTTTTATTTTTCAAACTCGGCTTCAAAATAGCCGTTTGCATCAACGTATTTGCCAAACCATACGCATTGCCTTTGTAGGCGTGGTAATCTTTTTTAAAATCATCGATGCAATAGCTTCGTTTGTAGATGATGTGTTGTTTGATTTCGGTTCCCGTATATTTCTCGAGTCGATCCAGTAACATGTCTAAATAAGCTTCGCGTTTTTCGTCTGAATCCTTTAGATTCGGTGCAAGTGGAACCAATAAAAACAAATTTTCCTTTCCAATTGGCGCTACGGATGGATCCGTTTTGGACGGACAACATGCATAAAAAAGCGGCGCTTTGGGCCATGCAGGTTTCTCGTAGATCTCAACAGCGTGGTCTTCAAACGACTCATCAAAAAAGAGGTTGTGATGCAATAGGTTTTCAATTTTTTTATCAACTCCGAGGTAAAAAAGCAACGACGAAGGCGCCATCGCGCGCGAATCCCAATATTTTTCGGAATAATTGGCGTGACCATTGATTAGCTTTTGATCAGTATGGTGATAATCAGCGCCAGAAACAACGTAATCGCTTGCTAACTTCTGGGAAGATGTTATTGCATGTGTAATCTGCTTACTTGCATATTCGAAACC
>SSGT01000089.1 GCA_008017065.1 Crocinitomicaceae bacterium
CGATGCGATTTGGTTGCCAAATTACAGTGAATCCAACGCCAAGTTTCACCGTTTAAAAGCGTATTGGAAAGTGAAGTATTGCATGAAGTGGGCGCATCAAGTTACGGCTGGGAATGCGTATTTGGCAAATTATGCCCAGCAATTCAACAACAACGTTCAGGTCATTCCAACAACGATTGATACCGAAAATCACCACAACGTGATGACCAATCAAGAAACGGAAAAAGTGGTGATTGGTTGGACTGGCACGCACACCACGATGCATTATTTGGACGAATTGGTACCTGTTTTACAGCAATTGGAAGCCAACTATGATTTTATATTTTTGGTTATTTCAAATCAAGCAGCCAACTATGATTTAAAATCCTTGCAATTCATTCCTTGGAATAAAACCACTGAAATTGAAGATTTAGCGAAAATAAACATCGGCGTGATGCCACTCAAAAAAGACATTTGGTCGGAGGGAAAATGCGGTTTTAAAGGACTTCAGTATATGGCGTTGGAAATTCCCACGATCATGTCACCAGTGGGTGTGAATACAACCATTGTTGCAGATGGAGTGAACGGTTTTTTGGCAGAAACATCCGAACAATGGTACGCTGCTTTGGAAAGTTTGTTGTTGGATAAAAAACGGCGCATTCAAATCGGAAAGGCAGGAAAAAAACGCATCGACGAGGCTTATTCTGTGAAAGCCAATCAAAACAATTACTTGAAATTATTTCAATAAAAGTAGGCAAACAGAAAAGCATTCGTTAATTTTAGAAGACGTAATTCAAATACCTTATTTTGAGATGTCGAACATTCAGTTAATTATTGACGAACGTCCAGCCGATATTGGAAATTTCTTGGTCGGCAGATTGCTCCCGTTTCGGGAAAAAAGAACGGTTGGCCCGTTTGCATTTATTGATCACATGGGACCAGCGGTGTTGGAGAAAGGGCAAAATTTAGATGTTGCGCCGCATCCGCACATTGGACTTTCCACGCTCACGTTTTTATTTGAAGGAAGCATGATGCATCGAGACAGTTTGGGAACGGAAATTGAAATCCAACCCGGTGCTGTTAATTGGATGACTGCGGGAAAAGGAATTGTACATTCCGAACGAACACCCGAATATTTGAGAGATGAAAAAAAATCCTTGCATGGATTGCAAATTTGGGTGGCTTTGCCCAAAGCGTTGGAAGAAATGGATCCGCAATTTACGCACGTTCCTGCTTCTGAAATTCCAAGTTGGGAAGAAAATGGCTTGCAGTTTAAATTAATCGCTGGCGAAGCGTTTGGAAAAAAATCACCCGTTCCTGTTTTTAGTCCTTTGTATTTTATTGAAATTAAAAGTACAGCAAAACAAACCGTTACGATTGGAAATGCATTGTATGGTGAATCGGCGTTGTACATTTTGGAAGGAACCATTTATTCCGAAGGAAATACTTTTGAATCCAAACACATTTTAATCGCAAAAGACAGTCGTTTGTGTACGTTTGAAATGGAGGCGAATACGACGGTGTATATTTTTGGCGGTGAACCTTTTGAAGAAGAACGATTTATATTTTGGAATTTTGTTTCCTCCCACAAAGATCGAATCGAAGAAGCTAAGCAAATGTGGGAAGCACAAGCGTTTGATCGCGTTCCTGGTGAAACCGATTTTGTTCCGTTACCCAAACCCTTAAAATATTAAAATATGGCACATATTCGCGCAAAAATTCAACGAGTGTTGTACAAAATAGAAATGCATACTCCCACCAACAATGTGATCATTGCAGACGAACCGACTTCTATGGGCGGTAATGATTTGGGATTTTCTCCGAAAGAATTGTTAGCGGCTTCCTTGAGTGCTTGTACGCTTGCAACCTTGCGGATGTATTTGGATCACAAAGGTTGGGATGTATCTGAAATCAACGTTGAAACCGATTTAATTGAAAATGAAGGAAAAGCAGTTTTCAAACGCGTTTTGCATTTTGAAGGCACATTGACTGAAGAACAACGTAAGCGATTACTCGCGGTAGCCAATGCTTGTCCTGTTCACAAACTCTTAGCTGCAGGCGCATCTTTTGAAACAACATTAAATGATTAAAAATTAGAAACATGAAATTAGTGATAGGAATTCTTGTAGTAGGAATCGGATTTGCATTGTCGAGCTTGAATGCAGGAAATCCACAAGAAACGACCCCAAAAAAGAAAATTGTCTATGTGTACGACGCATTGTGCGGTTGGTGTTATGGTTTCAGTAAAACGATGCAAGAGTTTGAAGAAAAACAAAGTTCAACATACGAAATTGCCGTAGTGAGTGGTGGCTTGCGTGTTGGCGATCAAGCGGGAACAATCAATGAAATTGCGCCGTTCATCAAGAAAGCCTACAAAGATGTGGAGAAAACAACCGGTGTAAAATACGGCGAGAAATTTATACAAGGAAATTTGAAATCGGGAGAATTACGCATCAATTCCTTGCCACCTGCAATTGCTTTGTGCATCGTCAAAGAATTGAAGCCTGAAAAAGCGTTGGCGTTTACCCGATTGTTGCACCAAGGAATTTATGTGGAAAACAATCAGCCGGATGATTTGAAATGGTACGGGGAAGCCGCTGAAAAAATTGGACTTAACGGAACTGAATTTATTTCAAAAATGGGTGAAGCGAAGTACACCGAATTGGCGTATGCTGATTTTGCTTACGCGAAGCAATTGGGCGTAAGTGGATTTCCAGCGGTGCTCGTTCAATCAGGCACAAGTTGGAAAATGGCATCCAACGGTTATGCTTCGTATGCGGATTTGTTGGAAGCATTGAAATAGTTCGAAGGATTCATTTTTTCCAAATCAAAATAGTTTTTGTGCTTGTGTAACAAATGACACAGAATAAACAAAACGAGAAGCGTAATTTTGAGTCAGATTAACGTAAGTTTAGATGACGCAACATGTAAAACTCGGATTGAAGGAAAACTGGAAGCAATTCACACTACTCGTGATTGTGAATGCTTTCGTGGGCGGAATGATTGGCATGGAACGCGCAATTTTTCCACAGTTTGCTGCTTCCGAATTTCATGTTTCTTCTAAAACGGCAATTCTTTCGTTCATCATTGCATTTGGTACAAGCAAAGCAATCGCAAATTATTTTACAGGACGTTTAGCGAATCGATTTGGTAGAAGAAATTTACTGCTAGTCGGATGGCTCATCGCTATTCCAATTCCCTTTTTACTGATTTATGCGCCCAGTTGGAATTGGGTGATTTTTGCCAATGTCTTGTTGGGTTGGAGTCAAGGATTGACTTGGAGCAGTACCGTGGTCATGAAAATTGACCTCGTTGGTCAAAAAGACCGTGGGTTGGCGATGGGACTCAATGAATTTGCCGGTTATTTTGCCGTAGGCATTGTCACGTTTTTGACCGGATATATTGCGGGAGTATACGGAATCACGCCTTATCCATTTTACCTCGGAATTGCGATTTCAATTAGCGGATTTCTTTTAACCGTTTTTTGGGTAAAAGATACGCGTCATTTTGTAGAAAAGGAAAGTGTAACGGATCACTCAATTGCGCTTGAAAATGTGTTTGTTGAAACGACCTTGAAAGATAAAACGCTTAGTTCGGTAACGCAAGCGGGATTGGTCAATAACCTCAACGATGGAATGATTTGGGGCTTGCTTCCCATGGTGCTTTTGTCCTTGGATTATTCGGCACAAAACAGCGGAATTATTGCTGCCGTTTATCCAACTGTTTGGGGAATCGGACAATTATTTACGGGGAAAATGTCGGATATCTATTCTAAAAAATCGATGCTTTTCTGGGGAATGCTTTTACAGGGATTGGCGATTTTGGTGATCCCTTTCAGTACAAACTTTTACGTACTCGTCCTGATTTCAACATTGCTTGGTTTGGGGACAGCATTGGTTTATCCCACGTTTTTATCAACGATTGCACAAGTAACAGCGCCCAGACAACGTGCAGAAGTGATTGGGGTTTTCCGACTTTGGCGGGATTTCGGTTATGCGTTTGGAGCGTTGATTTCAGGAGTTACAGCAGATTTATTTGGAATCGAAGCAGCAATCTTTTTAATCGGAGGTTTGACCATCATATCCTCCTTCATCATTCAATTCCGTATGCCTGAGTTGAGGCATGAAATGGATGAACAAAACGAATAATTTCACAGACCTCCAATCGATCTAACACGAAACCCTACTGATGAAAACAAAAAAAGACCAAAGCGATCAACCTTGGTCTTTTTGTATTTCGATTCAATCGATTTATTTTTCCAAATACGTTTCCAACGCATTGTCGTAGATGTCTTTCGCTTCCGAACAGAATCCGTAGTGTTCTTCGTCAATCATGAATTTTCCTTTCGTCACGTGACCTAACAAGGTGTAGGTAACATTTGTACCCATCATGAACTCGATAAATGCTTCTTCTTGTTCTTCGCTCACAGTTACAACAACCCGACTTTGCGCTTCACCAAACAAGAACGCATCTTCACGAATCTCTGAATCGGTAACGATGTCAAAACCAAGTCCACGTGGGAATGACATTTCTGCCAAGGTGATAAACAAACCACCGTCAGCGCAATCGTGTGCAGCGTTGATCATTTGATTGTAGATCAATCCTTTCAATGTTTGTTGCAATTCAAATTCTTTGTCCAAGTCAAAATGTGGAGCTGGAGACGCTTGAATGTTGTGGTACGAAGCCAAATATTCGGAAGAGTTGATGCAATCTACATTGTCGCCCAAAATAAAAATCAAATCGCCTTTTTGTTTGAAATCCAAGGTCATGATTTTTTCTTTGTTATCGACCAATCCAATCATTCCAATTGTTGGTGTTGGGAAAACAGGTGTTTCCACGCCATTCACCACCGATTGATTGTAAAACGAAACGTTTCCGCCAGTTACCGGAGTTTCGAATTTCAAACATGCTTTCGACATTCCTTTGATCGCTCCCACAAATTGCCAGTATGACTCTGGATTGTATGGATTTCCGAAATTCAAGCAGTTGGTGATTGCACTTGGATTTCCTCCCGCACAAACGATATTTCGAGCCGCTTCTGATACGGCGATCATTGTTCCTACTTCTGGATCAGCGTTTACGTAACGTGAGTTGCAATCTACGGTCATCGCCAAGGCGCGGTTTGAACCTTTGATGTTCACAACAGCTGCATCCGATGGACGATTCGTTGTCATTGTTTTTGTTCCAACCATGGAATCGTATTGCTCATAGACCCATTTTTTTGAAGCGATATTTGGATGTTGCAATAAGAACAACGCTACTTCTTTCAAATCTGCTGGTTGTTCCACTTGATCGATCGAGAATTTTTGATATTCTTTGTAATACGCTGGTTCAGCATATTCGCGTTGGTATTGTGGCGCACCACCACCAAGTACCAATGACTCGGCAGGAACATCTCCAACAATAACTCCGTCCATGAAATAGCGAACGCGTCCAGTATCCGTCACAACTCCGATTTCTTCTGCGTGTAAATCCCATTTGTCAAAGATTTCTTTTACCACGCTTTCTTCGCCTTTTTTCACCACAACCAACATGCGTTCTTGTGATTCAGACAATAGAATTTCGTACGGCAACATGTTTTCTTGACGAGTTGGAACGCGGTCCAAATGAATATCCATTCCAACACCACCAGCAGCGCTCATTTCGTTGGTAGAACAGGTAATACCAGCAGCACCCATGTCTTGCATTCCAACGATTGCGTTGGTTTCAGA
>SSGT01000145.1 GCA_008017065.1 Crocinitomicaceae bacterium
CATAAGGGTAGGTTATGGGTTAGGGATATGGTTAGGATTAGGGATGTTGGTAGGGATAGGTATAGGGTTAGGGTTATAATTTATGGCATACCAACTAAACAAAGCGTTAAAAGCCGGCTAAGGGGTTAGTCAAACCGGTTGATAATTAGCCGAGGTTTTACGGTTTCAATTTTAATTTAATTATGATAAACTTTGTATTTTAATTAATTTAACCTTACTATTGATTAATTAACAAAAACCTTGTAAATATTAGGTTTTAGCTTATTACTATTGGATTTTATAGGTTTTATTTGATAAGACAGTTAACTAGGTTTTAGTCCCAGCGGGATCACTTAAAACGTTTCAAAGCCCTTGTAAATCAACAATTTACAAGGGCTTTTTCTTTGTAGGGTAAACATTTTTGTTTTTACCTACAGAAAAATGTGGGATCAAGACGGAAGTTTACCAAAAGGGAGAGAGTTTACGAGATCAAATAATTTATTATCACTATTCGCTTTCCTATCTAAAACCTCATCACTCATTCAACCTTCGCCACTGGCGTACCCTTCATCCCCTCCTGAACTAAACATCTGACAAATTCGGCAAAAGATTGAATATTTTGTTCAACACTTACCGCTTCTAATGCATTCATGTAACGCTCTCGTTCTTCTACTGGAATTACAGTCCATGGATAACCTCCGGAAGCCAGCATCACATTCATGATAAAGCGTGAATCAATCAAAAAATCAATTCCCAATTACTAAAATGCTTATATTTATGAAAAACAGTTTGTTTGATATCTAAAATGGGGATCAAGACCAACTGATGCAACAAGAAAAACGTGAAAAAGATGCTGATTAACAAACTCAACTATTTTCAAATTTTACTTTTCATTTCTCTGTGGACAATAAGTAGTTGTAACTCGGAAGAGAAGAAAAATCATATGAATGCTTACGAAAAAGAGGTGAATCCGAATAGTAACAACAAGGAAAGTTCAAATGATATAAGTGAAGAAAAGTTATCAAAAAACAAAACAATTATAGATACTCTGGAACTGATTGTAGTTCAATGTGCAAACGGATATGAATATGCAATGCACAATTATGACTTCAATCCCGTAATTGAACAAGAACTAAATAAGTTCGAAAACATCAAGGTTAAACCTTTTCCTTACAAAGATCTTATGGGTGTTGCTTATCAAGGAGTGTTTGATAAAAAATATTGTCTCCCGATTTTCGAAAAAGTAGATGTCGATTTTCTAATTCTGACGCGCTTTGATAAACAATATGAAGAACTAATCAACCCGAAAGTAAAGTGGGGCTATGAATTGAAAATCGTAAAGTCAAAAACTTTAGAACAGATCAATTCCATAAATGCTCACAACCTGAATGACTACTCTGAAATAGAAAAACACATCAAAGAGAATATAAAATTGCTTAAAACGGACATTGAAAAATTCAAATAAAAACGGTTTTGAAATTTGAATGCACCGAACACAAAGAAACGACGGTGACGAAAAATAATTAATCGAAAACGCCAAAATCAATACTCACCTAAATTTTCCTTACTAACCTGAATGTTCGCTTTCATTATCGTGATTTCAGGTTAAGGTAAACATCATGCGAATGATTTTCTTCCAGAATGGTTGATAAGCGCCCGAATGCTGTTGAAAAAAAATCAGATGATTCTCTAATTATTGTAAAATGCCTATTTGCCTTGCTTATGCGCGTCAACCATGCGCGTTATTCATAATTCGAGACTGCAAATAGACTTAAAAAAAACTCCATACAATTAAAATTTAGCTTACTTTTGATTAATTATTAATCAATAACTGACATTATTTTAATCAAAAATGAAACGGTCGTCGAAGCAAGCTATTGTACAGGAGTTGCGTACACGCATACTGGCGATGCAGGGAATCAACAAACCCGGCAACGGAAGCCGTTCAATTGGTCTAGGTGATATTGAAAAAGCATTTCCCGGAAGTGTTTTCCCAAAGAATGCCATACATGAGTTTACAAGCCATGAACCCGAATCAGCAGCAGCTACCAGCGGATTCTTGTCGTGCTTGTTGCATAGCATGACAAACAGGAAGGGGTTTTGCCTGTGGGTAAGCTCACGGCGCGTGATATTTCCACCAGCATTGAAGTTGCTCGGCATCGATCCCGAATGCGTGATTTTCGTAGACCTGCAAAACGACAAAGACGTATTGTGGGCTATCGAAGAAGGTTTGCGGTGCAGTGCTTTGATCGCCGTGGTAGGAGAACTAAGAGAATTGACATTTGCACAATCAAGACGACTGCAGCTCACCATTGAAGAAAGCCAGGTAAGTGGATTCATTCACCGCGTATTACCCAAAAGTGAAAACGCAACTGTCTGCGCCGCGCGCTGGAAGATCAGTCCGTTACCCGGAATGATTGAACCTGGATTGCCTGGAATCGGATTCCCGAAATGGCGTGTCGAATTGGCAAAAGTCAAGAATGGAAAACCTGGATCTTGGGAACTCGCATGGACACCGAAAGGCTTTGAGCATTTTTCCAAAAAAACGTCCGAAACGGACAACAATCCGAACACTGCACAATATGCATAAGCGATTCGTAGCTATAGGATTTCCTTTTCTCGTCACCGACTGGATGGCACGACGAGACGCTAAGTTGAAAGACGAGCCTTTTATCCTCTATGCTCCCGAGCGCGGTCGCATGGTCATAAAGGCTTCCAGCAAAGCAGCTCACTCAAAAGGAATATTTCCAGGAATGGTCGTCGCAGATTGCCGCGCCATCTTTCCAGATATGACCGTGCTCGAATATCCAGCCGGAAAAGCCGAAGAACTGCTGGAAGCACTGGCCTTGTGGTGCATCCGTTTTACGCCCGTGTCAGCTGTCGATCTTCCTGATGGAATTGTACTCAATTGTAGCGGCTGCACCCACCTTTGGCAAGGTGAACAATCATATGTGGCCCACATACTCACACGACTTGAAAATTTCGGCTACCATGTCCGTGCAGCCATGTCCGATACCGTAGCATCTGCCTGGGCAGTTTCACGCTATGGTAAAAATCAAACCATTGTTCCTCCGGGCGAACAACTGTCTGCATTGCTCCACCTTCCGGCTGAAGCCTTGCGTCTGGAACATACAGCTACAGAGAAACTGGAAAAATTGGGTCTGAATAAGATCGGTCAGTTTGCAAACCTTCCGCGGACCGCATTACGCAAAAGGTTTGGCGTTGAATTACTTCATAGACTCGATCAGGTTTCGGGTTTTGAAATAGAACCCGTGCAACCCGTTCAGCCACCCAAGCAGTACCTAGAACGTTTGACCTGTCTAGAACCCATTTCTACAGCAAAAGGAATTGAAATCGGTTTGGAACGCTTGCTGAATACCTTGTGTGAACGCCTAGCGTCAGAAGGAAAAGGATTGAGAACCGCAACACTCCGGTGTCACCGTGTAGACGGTGATGTGCAGGAAATAAGTGTAGGAACCAATCTCCCTTCCCGCAGTGCGTCACATTTGATGAAATTGTTTGAACTGAAAACAAATCAATTACAACCCGATCTCGGATTCGAACTTTTTGAACTGGAAGCAAATACTGTTGAACCGTTGGCGTTCGATCAAACCGCCATGTGGATAGAAACAAACACAGCGGATACGAGTGCTGTTGCCGAACTGCTAGACAAGATCATCAGCAAGCGCGGAGCAAAAGTAATTCATCGCTACCTTCCAGCCGAACACTACTGGCCGGAACGTTCTTACCAGCTGGCACCTTCTCTAAGTACAAAAAAGGAAATAGAATGGCGTACAGATCAGCCACGCCCGATTCATTTGCTTTCAATTCCGCATGTGATAGAGGTTACAGTTCCTTTGCCCGATTACCCACCCATGCTGTTTTTCTACAAAGGACAGCGTCACCAGATCAAAAAGGCAGACGGACCGGAACGCGTGGAGCAGGAATGGTGGTTGCAACAAGGGGAGTTTCGCGATTATTATTGTGTGGAAGATGAAGAAGGAAAACGCTATTGGCTGTTTCGTTCCGGTCACATCGATGGAGGTAATTCGCGCTGGTACATTCACGGTTTTTTCGCTTGAATATGCAGTATACAGAATTACAAGTCACCAGCAATTTCACCTTCTTGCGCGGTGGTTCACACCCCGAAGAATTGGTGGAACAAGCAGCGAAGCTAGGCTACAACGCCATCGCCATCACCGACCGCAATACACTTGCTGGCATTGTGCGTGGACATGCAGCAGGGCGTATCCATTCCGTCCGGCTCATCGTAGGTTGCCGATTGGAATTGTTGGACGGTTCACCGTTGCTCGCTTACCCAACCGATCTAGCCGCTTATGGACGTTTATCGACCTTACTTTCGGAAGGAAACATGCGGGCAGAGAAAGGAAGTTGTCATTTGTATAAAACAGATGTCTATAAATATTCAGAAGGAATCAAATTCGTGGCAATACCGCCAGATTCATTGAATCTTTCTTTCAAGTTTGACACGTCTTTTCATACCCATTTACAGGAATACCGCCAGTACCTCGGAAAGAACCTGTACTTGGCAGCCAATCGTTCCTACCTTTCCAACGATGCCAAACGAATGTTCCGTTTAGCAGAACTTTCAGAACAGTTGGAAATTCCCTTGATAGCAACGAATGATGTGCATTACCACATTCCGTCACGGCGTGAGCTGCAAGATATATTAACTTGTATTCGTGAAAAATGCACGATTCAGAAAGCTGGATTTCGCTTGCATCAAAATGCCGAGCGTTACCTGAAACCCGTGGAAGAAATGCAGCGGCTTTTTGCGCAATATCCAAAAGCGATTGAACAGGCGCAGGAATTGGCGGATGCTTGCAAATTCTCATTGGATGAACTTAAATACCAATATCCCGAAGAGATTGCCTCAGATGGTCGCACACCACAAGAAGAATTGGTGTATTTGACGTGGAAAGGGGCCAACGAACGTTTTGATGGAAATGTACCCGATTCTGTCAGGAAGACAATCGAAATGGAACTGGAATTCATGGAGCGAAAAAACTATGCCTCCTATTTCCTCACCGTCTATGATTATGTCCGGGAAGCGAAGGAAAGAAAGATTCTTTGCCAGGGGCGTGGTTCCGCAGCCAATTCAGTAGTTTGTTATTGCCTTGGAATTACATCGGTCGATCCCTCAAAATTTAAGTTGCTCTTTGCCCGTTTCATGAGTGATGCGCGTAATGAGCCACCCGATATTGATGTTGATTTTGAACACGAACGCCGTGAAGAAATCATGCAGTACATCTACAACAAATACGGGCGCGACCGAGCTGGAATTGTTGCAACCGTTACGCAAGTGCATTGGAAAGGTGCCATCCGCGATGTTGGAAAAGCAATGGGCTTGTCGACGGATGCCATCAGCGTATTGTCTACATCCCGTTATGAACTCACGGAAGAATGGTACGCAGGAAAAAACGCCACTTCCGAAGGTTTTGATGCAAACGATCCGCACTTGCGAAAGGTACTGGAAATTACAAACCAGTATATCGGTTTCCCTCGTCAGTTGGGACAACATACTGGGGGTTTCGTAATCACACAAGGAAAACTCACAGAGCTCTGCCCTACATTGAATGCGCGCATGGTAGACAGAACCAATATTGAGTGGAATAAGGACGATATTGAAACATTGGGCTTCTTGAAAGTAGATGTATTGGCTTTGGGTATGCTCACCTGTATTCGGAAAGGGTTTGATCTCGCTGAAAAACATTATGGTTTAAACCTCACACTAGCAAACATTCCTCAGGACGATCCGAAGGTTTATGATATGATTTCCCACGCCGATACAATAGGCGTTTTCCAGATCGAAAGCCGTGCACAAATGTCGATGCTTCCAAGGCTAAAACCACGTTGTTTTTATGACCTAGTTATCGAGGTTGCTATTGTCCGCCCGGGACCAATTCAGGGCGACATGGTTCATCCATATCTGCGCAGACGCGAAGGAAAAGATCCCGTTGAATACCCTTCTGAAGAATTGAGGGAAATATTAGGTCGCACACTTGGTGTTCCCTTGTTTCAAGAGCAAGCCATGGAAATTGCTATCGTTGCCGCTGGTTTCACTCTGGCAGAAGCCGACGGATTGCGCCGCAGTATGGCTACTTTCAAAGCAAAAGGCAAAGTAAGCGATTGGGAAAAAAAGCTGGTAGAAGGCATGATTAAAAATGGGTACAAAGAAGAGTTTGCACGCAAGGTTTTTAGACAGCTCGAAGGTTTTGGTTCATACGGTTTTCCGGAAAGTCACGCAGCCAGTTTCGCGCTGCTCGTTTATATTTCGTCGTGGATCAAATGCTACTATCCAGATATTTTCGCAGCATCCTTGCTCAACAGCCAGCCCATGGGATTCTATCAACCTGCACAACTCGTGCGCGATGCACGTGATCACGGTGTTGAGGTGCGCCCCGTAGATATCAACCATTCAGATTGGGACAATACATTGGAAGAAAAAGTCGGTTGCTTTTATGCGTTGCGTTTAGGCTTTCGTCAGGTAAAAGGTTTTAGAGCTGAAGAAGCAGAACTCTTGTTGCTTGGCCGTAGTTCGCAATACACACGCATTCAGGCTGTCTTCGAAGCCGGTGTTTCCATTGCTTCATTGGAACGGCTCGCCGATGCGGATGCTTTCCGTTCCATCGGATTAGACAGACGTCAAGCCTTATGGGAAGTTTCTGCGCTGCAAAGTGCTCCTACAGGTATGTTTTCCAATCAGCAGGATGAAACCGAAACACAGAAAGTGCAATTGCCACAAATGGAGTTTTCACAACATATTTTCCAAGATTATGCCACAACAGCCTTGTCATTAAAAGCACATCCAGTCAGTTTGGTTCGTCAGCAACTTGCCATGTTCGGAGTTACACCAGCCGCTTCAATGAAAGAACTGCGCGACGGGATACAAATCAAAGTAGCTGGTTTAATATTGGTTCGCCAGCGTCCAGGAACAGCAAGTGGTATTTTATTTATTACCTTGGAAGACGAAACAGGAATAGCAAACCTAGTCGTTTTCAGCAAGATATTCGAACAGTTCCGCAAGGAAATCCTGCAATCAAAACTATTAATGGTCGAAGGAAAAGTACAGATCGAAGGTGAAGTAATCCATGTAGTTGTGCAGCGTTGCACGAATATGTCCAGCTTATTTGATAAAATACCAACTTCTTCAAAAGCCATGCATGCGGATGATCCCCCAACAGGTTCTGGCAATAAAAAAGAATCAGTAAAGAAAGTACTGCCGAAAGGAAGAAATTTTCATTGACGAAAGTGGAAAGGCTACAAAAAGGGGAACGCTTACCAAGGCTTTGGAATTATTATGAAGCCTCTTCGTTCGATAAAATATATTTTTTCTGAGTTTCAACAGTCATTAATTGAAATAAAACACGTTGGTCTCTATTTCGAAAATTCGACATAAAACGGGGAAGTTTACCGAACCATATTAGGCATATAAGGACATTGAAGAAGATTGGTTTGGAGAAAATCGTTCAATACAAAAATCAAAGCTTTCAGAGCTCAATCTAGAGGCGTTAGAAATATCCCTTTTTTCCTTTATCGATTAACTCAGATTTATGGATAATCTCAACGTTTTGGTCTTGATCCTTGATCCCTAATTCATTCAATGTTTACCCTAAAAAGAAAAATCCCTTGTAAAATTATCATTTACAAGGGATTAACTTTTAATTTTGTGACCTCGTCAGGATTCAAACCTGAAACCTCTACAGCCGTAATGTAGTGCTCTATTCAGTTGAGCTACGAAGCCTTTTGCGAGTGCAAAGATATGTAATTTTTCTTTATATACACGCAAAAAAAATAATTTTTATTGAATTTCTGCGCTGATTCCTCGGTCTAACAACGCAACACACATAGGCTCAAGCTTTTCGTACTCGCCGCGTTTCACTTGACACTTCCCGTTGTAATGAATAATGTACGTACATTGTTCGGCTTGCTCTACTTCGTGTTTACACACTTTAATCAACGAATCAATCACGTGATCAAATGTATTCACATCGTCATTGAAAACGATCAAATCGCGCTGTCCAACTAATTCTTCGACGACTGCATGCTCGGGTGCAAATTCTGTTTCTACCATAACTTTTCTAACGAACCACAAAATTAGAATATTTCAACCGATTCCACAACGAATCCGTGAGAGAGAACCGAAATTTTAACAACCGAAGCACTAAAATCCCTGTTAAAAATTTTCAAATCCAACCTCTAAGAATCATTCACTAATCACCGTACATCAGTATCGCAAATCCAAACGACTTGAGTTGCGCGATCAATTCTTCCAATTTGGTTTCGGTTGGTATTCGGAAAATGCGCAGTTGAATTTTGTCATCCGCATTTTTCAACTCTGTCAAATAGCCAATTTTCACCAACCAATCGCCTACTTCACCGGGCATCACTAGCGACGGAAACTTAGCAGCAAGTTGAAACGTGCCTTCTACATGCAACGAGTCTGATTGGGAAAAAAAGACCGTATCTAATTGACTTCTGAAATTGTAGATTTGCGGCACGTAATCTTCGTTTTTGTAAACGATCGACTTCACGCGTTGATCCACTTCGTCGTAGTAGAAAAGTCCATTTTCATTGAATCTTCGAATCATGTCATACGGGTATTCAACATACGCTTTCTTGGACACAAGTTGAATAG
>SSGT01000060.1 GCA_008017065.1 Crocinitomicaceae bacterium
GTCCTAACGATACTGCAAAAGTGATCGTAGCGGTACAAACTTGTAACTACCTTGGATTGGATGAAACTGCATTGGATGGTTTCAAAATGTATCCTAACCCAACTGACGGTTTGGTATACATCGCTTACGAAGGTGTAGCGAATGTATTCAACTACGAAGTTACAGACTTGAATGGTCGTAAAGTTGCTGAAAAACAAAATGCAATCAACGGTACTTCTGTTACTGAGATCGATTTGAACAACGTTGAAAACGGTATCTATATGATCCGTGTTTTCAATACAAATGCTCAAAAAACATTCCGAGTAATTGTGAAGTAATTAAATTCTAATTATTACCTAAAGGGTCGTCATTTAATTGGCGACCCTTTTTTTTTGAAGTATTGAAATCCTAAAATCCGCAGACATTTTAAAATTTAAAAAAATTATAAAAATTGTCAATAATTAGGTTTAATTTTACACAAAACAAAAATTAATTTATTATGAAAAAAGCTTTACTCTTATTTATTGGAGTTTTGGGAAGTATCTACTATGGCCATAGTACTACGTGTCCCAACGCTACAGTAATTCCGGCGGGGCAAACCCTCCCGTACACACAAAGTTTGGTTTGTGGTACAACGAATGACATTACCTCTGCCAATACTGGGGTAGTAACAAATTATTTAGGTGGACTAGAATCCGTGTATACTTGGACACCATCTGCAAGTTATACAGGAGTGTCGATCGCATATACTGGTCAAACTTGGAATGGTATTTTCTTGTTTAGCGGGTGTCCAACTTCTGGTGGAACTTTGGTAGGTCAAATTACAACGACTAGTACTTCAAATACATTGAATATAACTGGAAACATCGTTGGAGGTACAACTTACTACATCGTATTTGATACATATCCTTCACCTCCAAGTCCATGTGCTGGATCTTTTACACTTTCTGGAACTCAGCTAATTAACTGTACAGTTTCTCCATCTCCTGGAAACACGTTGTCAAGTGTAACAAGTGCATGTCCAAACGCACCTTTTACACTGTCTTTGCAAAACAACCCACCGTTGAGTGGTTTGTCTTTTCAATGGCAAATTTCTCCTGATGGAGTTGCTCCTTACACAAATATTGCTGGTGCTACTGGTGCAACTTACTCTGCAACTCAAACTGCAAGTAATTTCTACAAATGTGTTGTAACGTGTGTTGCTGAAGGAACTCCTGTTTCTTCAACACCTATTCAAGTTGGAATTAACCCATTTTCTAACTGCTATTGTTCAAGTGCTGCTCAATATACAGGTGATGAAGATATTATCAATGTTTCGATTGGGACGTTAAATAATACGTCTACATGTACAACAACTGGTGGAACTGGTTCTATTTTGGGTGCTTATTCTAATTATACAACTTCAGTTGCTGCACCAATTTTGGCTAAAACTGTTAACTACAACATGTCTGTAGGCGTTGGAACTTGTGGAGGTAACTACGGTAACTACACGAAAGTATGGATTGACTTCAACCAAGATGGAGTTTTCCAAAATCCAGGTGAGCTTGTTTTAGAAAACGCAAACCAAATTGGTATCAATGGACCAAATACCGTTTCTGGTACAATCACGATTCCATCAACTGCAATTACTGGTACAACAAGAATGCGCGTTGTTAACTCAGAAACAACAATCGGTGCGAATGTAACCCCTTGTTCAAACGCGAACTATTACTACGGTGAAACAGAAGATTATTTGGTTGAAATCGCTCCAATCCCAACATGTCCTCAACCAACGGCTTTCCAATGGTTGTCTGGAACTACAACAACAGCTACTCTAGCTTGGACTCCAGCTGGTTCTGAAACAGAATGGACAGTTGAATATGGTGCTCCAGGTTTTGCATTGGGTACAGGTACACAAGTAACTGTTACTACAAACCCAACAATTACAATTCCTAACTTGGCTCCAAACACGTTCTTCCAAGCATACGTTCGCGCAATTTGTTCTCCAACAGATAGTTCTTACAATGCAGGTGCTATTGCTTTTAACACATACGGTTTAGGTCAATACATGGAAGCAGATGTTGCTTGTGGTACTGGATTCACAGACATCAGCACTGTTACAACTGCTACAAACTATAACTTGGCGAATGATGGTGTAACTGGTATGACATTGCCTTTCAGCTTCTATTACCAAGGTACAGTAGTAAATGAAATGTCAATTGGTAACAATGGTGCAATCGTTTTCGGTTCTTTGACTGCTCCTGTTACTTGGAATAATACAGCATTGACATCTGCAGCGAACGGATTGTATCCTTTCTGGGATGACATGACTACAAATGGTTCTGGTGTTTACACATTGGTAACGGGTACTGCTCCTAACAGAAAAGTAATCGTTCAATGGAACAGAGGTCGTTTGACAACATTGGATCCATACATCTTCCAAACGGTTTTGGATGAAGCAACTAGCGAAATCTATTTCTACCACAACGATGTGGTGTCTGGAAACGCTACGTATGACAATGGTGCAAATGCTACAGTGGGTGTTGCTGGTCCAAACCAAGACATTCAATTGGCTTTCAACAGTGCAACGTATTTGTCTCAAAACGCTTGCTCTCACTTCTATTACACTGATTGTCCTAAGCCTAAAAACTTGACTTTCTCTGGCATTACTACAGATGAATTCGGAATGACTTGGGCTGCTGGTTTATCTAATGAGCCAGAATGGTACATTGAGTACGGTGCACCAGGATTTGTTGCTGGTACAGGTTCTGAATTAACAGACATTACGTTGGCTGCTCAACAAATCGGTGGGTTGACTCAAATTACAAACTACGAAGTTCGTATCTACGCCTTGTGTGCAAACGGTGATACAAGTGTTCCGTTGATCGGAAATGTTACAACACTTCCTTTCTGTGCCGATCCTTTCGCTTTGGCTGGAACTACAGATCCTGATTCTTTGCAATTGACTTGGAACTGGACTGAAACAGTTTCTTCGATCACAGGTTTCAACATCCAATACTTCCCGAATGGTTCTTCTTTGTATGCTGAGAATGCGATCACTGTTCCTTCTGCGAACGGTATCTTGTTTAACGATACAGTTGTGAATCCTGCGTTGATGGCTGGTGTTACTTACAAAGTGTATGTTCAAGCTGTTTGTGGTACAGATACTTCAAACTACATTGGTGGTATCAACTTGACAATGCCTTTGACAAACAATTTGGTATGTGCTCCTGAAATGTTGAATACAGACGGTACGGTGTACACATTCACAAATGCTGGTGCAACCGTTTCAAATGCTGACATTGCAAACCAAGAACAATCAATTGCTCCTCCTGCAACAGGTTTACAAACTACAACAGGTTGGGGAAATAACCAAATTAGTTTCTCTACATGGTTTACATTTGTTGCGCCTCCAAGTGGACAAGTAAGAATCTCAGGAAAAGATGCTGCGTTCGACGGTCAGATTGCTGTTTACGAAGTTGGTAACTGTGCACTTTTCAGTTCGTTTGAATTGATTGCAGCAAATGACAACGAAATCGGTGGTTCTAGTTTGTCTCCTAACTTCACTGTTTGTGGATTGACTCCTGGATCAACATACTATTTGATGCATGATTCTTACTCTACGTTTGCGACAGGTACGTACTCTATCAAGATTACACCGATCGTACTTGAAGCAGGATCTCCAATCCCTACATTGACTCAAATCTGTACAGGTGATACAACAAACTTGTTTGAAACAATCACTGGAAATGATTTAGGTGGTGTTTGGACTCCTGTGATCCCTTCAGTACAATTGGTTCAAGATTCGTTATTTGCTTCTGCTGGTTTGGCTTACCAAACTTTCAATTTCCAATACAGAATGACTGACGGATGTGCATACGATTCAACTATCGCTTCAGTGAAAATCTTCCCTCCTTCAAGTGCAGGTACAGATGGTTCATTGATTGTTTGTCGTAACGAACCATTCAACTTGCTTGAAGGTCTTGGTGGTACTGTTGATTTAGGTGGTGATTGGACAAACCCAACTGGTGGTGCTGTTCCAAATGGTAACACTGTTGCTGACAACTTCCCTGGTCAATACAACTACCAATACATCGTTGGAAACGGTGTTTGTCCTGACGATACTGCTAAAGTAATCGTTGCGGTACAAACTTGTAACTACCTTGGTTTGGATGAAGCAGCTCTTGAAGGATTCAAAATGTTCCCGAACCCTACAGATGGATTAGTGTACATCGCTTACGAAGGTGTTGCGAATGTATTCAACTACGAAGTAACTGACTTAAACGGTCGTAAAGTAGCTGAAAAACAAAATGCAATCAACGGTACTTCTGTAACCGAAATCGATTTGAACAACGTTGAAAACGGTATCTACATGATCCGTGTCTTCAATGCTAATGCTCAAAAAACATTCCGAGTTATCGTGAAGTAAGTTTTTCGAAACATTATACAAAAGGGTCGCCATTCAGTTGGTGGCCCTTTTTTTTATCCAGTATGTTGTGAAACGAGATGGTGAATTATGGACAGCAATCGACAACCTGATTGAGGAAATGACACTAATGAACGAAGCGATACATACTCAAGACTGTAACATAAGGACACAAAAAAAGGTGGACCAAATCCACCTCAATTTAACCAATTTGAAGGCCAGTTTAAACCACAATATTTACAATTCTTCCCGGAACAACGATCATTTTCTTCGGTGTTTTACCTTCTAAGTATTGCGTCGTCTTGTCCAACTTCAACACATGTGCTTCTACATCTTCTCTCGACATATCAGCTGGCAATTCGACCGAAAAACGAACTTTTCCGTTAAACGAAATTGGGTAAGAAAAACTTGACTCGACTAAATATTCTGGATTGAAAATTGGAAAACTTGCAACATTAATTGAACCTGCTTCGTACCCTAATTTCTCCCATAACTCTTCTGCAATGTGTGGCGCGTAGGGAGAAAGCATGATCAGCAATTCTCTCAGAATCGAACGGTTGTTGCACTTCTGATCGCTCAATTCATTTACGGCAATCATGAAATTCGAAACCCCTGTATTGAATGAAAAGCGCTCGAGGTCTTGACTCAACTTTTGAATCGTTTTGTGGAGCGTTTTCAATGAATCGTTACTTGGTGCATCGTCGGAGACCACAAAATTATTCTCGTGGTCGTGAAACAACCTCCATAATTTTCTCAAGAAATTATGTACTCCATTAATTCCTTTCGTGTCCCAAGGTTTACTCTGCTCCAATGGTCCCAAAAACATCTCGTACATACGCAATGTATCCGCTCCAAATTTGTCTACCAATTCATCAGGCGTTTGAACGTTGAACTTCGACTTAGACATTTTCTCGACTTCCGATCCACAAACAAAAATTCCTTCTTCCTCGAGAACAAGAATCGCATTTTTGTATTCTTCCCTCGAGTTTTTAAACGCTTCGATATCTAAGCGGTCATTTTCAACAATTGAAATGTCGACGTGTCGTGGAGAACAAATCATTGAAATCGGATCTGAATCCAATTCGATGGAATTTACTATTTCCCCACCAAGTATTAGATTCATTTTTTGAACGAAAAGATCGTCCTTATCAAGCTTGAAAATTTTGCTATTCTTTTTCGTAGTAAGATAATTATACCAAAATTTAGAGACAAACAAATTTGAAATTTCCGTTTGATTGCTCGTCTCAAAAGTCATATTCGATGCCTTATACACCAAGCTCGATCTTCCCAAGATCATCCCTTGGTTGATCATTTTTTGAAAGGGCTCATCAAATGAAATGTAACCCAAGTCGTATAAAAATTTGGTCCAAAAACGCGCATACAACAAATGTCCTGTTGCATGTTCCGAGCCACCGATATACAAATCTACATTGTTCCAATATGCTACCTTTTCTTTACTTACAAACTCGGTCGCATTGTGCGGATCCATGTAACGCAGAAAATACCACGAACTTCCAGCCCAACCCGGCATTGTATTCAACTCCAACGGGAAAACTGTTTTGTGATCAATATTAACCTTGTCTACAACCTGATTATCGACCGTATCCCATGCCCAAACCGCAGCATTCCCGAGTGGAGGTTGCCCGTCAGCAGTTGGTAAATAATTTTCGACCTCTGGCAGCACAACGGGTAAATAACGCGTATCGATCATGTGCGGCAAGCCATCTTTGTAGTAAACAGGGAAAGGCTCACCCCAATAACGTTGTCTCGAGAAGACAGCATCTCTCAGGCGGAAATTTGTCTTTCCTTTACCTATTTGTTTCTCCTCAATTGCGTTGATCGCTGCTGGAATAGCTTCCTTCACGGTCAATCCTGACAAAAAATCAGAATCGGCAATTACTCCCTCTTTCTCCGTATATGCTGCTTCGGAAATATCGATGTTTTTAAAAATATTTTTAATCTCGAGACCAAAATGGGTCGCAAAATCCCAATCTCGTTGATCTCCGCAGGGAACAGCCATTACAGCTCCTGTACCATAGGATGCCAACACGTAATCCCCTATCCAAAGTTCCACTTTTTCGCCCGTAAACGGATGAATTGCATACGACCCCAAGAACTCTCCTGAAATGTTTTTGACGTTCGCTTGTCGATCACGTTCAGTCTTCAACGAAGAAGCTTTGACGTAGCTCTCAACCGCATCTTTTCGTTCACTGGTTGTCAATGTGGCTACGAACGGATGTTCTGGTGCTAACACGAGAAACGAAACACCAAAAATGGTGTCCGGTCGCGTAGTGAAAACTTCGATTACCTTTTCGGTATCTAAAAATCCTTCTACCTGAAAATTGACGGAGCAACCTTGCGATTTACCGATCCAATTGCGTTGTTGATCTTTGATTGAATCTGTCCAATCCAATCCGTCCAACCCCGAAATTAAACGTTCAGCGTACGCTTTGATGCGCATCGACCATTGACGCATTTTCTTTTGTTCGACGGGATGCCCACCACGCTCAGAAACACCGTTGATGACCTCATCATTTGCCAACACTGTGCCCAATGCAGGACACCAATTAACCCACGAATCCGCCAAATACGCCAATCGGTACTGTTGCAGAATCGCTTCTTTTTTCTCGTGGTTGAAACCGTTCCATTCCTCGGCAGTGAATGTCAGTTCACAATCGGTCGTTGCATCAATTGAAGAATTTCCAAGCGTAGCAAAAAAGTGAATCAACGACGAAATCCGTTCTGTTTTCTGCGTTTTGTTGTTGTACCAACAATCAAAAAGTTGTGTAAAAATCCATTGGGTCCACTTGTAGTAATCCGCATTAGAGGTACGTACCTCCCGCGACCAATCAAACGAAAAACCAATTTTATCCAACTGCTCACGATACCGTGCAATATTTTCTTTGGTTGTTTTATCTGGATGTTGTCCGGTTTGAATTGCATACTGCTCTGCCGGTAGACCAAACGAATCGTAACCCATGGGATGCAACACGTTGAAACCTTGAAGTCGCTTATACCGCGCAAAAATATCCGAGGCAATGTATCCGAGAGGATGACCAACATGCAAGCCAGCACCCGACGGGTACGGAAACATATCAAGCACGTAATACTTTGGTTTTAAAGCATTATCTTCTGCTTTGAACGTTTGATTTTCAGCCCAAAACTTGCGCCATTTCGACTCGATTTCACGAAAATTATATTCCATAGTTGATGTGATTCAATTTGAAGTTGCAAAGATAGGAAATCCCCAACGAATTGTTCAATTGCTGTGACTCAAATCATGTAAAAGCGCGTGGAGTGATAAAAAGTAAGTCAGCTGGGCCAAAAAAATATCAATTGAACAAAAAAGTACGCTCAATTTTACGAATTTCCGTATTTTAGTGGTTCTTATGAAGACTAAAAGTGCGTGTTTCCAAACCCTTCTCGTGATGTTTCTTCTACCGATGTTCCTTCATGGGCAGGTAGAACGGTATCCAACGGAGAAGAAGCGCACCAAAGCATTTTGGGAAACCTATAATTTGGCGTTGAAATACAAGTCAACCAATCTTCAAAAGGCAGATTCAATTCGCAACGTCATGATTGAATTGAGTTATCAAGAAGGCGATCACGCTCGGTTTTATGCATTGTTGTTTGACGCTGAGATTGACAAAATCCACGGAGATAAAGAAATCTATTTTCAAAAGATTGAGGCACTTTCTCCCTTTCTTGAGCGCATAAAAACCAATAAGATTCAACTCGAAATTTTCAAGCGTAAAGGCGAATTTCACTTGTATCGTCGGGAATTTGAGCAAGCCGCTTTCCATTTAAAGAAAGCATTATTCATCAGTAAAAAAACGAGAGACAACGAAGAAATTTCGGAAACAAACGCACTACTTGCGCAAAAAGCGATGCAGCAAAACCAAAAGGACAGTGCATTTTACTATGTCAAAGAAGCAATTCAATACGGAAGACGTTCGGCAAACAAAAGTGTAATGGCTTCTGCTTTCAATACACAGGCGAAGATTTATGGTTATTTTGGACAAATCGAATTAAGTGTATCTAAAAATCTAATCGCTTTGCAGTTGGCTTCCGAAGTGTCGGATTTACCCAAAATGGGTTCATTTTCATTGGATATCGGAGAAGCACAATTGGCCATTCTCAATTTCAAGGAGGCTGAATTGTATTTTCTCCAAGCATCGGATTACGGCGCAAGAATGAAAGACAATCGTATCGTCGCATTGGCGAAAGTCAATCTAGGTGTGATCTATCGCAACAAAACGGACTACAAACGCGCGATCAAATTTCAAACCGAGGCACTCGACATTTTGATGGTTTTGAACGATTACGACGGACTGGGGTCGGCCCACAATAACTTAGGCGACATTTACCAAGACCAAAAAGACTTTCAAAAAGCACTTAGTAATTACAACAAGGCGCTTGTCTATTTTGAGTCGATTGGAAACAAAGAAAAAATTGCGACCGTCTACCACAATGTCGGCATCGTTTTTGAGAAGCAAGGGAAACATGCCAACGCCTTAAATTACCTCAACCGCTCAGCTGAAATTCGCTCTGAATTTGGATTTAAAGGTACGATTTACAGCACCTATCGTGCTATTTCAGACGTGTATGCGAAGACAAACAATTACGCACTTGCACACTTGTATTTAAAAATGTATTCAGATTATTCGGATAGCGCTAAAACGATTGAATCGAGTGCAAAAATCGCAGAATTAAATGAATTATATCGTTCTGAACAGCGAGAGCAATTGATTTCAATACAAGCGGATTCGATCGAGCGGCAAAAGCAAGAAAAAGCATTGACGTCGACCAAACTAGAAAACGTACAGTTGAAAAACAACATGCAAGCCTACATCTTAACCGGCTTAGCGATCGTGTTGGTGTTGGGGGGAATTATTGGGTTTTACCGCTGGAATCAAACAAAAATCAGACAGCAACAGCAGGAAGCGGAAATGAATCAGACCCTTCTACGCACGCAAATGAATCCACACTTTGTGTTTAATGCCATGTCAGTAATTCAAAGTTACATTTACGAAAACGACACGCAGAATTCTTCCAAATTTTTGGTGAATTTTTCGAAACTAATGCGCTTGATTTTGGAAAATTCATCGAAGGAATTTATCCCGATGGAAACAGAGGTAACCATTTTAGATAAATACTTAAGCATTCAAAAATTGCGTTTTGAGGAACGTTTTGTATTTGAAATAAAAACAGACCAAAAATTACTGGATGAAGGAGCGATCATTCCGCCAATGATCACCCAACCATTTATCGAGAACGCAATTGAGCACGGCAGACTACATCTGAAAGAAGATGGATTTATCCATGTTCATTTCTT
Source organism: Crocinitomicaceae bacterium (assembly GCA_008017065.1). GTDB lineage: Bacteria > Bacteroidota > Bacteroidia > Flavobacteriales_D > Crocinitomicaceae > JAQVCM01. Next base: position 9,720 of record SSGT01000060.1, read on the forward strand.
CGAAAAAAATAACATGCTTCACATTACAATCGAAGACAACGGAGTGGGAAGAAAAGGATCGCAAGAGAACAAAAAAGGATCGGACCACAAGAGCATGGCTATGAAAATCACAAGTGATCGCATCGACAATTTGAACAAAAAATACCGATCGGAAGGTTATATGTTGATAGAAGATTTTGATAAAATTAAAGAAACTGGAACAAAAGTGTTAATTTCGATACCGTATCGCACTTCGACAAAAAATTAAAAGCTAGGAAATGAAAGCATTGATAATTGATGATGAAAAAAGGACAAGGGAATTAATTGCCAAAATGATTGAATCTTTTGATCTTGGAATTGAAACGTTTCCGATTGGTGAAAGCGTTGAAACGGGAATTAAAGCCATCGATCAAGTGCGGCCAGACTTAGTTTTTTTGGATATTCAAATGCCCGACGGGACAGGTTTTGATTTATTGAAAATGATTCCTCAGAAAAATTTTGAAGTAATTTTCATCACTGCACATGAAGAATTTGCGATCAAAGCCATTAAATTTAGTGCATTGGATTACATCCTCAAACCAGTTGATACAGACGATCTGAAAGAAGCTGTTTTGCGAGCGATAAACACAATCGACCACAAAAAAGAAGAAAGTCAATTCGAGGCTTTAAACCAAAACATGCAACCAACTCAAAAGCGAAGATTGGTTCTAAAAACGCAAGAAAGTGTGCATGTAGTGGATTTGGATAAAATCATTCGATGCGAAGCAGACCGAAATTACACATCCTTTTTCCTCACCGAAGGAAAGAAAATTTTGGTGTCAAAAACGCTAAAAGATTACGAAACACTCTTGACGGGTCACAATTTTCTCCGTGTTCAACAATCCCATTTAATTAACTTGGATTTCGTTGACCGTTACGACAAAGGCAACGGTGGATCTGTAGTCATGAAAGATGGTTCAGAGGTCCCGTTAAGTCCCGCAAAACGAGATATTTTCTTTAAAATTCTCGAAAACTTATAGTGCTTCGTGAATTCGAAAAAATCTAACCGTCAACCCCAATAAATTAAGTAACTTTGCCACATGATTTTGTATAATGTTACGGTAAGTATTGACGCAACAATTCACGAAGACTGGATTCGTTGGATGCGTGAGGTACATATCCCCGAAGTAATCGCAACTGGTTGCTTTTTAGAGAGTCGATTGTCGAGAATACAAGGTGAAGAGGAAGGTGGAATGACATTCTCAGTCATGTATTTATGTCCTTCTCAAGCAATGTATGACAAATACCAACGAGAATTCGCTCCCGCTCTGCAGGCAGATCACGCCAAACGCTACCAAGGAAAATTCGCCGCTTTCAGAACCTTATTAAATGTTGTAGATGAGTTCAAATATGTCGGTTAAAGCAAAAAAACACCTCGGTCAGCATTTTTTAATTGACAAAAATGTTAGTAAAAAAATTGCTGATCAGTTTCAAGCACACAGAAATTGCACCAAAGTACTAGAAATAGGTCCTGGAATGGGTGCTTTGACCACTTTTTTGCTCGAAAATAAGAACAACGAAGTTTGGGCAATGGACATCGATAAAGAGTCTATTGTATACCTAAAATCACATTTCCCACAACTCGAAAATCGAATTATCGAGGCAGATTTTTTGAAAGATAATCTTGCTACCCACTTCGGTTCTGAACCCTTTGCAGTCGTCGGAAATTTTCCCTACAATATTTCATCGCAAATCCTCTTTCGTTGCCTAGAATACAGAAACCAAATTCCAGAGATAATGGGCATGTTTCAACGGGAAGTTGCATGGAGAATCGCCGAAAAACCAGGTTCAAAAGCATATGGCATCATTAGTGTTTTACTCCAAACATTCTATGATATCGAGTATTGCTTCACTGTAGATGAACATGTTTTTGATCCACCACCAAAAGTAAAATCAGGTGTCATTCGACTCACAAGAAACGAACGCAATCAACTGCCTTGCGATGAGAAAAAATTCATCCAAGTCGTCAAAGCGTGCTTCAATCAACGCAGAAAGATGATTCGCAATTCAATCAAAGCAATGCTTGGTGACGTTGAATTCGACCACCCTTTGTTGACGAAAAGACCCGAACAACTATCCGTGGAAGACTTTATCGAGTTGACATGCGCTGTTGAACAAATTGCCTCGAAAGCTTAAGCCGATTTTCACTAGGAATTGTTGATATTCGTATTCAAAAAATGTCCCCATTTTGAACTAAAATAGACCTTCAGTTGTGTACGCTCCGAGTGAGGTGCCTTTTCTAATAATTGCTCAATGTAATTTACCGCACTCTGTAACACCCGTTTGTCAACCACATAATACGCGCAGTTTCCTCTAACCTCAAGCCCTAAGATTCCAACTTCATGCAGCTCTTTAATGTGCTGGGAAATCGTTGATTTAGAAAGCTTTATCGTTTTTTGGAGATCACTGCAATTGACGTCTTTCTGCGAAAGCAAAATTTCTACAATAGTGATTCGCGCCGGATGTCCTAGCGCCTTAAAGAGTTTAGCTGCAAAAATCTGATCCTCAGAATAAAAATACTTTTTTGTAATACCCATATCCAGTTAAGTTAGGTGGTTTATTTAATCTAATTTAGCGAAAAAGTTGAGAGTTTCCAAGAAAAAGAAGTCTTTTTTTTTGCAGTTAAAAAACGTAATTTACCGAAATACAAACTTTTCGTAATTTACCGAAATACCCAAAAAACGGCTTTTACCGAAATTACAAGACTAATTAAACATCCATCGGAATCCATTGAACTCTCCCCAACAACGCCCGAATTGAATCAAATCACGTCTTCACGAAAGGATAAAAGAACGACGTAGTTACAAGCAATTAGCATTCCACTTAAACCTACAATTGACCCGTACGAAACTCAAAAGTCTCCGTCCTAAATAAGCTTCATCTCCTATCTTTTTCTATCTTTATTCGACCAAAAAGACCATTCATGTCAAAATTTGTTGATCAAATTGCTTCATACATTCAAGCGCAAGAAATTCCTTTGTCGAACTGGACGATCGTACTTCCCTCTGAACGAGCCAAACAATACTTACAAAAAGCATTGTTTGAGCTGTACGGAAAACCAATTTTAGCACCAAAAATGGTGACAATTTATCGTTGGATACAGGAAATCACACCAGAAACAATTCTTGACAAGGCTCGTTTACTGCTCCAACTTTTCGAAATTCACAAGCAACATGCAAAATCAACGCAAGACTTTTCCTTTGATGAATTTATGAAATGGGGTACGATTTTGCTTTCAGATTTCGATGAAATGGATCGCTACCTCATCACTTCAGAGCAACTTTTTAGAAATCTGAGGGACATCAAAGAAATCGAAAATTGGAGTTTTGGAAATGAACAGTTGACGGATATCCAAAAGAGATTTTTAGAATTTTGGGAGCGTTTGCCAGGCTATTACAAGGATTTCAATGCATTGATGGAACAAAACAAAACCATTTATATGGGGAAAGCCTACAGAAAAGTAGCTCAAAACTTGGACCTTGTTTTCAAAGCGAAGCCTGAGACACACTTTCTTTTCGCTGGCTTCAATGCGCTATCTCCTTCCGAAACATCAATTTTTACACAGTTGCACAAAATGGGTCGAGGACATATCCTGATAAACGCTGATACATACTATTTCGACGACAAAAATCACGAAGCGGGTACGTTCATGCGTAATTTGAAAGCCAATTTAGGTGTTAAAGAAATGTCTTTTGTTGGAAGTAGTTTAGGTAGAGATTCCAAAAAAATTGAAATCATTTCTTGTGCGCAAGCGACAGGACAGGCAAAAGTAGTTGGATCAATTTTAGAATCACTTTCTTCCGATCAACTTCAGGAAACACTCGTACTACTTGCCGACGAAAGTTTGATTGTACCTCTACTGCAAAACATCCCCGCACACGTTGGTAAAGCCAATATTACCCTTGGCTTGCCCCTAAAAAATAGCTCCTTGCGTACATGGGTTGAGCTGGTATTTAAAATCCAAGAGGGGATCGAAAAGTACGGTCGCACGACAGCATATCACAAAGATTTGATGCACTGTTGGGGACATCCATTTATTATTGCGATACTCAACGACCAAGAAATAGGTGAAGTACATCATCGGGAAAAAATGATGAAGAAGTACAATACCGTTTTTCAAAATCCGAGTAAAATTGAGGTTCCATCACTCCTATATCAAATTATCCAAGTGCTTTACACTCCCTGGCAATCGGACTGGACAGTCGCGGTGGATTGTATTCGAAAAATGAATAAGCTTATCTACAAGCATCTTGAAAAGAAAAATGAATTTGAAAAAGCATTATTGGAAGGATTCGACCATGCGATCATCGACTTCCAAAATTGCGTAGAAGAAGGTATTCCAGCGATGTCGCTTCGCACATTTAAAACCCTTTTTCAACAACAATGGATGAGTGCAAGCATGGCGTACTACGGAAACCCGATTGAAGGTTTGCAAATCATGGGACTCTTGGAGACACGGTTGCTCGATTTCAAAACGATCATTGTGTTGGGAATGAATGAAGGAAAAATGCCTCCCACGAATCCAATTCAAACAATGATTCCGATGGACTTAAGAAGGTTCTTTGGTTTACCAACACCACGTGAAAAGCAGGGCTTATTTGCCCACCATTTCTACCGACTTTTGCACGCATGTAAACACATGTATATCACCTATACTACCTCGTCAGAATCCATCAATTCAAACGAACCAAGTCGCTATTTAATGCAATTGGAATTAGAACTTGGTTCGTTTGAATTGATGGATTCTGACGAGGTAGTATAGGTGATATACATGTGTTTACATGCGTGCAAAAGTCGGTAGAAATGGTGGGCAAATAAGCCCTGCTTTTCA
>SSGT01000039.1 GCA_008017065.1 Crocinitomicaceae bacterium
GCCTTGCTGTTGTCTTCGGCGGCATCGAGGCGGGCCTTGGTGGCGAACCCGACGCCCTGACCGAAGTCTTTCAGCTGGCGCACGCCGATGTTGGAGGTCATGATGACCAGGGTGTTCTTGAAGTCTACCTTGCGGCCCAGGCCGTCGGTCAGCTGACCGTCGTCGAGCACCTGCAGCAGGATGTTGAACACGTCCGGGTGGGCTTTTTCGATCTCGTCGAGCAGCACGACCGAGTAGGGTTTGCGGCGTACGCGTTCGGTCAGCTGGCCGCCTTCTTCGTAGCCCACGTAACCCGGAGGCGCGCCGATGAGGCGGCTGACCGAGAATTTTTCCATGTATTCCGACATGTCGATGCGAATCAACGAATCTTCCGTATCAAACAGATATTTCGCCAATACTTTCGCCAGCTGTGTTTTTCCAACTCCTGTGGGTCCTAGGAAGAAAAACGAACCGATTGGTTTGTTTGGATCCTTTAATCCTGCACGATTTCGTTGGATTGCTTTGACAACTTTCTCAACTGCTTCGTCTTGTCCGATTACTTTTCCGCGCAGCTCCTCGCCCATCAAAACCAGCTTTCCGCTCTCTTTCTGCGCGATTCGTGTCACTGGAATTCCGCACATCATGGAAACAACTTCTGCAACATCGTCTTCCGTAACAACAACACGGTGCGCCTTGCTTTCATCTTCCCATTTCTTCTTTTCCAACTCCAATTGTTCCTGCAACTTACGCTCATCGTCTCTCAACTTCGCAGCTTCTTCGTATTGCTGGGACTTGATCACTTCGCTTTTCTTTGTTTTAAGCGCTTCCAATTCTGCTTCGATCTGAACGATTTCTTTCGGTACATTGATGTTTGTAATGTGTACACGAGAACCCACTTCATCCAACGCATCGATTGCTTTGTCGGGCAAATGACGATCACTGATGTAGCGATCTGTCAATTTCACGCACGCCAATAATGCCTCGTCCGTATAAGTCACCATGTGGTGTTCTTCATAGCGTTCTTTGATGTTATTCAAAATTTGGAACGTTTCGTCCACAGTTGTTGGTTCGATCAATACTTTTTGAAAACGACGCTCAAGTGCACCGTCTTTCTCGATGTATTGGCGGTATTCATCCAGCGTTGTAGCTCCAATCGCTTGCATTTCGCCACGCGCCAAAGCCGGCTTAAACATGTTGGAAGCATCCAACGAGCCACTAGCGCCTCCAGCACCAATAATCGTGTGGATTTCATCGATAAACAAAATAATGTCCGGATTTTTCTCAATCTCCGCCATTACCGCTTTCATCCGTTCTTCGAATTGACCACGATACTTTGTGCCCGCAACCAACGATGCTAAATCCAAGGAAATAATTCGTTTGTTGAACAAGATTCGTGAAACTTTTCGTTGTACAATACGCAACGCAAGTCCCTCGGCAACAGCACTTTTACCAACACCGGGTTCACCGATTAAAATCGGGTTATTTTTCTTTCTACGTGACAAAATTTGACTCACCCGTTCAATTTCTTTTTCACGTCCCACGATTGGATCCAATTTTCCGGACTCAGCCATTTTGGTTAAATCACGGCCAAAATTGTCCAACACAGGTGTTTTCGATTTTGGATCAGCTGGCTTTCGTTGCGCAGCCCCAAAGTTTTCCCCTTCATCGTCTGACGAACCAGGAAACTCCGATTTCGGTAAATTTTCTTCTTCTAGCATATTTTCTAACTCGTCTTTTGCATTGTCGTAAATTACTCCATACTTATTCAATGTTTTACAAGCGATATTGTCTTCGTCTTTTAAAATCGATAACAGCAAATGCTGCGTGCCAATCATCGGACTTTTGAATAATTTCGCCTCTAAATACATGATTTTAAGTACTTTTTCAGCTTGCTTCACCAACGGAATGTTGGCTGAATTTTGCGCAAAAGTTTGAACAGAACGTGTCAATCCCGTTTCCAACTCCTGCCGAATGTGTTTTAAGTCTAAATTGAATTCTTTCAATATTTTGATTGCCTTTCCCTCTCCTTCTCTGATGATACCAAGTAGTAAATGTTCGACTCCAATAAAATCATTCCCAAGGCGCAAGGCTTCCTCCCTACTGAAACTGATCACATCTTTGACCCTTGGTGAAAATTTTGCTTCCATGAATTTGTATACTTATTAAGTGACTAAATAAACACTTTTTAAACGTCTAACAAATATAAACGGATTAATTTGTTAATAACTCGGCTAAAAAGTCAATTTTCCACACATTTTTGTTTATAAACGGAAATCAATCCGCTTTTGTTTGAAATGCATTCGTTCACGGCAACCAACAAGTATTGTGCAATTCGTGCAAAACGTGACAAGCTGACCGATTTCGTTTGCGAAGTTGCGTTTCATACAAGCGAGTCATCGGAAATTAGCACGTCTGAATTTTACTTTTGAATACCTAAACTGGATGTGTTTTTTTTGCGATGAGCCGAAGTGCTAAAAATTGATTCATTTTTCAAAAGTACACCTACTCTATTCAAACTTCTGCCTTCAAAATTGTTAATAAGTCCGTAAAAAAGGGCTCTTTCCACAGATTTTTGTTTATAAAATAGGGTTTTCGCTTGTAGAAGCTAGCCTTTAAATAACTAATTTCGGAGCTTGCTTTAAACGCACTAATGTGCAACTAATAAAAATAGTGACAACATGGCAGATGGAGAAAAAATAATACAGATCAACATTGAAGATGAAATGAAATCAGCTTACATCGATTATTCGATGTCAGTAATTGTTTCAAGAGCGCTTCCAGATGTTCGTGACGGTTTCAAACCGGTTCACAGACGTGTATTATATGGTATGCAAGATTTAGGGGTTTATTCGAATCGCCCCCACAAAAAATCCGCAAGAATTGTAGGTGAAGTAATGGGTAAATATCACCCACACGGCGATTCTTCGGTGTACGATACAATGGTTCGTATGGCGCAACCTTGGTCGCTTCGCTACCCCTTGGTAGACGGACAAGGAAACTTCGGTTCTGTGGATGGAGATAGTCCGGCAGCAATGCGTTACACGGAAGCAAGACTGCGAAAGATTGCTGAAGAAATGTTGGAGGATTTGGAAAAAGATACGGTTGACTTCTCTCCCAACTTCGACGACAGTTTGCAAGAGCCAACGGTGATGCCAACCAAAATTCCAAACTTAATTGTCAATGGAGCATCTGGAATCGCAGTGGGTATGGCTACCAACATGGCACCACACAATTTATCGGAAGTAATTGACGGATGTATTGCGTATGTCGACAACAAAGAAATTGATTCGGAAGAATTACTGAAATACATCAAAGCACCAGATTTCCCAACTGGAGGAATTATTTACGGATACGAAGGTGTACGCGATGCGATGCTTACGGGGAAAGGACGTATCGTAATGCGTGCAAAAACGGAAATTGAAGAGAGTCACGGACGTGAGCAAATCATCGTTACAGAAATCCCTTACCAAATCAACAAATCCGAGTTAATCAAAAAGACTGCGGAGCTTGTCAACGATAAAAAAATCGAAGGAATTTCAGACATTCGCGACGAATCCGATCGCAACGGGATGCGGATCGTTTACGAATTGAAACGGGATGCAATATCGAATGTTGTACTAAACAAACTATTTAAATTCACCGCATTACAAACTTCATTTTCAGTAAACAATATCGCGTTGGTTGATGGACGTCCGGAAATGTTGACGATGCGTGACATGATTAAGCATTTCATCGATTTTCGACATGACGTAATTGTTCGTAGAACGAAATTCGACTTGAAAAAGGCGGAGGACCGAGCGCACATTTTGGAAGGGTTGATTATTGCATCTGACAACATTGATGAAGTAATTAAAATTATCCGTGCATCCAACAGTCCAGAAGAAGCAAGAGACAACTTGATCGCTCGCTTTGGATTGAGTGATTTACAATCACGCGCGATTGTTGAAATGCGTTTGAGACAGTTGACAGGTCTGGAGCAAGACAAACTACGCGCAGAATACGCGGATTTGATGGCATTGATTGCTGATTTGAAAGATATTTTAGCGAACGAAGATCGTCGAATGCAAATCATCAAAGACGAGCTTCACTATGTCAAAGACAAATTTGGTGATGAGCGTAGGTCGACCATTGAATATTCTGCGAGCGAGATGCGCATGGAAGATTTAATTCCAGACGAAGAAGTAATCATTACTATTTCGCACGCTGGATACATCAAACGCACGAGCTTGAACGAATACAAAGTTCAAAACCGCGGCGGGATGGGGTCCAAAGGGTCAACGACGAGAGACAAAGATTTCTTGGAACACTTGTTTGTTGCAACAAATCACAATTATTTGTTGATTTTTACAGAAAAAGGAAGATGCTTCTGGATGCGTGTTTATGAAATTCCAGAAGGAAATAAACTTGCGAAAGGACGTGCAATTCAAAACTTGTTAAACATCGAACAAGATGATAAAGTAAAAGCGTATGTGAAAGTACAAGATTTGACCGACAAGGAGTACGTTCAAAACAACTTTATCATTATGTGTACCAAGGAGGGAATCATCAAGAAAACATCATTGGAAGCATATTCTCGTCCACGTATCAATGGAATTAATGCCATCACGATTCGTGAGAATGACGAATTATTAGAAGCACGCTTGACAGACGGAACAAACGAAATCGTATTGGCGACTAAATCTGGACGAGCAATTCGTTTCAACGAAGAAAAAGTACGTCCAATGGGAAGAAATGCGTCGGGCGTTCGCGGAGTAAACATGACTGTAGAAGGCGATGAAGTGGTTGGAATGGTTTGTGTTCGTGACACAACAACCGAAACTGTCTTAGTTGTTTCTGAGAAAGGATATGGAAAACGATCGTTCCTTAACGACCCAGAAGATGGTGAACCGGTTTACAGAATAACAAACCGAGGCGGAAAAGGTGTGAAAACATTGAATATTACAGACAAAACGGGACCATTATTAGCGATTAAGAGCGTGACCGACGAAGACGATTTGATGATTATCACCAAAGCAGGAATCACAATTCGCATGCACATGGAAGCGATTCGTGTAATGGGACGAGCTGCACAAGGCGTTCGTTTGATCAATCTGAAAGGAAGCGCAGCGATCGCAGCGGTTGCACGTGTACCGCGTTCGGAAGACGAAGATGAGTTGGAAGAAGGAATGGAAGGTTTTGACAATTCAGAAAACCCCGATCTTGATTCGGATGCAGAAAGTGGCACAGAAATTGAAAACAACGATGCAGAATAAGTATGGAATTTGATTTCCAAATGCATCTACATAAAAAAGAGAAAACGATGAAGAACAAATTAATTAAAATCTCGCTAGTTGCAGGAAGTTTCCTGTTTGGATTTCAATCTTTTGCACAAACATTGAACGAAACAAATGCAGCGTTAGAGTACCGAAAATTTTCGGAACAACTTCAATCCATGATGATGGGTGGAGAAAACAAAATGGACAAAGCGAAAGTAATTCTCTTAAAAGCAAAGGGATTTATCGATTTGGCAGCGGAACATCCGGATACGAAAGACCGTGCAAAAACACAGTTTTTAAAGGGAGAAATCTATACAGCCATGTTAATTGCTAACGCCGACGACACCACTTACATCAAAGAAAACGGTGATAAGTTGTTGGAAGAAGGATTGGCAGGTTACAAAAAAAGTTATACTGATAAAAAATACAAAAGCGAAGTATTGACATCCATCAACACGAAAAAACAAATGTTTTCGATGGGAACCGAGGTGTTGTACAAAGACGGAAAATTCAAAGAAGCTTCCGAGGCGTATGATTTTCAAGTAAAACTTTCAGACGTTGTGAACGAAATTGACTCCTCTTCCCTATTCAATGCTGGTTTGTGTGCTGAACGCGCTGGCATGATTGGTGTTGCGGCAGAACGTTACAAGCGTTGCGCTGAAATCGGTTACAAAGCACCGTTAATCTATGCCTTGGCTGCAAATGCGTTGCGTAAAGACGGAAAGAAAGCGGAAGCAAAAGAAATTCTTGCGGTGGGCTCAAAAAAATACCCAAACAACAAAGACATTTTGTTGGAAATGGTAAACACAGACATCGAAGCAGGTGACAACGCAGCGGCAGAAGCAAGTTTGGCAGCAGCAATCGCAGCAGATCCAAACAACAAACAATTGCATTTAACCATCGGTACCATTTACATGGAATTGAAGCAAGACGAGAAAGCAGAAGCGTCATTGAACAAAGCGTTGGAAATCGACCCGAATTATGAGGATGCATTGTACCAATTGGGAGCACTTTTGTCTGGAAACGCTGTCACGTTGAAACAAGAAGCTTCTCAACTGCGTCAAGGCGACCCAAACTACGACAAAATGTTGGCGAAAGCGGAGGAACTAAACAAACGTGCAGTAGCTCCACTTGAGAAATACATCGAGAAAAATCCAAAAGACAAACAAGTATTGATTATTTTGGCACAAATCTACAGAGGATTGAAAAATCCTGAGAAATCAGCCGAGTACAAAAGCCGCGCTGATCAATTATAAAATTGAAAAACACAATTCAAAAATCCGTTTCTTTCGAAGCGGATTTTTTTTGTATCTACCTAAAAAACAAAAGCTAATAGCCACTACAAACACCCGTTTTACGTTAACAAATTTCTAACAAATCCGCTTAACAATCCTTAACACAGTAGTCAGAATATAGAAAATAAACGTGCGTTAAATTTGTGTAACGTAATTTTAAAACTATTTAGACTATGAACAAAAATTTAAAATTTCTAGGACTAGGACTCATTGGTGGAATGATACCGTTGGGATTTTCGATGTTTTTGAACTATAGTCCTTTTGAATCACTCTCTGACCAAGTCATTGATGGCAATCGCTTGCCAACCAAACAAGTAAACTATAATTCTGAAGCTGCAATAGGCCCTGATTTCGTGCAGGCTTCTGAAAGTTCAATCAACTCGGTCGTTCACGTTACGACAAAAGTTGTTCGAACAACCGTTCAACGGGATCCATTTTTCGAGTTTTTTTACGGACCAGGAACTGGAAGCCGAGAATTTAAGCAATACGGTTCTGGATCAGGATCGGGCGTTATCGTCTCTTCGCAAGGATACATAGTGACCAATAATCACGTAATTGAAGGCGCGAGCGAAATTGAAGTGATTTTAAACGACAACTCGAAATACACCGCAAAAATTATTGGCGCAGACCCTTCGACCGATTTGGCTGTACTTAAAATCGATGCGGCAAATTTGCAACCGATTGCACTTGGAAATAGCGACGATTTGAAAATTGGTGAATGGGTATTGGCGGTAGGAAATCCATTCAACTTGACTTCCACTGTGACAGCAGGAATTGTGAGCGCGAAAGCCAGAAACATCAACATTCTATCTGATCGATCCTCGAAAGACAATGTTCCAATCGAATCATTCATCCAAACTGATGCGGCGGTGAATCCAGGAAATAGTGGTGGTGCGTTAGTGAATACTCGCGGTGAACTCGTTGGGATCAACACAGCGATTGCATCACAAACGGGGAGCTATTCCGGATATTCTTTTGCGATCCCTGTCAACTTGATGCAAAAAGTAATGCGTGATTTAATTGATTTTGGACTGGTTCAACGTGGATTCCTAGGTGTACAAATTGCAGATATCACACAGGAAATCAAAGAGAAAAACGAGTTGACTTCTACAAAAGGTGTATTTGTAGCGAAAGTCGTTGAAGATGGCGGAGCCGACAAAGCAGGTGTCAAAGAAGGTGACGTGATTTTGAAGATTGGATCCAAAGAAATCAATTCCGTTGCAGCATTGCAAGAAGAAATCGGAAAGCGCAGACCTGGCGATAAAGTTCCTGTTACGATTAAAAACAAAAAAGGAGATGAAGTTGTTAAGGAAATTCTATTGAGAAATAGCAACGGTGAAACGTCCCTACTCGACAAGGCAACGATTTCGAAAACAACCGCGCTAGGCGCCACGTTTAGTCCGTTGAGCGAAAAGGAAAAAAAGGATTTAAATCTATCCTACGGTGTAAAAATCAAATCGCTCAGTGTTGGTAAATTGCAATCGATTGGATTAGAGGAAGGAATGTATATCACCAAAATCAACGACAAACCGGTATACAGTGTAGAACAATTGACTGCTGAATTAAACGCTGGAAATCGAGGTGTTTTACTGGAAGTGATGTCAGCATCAGGTAGAAAAGATTATTTCGGCTTTGGTTTATAGTTTATAGTTACAAAGTAAAGGGATTCTTTCAATTTGAAGGAGTCCCTTTTCCTTCTATAACACAACAAGGCACAGTTTTTGAGGAGGAAACATTCCAAAAAATATCCAACATATTATTTGAAAAACCTATTTTTTCATCGTACCTTTGCAGTCAAATTCCAGAATTATTTCTAAAAAGAAGGGTTAGTTAACATGAGACAACTTAAGATTACAAAATCGATTACCAATCGAGAAAGCCAATCGCTTGACAAATATTTGCAAGATATCGGTAAAGAGGAATTAATCACAGCAGAGGAAGAAGTAGAGTTAGCACGCAAAATCAAACAAGGCGATCAGAGAGCTTTGGAGAAATTGACACGTGCAAATCTTCGTTTCGTTGTATCTGTTGCGAAACAATATCAAAATCAAGGGTTGACTCTTCCAGATTTAATTAACGAGGGAAACTTAGGGTTGATTAAAGCCGCTCAGAAATTCGACGAAACACGTGGATTTAAATTTATTTCTTACGCAGTTTGGTGGATTCGTCAGTCGATTCTTCAAGCATTGGCAGAACAAGCGCGTATCGTTCGTTTGCCGTTGAATCAAGTTGGATCATTGAATAAAATCAATAAAGCCTTTTCAAAACTAGAACAAGAATTTGAACGTCCACCTTCGGCAGAGGAGTTGGCTGAAGCACTTGAAGTTCCTGAAGATAAAATCAAAGAAAGTTTAAATGTTTCTGGTCGTCACGTTTCGATGGATGCTCCCCTATCTTCTTCTGAAGACGGCGGAACCTTGATGGATGTAATGGCCAACGGCGATTCACCCAAAGCAGATCATGCGTTGATGGCAGAATCGTTGCAACGAGAAATTGAGCGTTCGTTGAGTACATTGACAGACAAAGAACGTGAGATCATCCGTTTGTTCTTTGGAATTGGTATGAATCACGGACTAACCTTGGAAGAAATTGGAGCAAAATTCAATTTGACACGTGAGCGTGTTCGTCAAATCAAAGAAAAGGCGATTCGAAGGTTGAGACACACCTCGAGAAATAAACTATTGAAATCGTATTTAGGTTAATATTTAAACGGCTGTTCATATCTCATGAACAGCCGTTTTGGCTTTTATTATTTTTTTTTTAAACTCACACATCAAAAAAAATCAAATGGAATCTATTTTAGGTTACGAAAAAGAGCTCAATGCTCACGTGAAGCGCGAACGTGCTGCCGTTGTTTTAGCGAGTAAAACAGGAGAATTACTTTACGACAAAGGAATCGAATTGGTATTGTTTCGCAATCATTTGCTTGACGTTACTATTTCTGAAATCTTAAACTTGCACGAATACGCAAAAAAAGTCGTAAACAAGCCAATCGACATTTTCACAACTTCTGAATTGGCAGAAGAATTGTACAAAATGAACATTGCTCCTGCTAAACTAGACATCGGAAAGTTGGCAAGCGAGTGGTTGGCTGAGCAAACCAAATACGATTCCAAAGCCGCATTTTTAGCTGATAAGTTGAAAGGTTTTGATGCAACCGATTCAGAAGAAATTGAACCAAGAGACGTTGTACTTTATGGATTCGGTCGTATCGGTCGTTTGGCTGCGCGTGAATTGATTAAACAAGCTGGAAAAGGTCAACAATTGCGTTTGCGTGCAATCGTTACGAGAGGTTCGTCTGATAAAGACATTGTCAAAAGAGCGTCGTTGTTGCGTAACGACTCGGTTCATGGCGCATTCAAAGGTACAGTACAAGAAGATCTAGAAAACAAAGCAATCATCATCAACGGACAAATTGTGAAGATGATTGATGCTGCGAATCCAGAAGACATCGACTACACAGCATACGGAATCAACAATTGCTTGGTTATCGACAATACGGGAGTATTCGAAAGCAGAGAAGCGTTGAGTCGTCACTTGAAAGCAAAAGGTGTTTCTAAAGTGTTACTTACAGCGCCTGGAAAAGAAATTCCAAACGTCGTGTACGGAATTAACCAAGGAGAATTGGATTTGGAAAACGAAAACATTTTCTCAGCTGCATCTTGTACAACCAATGCTATTTCACCAATTTTAAAAGTCATCAACGACAAATTTGGTGTGGTAAAAGGGCATATCGAAACGGTTCATGCGTACACCAACGACCAAAACTTGTTGGATAACATGCACAAAAAACCACGCAGAGGTCGTTCAGCAGCAATCAACATGGTAATTACATCTACTGGAGCTGGTTCTGCGGTAACAAAAGTGATTCCAGATTTGAAAGACAAATTGACTGCGAATGCGGTTCGTGTACCTACTCCAAATGGTTCGTTGGCAATCTTGAGTTTGAATATCCGCAAAGGAACAAACGTTGCAGAAGTAAATGCTGCAATCAAAGATGCTGCGTTGAATGGTGAATTGGTAAACCAAATCTACTATTCATTTGATCCTGAATTGGTTTCAAGCGATATTATCGGAAATACATGCTGTTCGGTTTACGATTCACATGCAACAATCGTTTCAAACGACGGAGAAAACATCATTCTTTACGCATGGTATGACAACGAATTTGGATATACAAAACAAGTAATTCGCCTAGCGAAATATATTTCAAAAGTACGAAGAGCGATTTACTATTAATCGGCAGATTTGAGTACGAAGTATTGCATCTTCGGATGTATCAAAGGCGGGAATCTTTTCAATTCCCGCCTTTTTTGCGTTCAAATTCGTCAGGTGGAATATCTGAAATTAGCGTTGTCTTTTTTTACGATAAATGAAAGATTAATATCAAGTTTGGCGTATATTTGCAAAAAAAAACACACAAAGCAAAGAGAATTATGGCAATCATGATCACAGACGAATGCATCAATTGCGGTGCATGCGAACCAGAATGTCCAAACAATGCAATTTACGAAGGTGGTGCTGAGTGGCACTATTCTGACGGTACTTCATTAGTTGGAATGATTACGACGCTCGATGGAGATGAGATTGACGCAACAAAAGCGTTTGAGCCAAAAGACATGGACGTGTATTACATCGTAACAGACAAGTGCACCGAATGCGTTGGTTTTCACGATGAGCCACAATGCGCAGCAGTGTGCCCGGTAGATTGTTGTGTGGATGATCCAGAACATGAAGAATCAGAAGATGAACTTCTAGCGAAGAAAGATTTCATGCACTTGTAATTTCATTTTTTGCTTTTTGTGGCCAAAGCGGAGTAACAAATCGAATTAACTTGCGTTATTAAGTTATATGAAAGCACTTATTTTTTCGTTACTCGTATTAAATTTCGGAATTTCGCTTGCGAATACGGATACCTCGTTTGTATCTCGAGAAAAGAAATTGTCGCTTTATTTGAGCGAACTTCGGGCTGCTAAAACCGATCTGGAAAAACAAACTGCAAACACGATTTTCAAAGATTATTTGCTCGAAACGATCGCGCTTCCTGGTGCGTTTGCGTATGAATTCAATTCATTACGAACGATAGGAACAATTAAAAGTCCGGATAACACCTTTCGTTTTTTCAATTGGAATGTGGAGCAATCCGATGAAACCAATACGTATTATTGCCTTGTGCTTCACTTCGATGCCAAGAAAAAAGAATGGAAAACCATCGAGTTGATTGACAATTCACAGCTACTTCCTCCCCAGCCAACGGATTATTTGGATGAGAAAAATTGGTATGGTGCACTCTACTACAAAATAATTCCAATTCAAAAATCGGGTAAAACCGTTTATACGATTCTTGGGTATGATGCGACAAGTAACATGACCCACACCAAGCTGATCGATGTGATCTCGTTTAATGGTAATCACATTAAATTGGGAAGTCCCGTTTTTAAAATAAAAGACGAAACACTCAAACGCGTTTATTTTGAACACTCCAAAAAATGCGTCATGTCGCTCAATTACGACGTAGAGCGTCAAAAAATAATTTTCGACCACTTGTCACCTGAAAGTCCGAGTATGGAAGGATTTCGCGAGTTTTATGTTCCCGACATGTCGTACGATGCGTTGACTTTCAAGGACAATAAGTGGATTTTAGAAGAAGATGTTGTTGCAATCAGCAAAACAAATGCAACGAAGCCGCTGGTTTATTACAAACAGAACGAAAATGGAGAAATTGTAGAGGAAGAAGTTTCTAAAAAATCATGGATTGATCCATCCAATCCCAACGCACCCGCAACACCAAACACACACGTAGCAGCGATGCCAGAAGATGAAAAAAAGGAAAGCCCCCAACGTGTAAAACAGGAAACGACAAAACCAGCTGCAACGCACCGACAAAAGCGAAATAAAAAACAAAAATCTGCCATTTCTGGTACAGTAAAGCCATCCAAAAAACGTTGAAGACACCATTTTAACTAACTTTCTACCCCACTCGGTGCGGTAGAAACGAGGAAGTTGAGAATTTTTTGAAAAACCAGTCGTTCATTCAACTATTTTTCGAACAAAATTTCAACATGCTAAAAGTTGATAAATAAGACTACGAACGGTTTCCAAAAGCCAAATAGTTAACGTATCTTTATGGTCTAAATGTAAAATGAATGGGTAAGATAATCGCCATAGCAAATCAAAAAGGAGGTGTAGGAAAAACAACAACAGCCATTAATTTGGGCGGTTGTTTCGGAGTTTTAGAATATAAAACACTGATTGTTGATGCCGACCCACAAGCCAATGCTACTTCCGGCGTAGGATTAGATCCGAAAAACACGCGCAATATATACGACTGCTTGGTAAATGACGTGGATCCAAGCGAACTAATCATTGCAACTGAAAATCCGAATTTAGATATTCTCCCCTCGCACATTGATTTGGTGGGTGCTGAATTGGAGATGATTAACATGGAAAATAGAGAGCATCGCTTGAAGCATGCACTCGACAAAATCAAAGATAAATACGATTTTATCATCATCGATTGTTCTCCGTCGTTGGGATTGATCACCGTAAATTCATTGACGGCTGCTGATTCGGTATTGATTCCCGTTCAATGCGAGTATTTTGCATTGGAAGGACTCGGGAAATTGCTAAACACCATCAAAATTGTACAAGGTCGGTTGAATCCAGAGTTGGAAATCGAAGGCATTGTGCTAACGATGTATGACACCCGTTTACGACTTGCCAATCAAGTCGTTGATGAAGTCAAAACGCACTTCCAAGAATTGGTGTTTGACACGGTTATTCACCGAAATACAAAATTAGGTGAAGCTCCAAGTTTTGGAGAAACGATTGTAATGCACGATGCAGCAAGTAAAGGTTCGATCAATTACTTGAATTTTGCACGCGAAATTTTACAGAAAAACAATTTGACAAAGATTGCAAACGACGATAAAAAAATTAAATTAGGAGATGAACTCTAACATGAAAAAACGTGGCGCCTTGGGTAAAGGTTTAAGTGCATTGTTGGAAAATGCTGCAACGGATATTACCACCAAATCTCCTGAGAGCGGAGTCGTTGGATCAATTTCTCTGATTCCAATCAGCAGTATTGAAGCCAATCCGTTTAACCCGCGGACCAATTTTGAAATTGAAGCTTTAAATGAACTGAGTGAATCAATTGCTGTTCATGGAATTATACAACCACTTACAGTCCGAAAATTAGGACGAGATAAATACCAATTGATCTCAGGTGAACGTCGTTTTAGAGCGTCGCAACTCGCGGGATTGACAGAAGTTCCGGCATACATCCGTGTTGCAAACGATCAATCGATGCTGGAAATGGCGTTGGTTGAAAACATTCAACGCGAAGATTTGAATGCAATTGAAGTCGCTCTTTCATATCAGCGCTTGATCGACGAATGTGCACTGACGCAAGAACAAATGAGTCAGAAAATATCTAAAAGTCGTTCGAGCATCACCAATCATTTGCGTTTGCTTAAATTGCCCGCATTGATCCAATTAGGTGTTCGCGACAATCAAATTTCGATGGGACATGCGCGCGCACTTGTTTCTGCAGGAGATGAAGATTTTCAGTTGGCCCTGTTCAATCGCATTGTTGAAGACAACTTATCGGTGCGTGAATTGGAAACGTTGATTCGCGAGGGTGCTGATCCGGTTGCTGGAGAAACAACCAAGCGTGACAAATCTGGTGCACCAGAACTCAACACAGCACAGCAAACATTCCGTTCGTTTTTTGGAGATCGAGTTTCCGCTAAGGTTGAAATTAAAAAAAGTAATTTAGGCAGTGGAAAAATCATGATCAATTTCAACTCAGAAGTAGATTTAAACCGAATCATCGAAATCCTGTCGAAATGAAACTGGTTGTTGCTCTCTTCCTGTTGGGTTGCGTTTCATCTTCGTTCGGACAAGCAGACTCCGTGTCTGCAGTTTCAAACAATGATACAGTGCATTCAGTTAGAAAAGCAGTGATTTTTTCAGCCGTTTTGCCGGGTGCGGGTCAGGTATACAACCACCTCGCGATGCCCAAAGGTAAAAAGAAAGCGTTTTGGAAAGTTCCGCTCATCTACGCAGGATTAGGAGCTACGGGTTATTTTTTACTCCAAAACAACGCGCAGCAAAAATCGCTAAAAAACGAATACAACCTCCGAAGCGCATCGAACTTTACGCAAACGTTTGATCCGAATTGGAATCAGTACGATGATGAGGGAATCTTGCAGCTTTTTGCCCTGAAGCAAAATAGAAGGGATTTGTTTATTATTGCATTCGGTGTAGTTTACTTGGTGCAAGTGCTTGATGCAGCGGTAGAAGCACATTTTGTGAGTTTTGAAGTTTCCGAAAATCTAGCACTTAACATCTCTCCTACCATGCTAACCATGCAGAATCCAGGAGTCCGTTTGAGTCTTAAATTACATTAAAATACTTGTTTAAGTCTACGAGTTTTTTATTTTTGTCAAGCATTTTAGAATATGAAAATAGGATTAATTGGTTACGGGAAAATGGGGAAAGCAATCGAAGCAGCTGCTGAAGAGCGTGGACACCAGATTGTTTTTAAATCAAACAGTGCAAATCCATTGACGATGGAAGATTTGACTTCCGTAGATGTAGCCATCGAATTCTCAAAACCCGAACTTGCATTGCAACATATTCAACTTGCCATGGAAGCAAACACGCCGCTTGTCGTGGGAACAACTGGCTGGAATAATCAATTACACCACGTTGAGTCGCTTGTCGATCAGTACAGCGGAGCGCTCCTCTACGCGAGTAATTTCAGCATTGGTGTCAATATCTTCTTTGAAATCAACAACCGACTTGCTGCCTTGATGGCTGATTACCCGGAATATCAAGCATGTATCGAAGAAATTCACCACGTACAAAAACTAGATGCGCCGAGCGGAACAGCAATTTCGTTGGCCAATGGCATTTTGGAAAATAACGAATCCTACTTGTCGTGGGTTTGTGGCGAAGGACAAACACCGCATGTAAACGCAGGTCAATTGGGAGTAACGGCACATCGCTTACCAGACGTTCCGGGCACACACACGGTGACTTACTCTTCGGAGATCGACACCATCAAAATTAGTCATGAAGCTCACAACCGCAGAGGATTTGCGATCGGCGCAGTCGTTGCGGCTGAATGGATATTTAACAAACAAGGACTCTTCACCATGAAAGATGTCTTAAACAGTAAAACATTATGAACGTACTCTATTTTTATCTTTTTATTTTAGTTCATCCATTCCTTTCACTCTGGTTTTTGAGCTTTGAAAAACTCGGGAGAAAATCATGGGAAGCGCTAATTCCTGGATACAATTATTACGTTGCATTCAAGGTTTCGTGCAACAAACCGTGGTGGTCAATATTGATGATTTTCCCCGGTGTTCACTTGGTCATGTTGGCTGTTTTAAATGTAAGCTACGTTCGAAAGTTTGGCCGATTTTCATGGCAAGACACACTACAAGCAATCTTTTTTCCGTATGTGTTACTTGCGCAATTGAAAAATCAAGAAGTTCGTCCAGCAACCAATTGGGCCAATCCGAAAGAGGTAAATGAGCGTTCAATTGGCGATCACATCGTTTTGTTTGTGTGTTTGCCCGTTGTCGGCCATGCGGTGGCGCTAATCTTCGGCTTTTTTAGTTCAGACAAAGCAGGGAAAAAGACAAAAATCAAAGAGTGGGGAGATTCGATTTTGTTTGCTCTCGTTGCAGCAAGTATCATTCGTACATACGTCTTTGAAC